>NZ_JBFALG010000040.1:0-62428 GCF_040656135.1 Micromonospora sp. NPDC050200
GGGCGAGCCTGCGGCGGCATCCGGGTCCGCGGCGCCGGCCGAGCCTGCGGGGGTGGCCGCGACCCTCGACGGACCCGGGTCCCGGCTCGCCGGGGACGCCGGGGCCGGTGGCCGGCCGGGGGACGGCGGATGCGGCGGAGGCGGCGGACCGGTGGTGGATGCGGAGTTGGCCACTCCGGGGCCGGGCCGCTGAACAGGCCGCGGGGCACGGGGATACGGTCGGGTCATGGCTGAACGCGTGGCCCGCCCCCGGGTCGGACACATCCAGTTCCTCAACTGTCTGCCCATCTACTGGGGGCTGATGCGCTCCGGCGCGCTGCTCGACGTCGACCTGCACAAGGACTCGCCGGACCGGCTGAGCGCCGCGCTGGTCGCCGGTGACCTGGACATCGGGCCCATCTCGCACGTGGAGTACCTGCGGCACGCCGACGAGCTGCTGCTCCTGCCCGACCTGGCGGTGGGCAGCGACGGGCCGGTGCTCTCGGTCAACGTGGTCTCCACGAAGCCGCTGAGCGAGCTGGACGGCGGCCGGGTCGCCCTCGGCTCCACCTCGCGTACCGGCGTGCTCCTCGCGCAGCTCCTGCTCGGCGAGCGGTACGGCGTCCGGCCCGAGTACTTCCGCTGCCCGCCGGACCTGACCCAGATGCTGCTGGAGGCCGACGCGGGCGTGCTCATCGGCGACGTGGCGTTGCGCGCGCTCTACGAGGCGCCGCGCCGTGGGCTGGAGGTCACCGACCTCGGCCAGGCCTGGCGGGAGTGGACCGGGCTGCCGATGGTCTTCGCCGTCTGGGCGGTACGCCGCGACTTCGCCGCCGCCCACCCCGGCATGGTCAAGGAGGTGCACGAGGCGTTCCTGCGCTCCCGTGACCTCTGCCTGGCCGAGCTGGACCAGGTGGCCGAGGCGGCCGCCCGCTGGGAGCCGTTCGACGCGGCGACGCTCGCCACGTACTTCCGTACCCTCGACTTCTCCCTCGGGGGGCGGCAGGTGGCCGGGCTGCGGGAGTTCGCCCGGCGGGCCGCGGCGATCGGCGAGGCCCCGGCGCTGCCGGACGGCGGTCCCGAGTTCTTCGCCGGCTGACCGGCGGACGCCGCTCGGCTCAGTTGGCCGGGCGGAGCACCGCCTCGGTGATCTTCTGGCAGTTCTTCATGCCGTACTCGTAGCCCATGCCGATCGGGTAGCGGACCATCACGCCCATCGTCCAGTTGTCGCCGATGGCCAGGCAGTTGATGTGCATCTCCTGCTCCCTGGTCCGGTCGATCCAGCCGTTCTTGATGGCGATGGTCTTCTGCTCGGCGGCCGGGAACGCCTTGCGGATGCCGAAGTCGCCCGCGCCGCGCACCAGCCGCATCTCGTTGAGCAGCCACTTGGTCCACTTCGGGCCCGCCGCGCGACCGTCGGCGATGCACGCGCCGAGCCGGGCGGTGTCCCGGGGGGAGAGGTTGGTCCGGCTCCAGCCGCCGTCGGCGGCCGGGCTGCTGTCGGTGGTGTCGCAGATGGAGATCAGCCGCTTGATCGACGCGGACCGGCCGACGCTGTTGTAGAACTGCTCGGCTCGGGTGTTGTCGCTGTCCCGGATGATCCGGGTGGCGTCGGCGAGCTTGGTGTTGCTCGGCGTCTGCCCGGACTCGGCGGCCTTGCGCAGGTAGTCGGCGACGATCCAGGACTTGATCAGCGAGGCGGTGGTGCTGGTCTCGTCCATGTTCTCCGAGCCGATGATCTTCCCGGTCCGGGTGTCCAGGACGCTCCAGGCGTACCAGCCCTTGATGTCCAGGTCGATCTGCTTGTCCTGGAACGGCAGCGGCTCCAGCGACGGCGTCGGGGACGGGGACGGGGACGGCTTCGGGCGGCTGCTGCGGTCGGTGGGCTCGCCGGTGGAGCGGTCCGGCGTGGTCGGCTCGCCCCAGTGCAACGCGGCGGCCGACGCCAGCGGCGAGCCGGGCAGCAGCCGCAGCGACACCAGCACCAGGCCGATCAGGATGGCGGCGAAGGCGGCGAGCTTCAATGGCCCCGCGTCCCGCCGGTCTCCGCGGCGGTTGCCGGCCATCAGAGCTTCCCGACCGGCTGCTGCGGCACCTTCAGCGCCGCGCCGGGCTGCGGCGTGACCAACTGGGTGGCGACGCTGGCGCAGACCTTCGCGCCGTACTCCAGCTTGCTGCTCTGCGGGTAGCGCAGCATCACCGCGAGGCTCCACTTTTCGGTGACGGCGAGGCAGCTGACGTGCCAGTTGCCGTCGTAGTTGAGGGGGGTCCAGCCGTTCTTGATGCTGACCGGGCCCTGCGCCTTGATCTCGGCGGGCAGGCCGTCGACGATGCCCCACTTGCCGCCGCCGGACCTGGCCTGCTGGTCCTTCACGCTGCCGCGGACCTTGCTCATCTCGTCCAGCACCCACTTGGTCCACTTCGGGCCGGCCGCCTTGCCGTCGGCGATGCAGTCGCCGAGCCGGACGGCGTCCCGGGGGGACATCCGGGTGAAGCTCCACCAGCCCTCGTACGTGGGCACATTGCCGCGCTTGGTGTCGGTGAGGCCGCAGATGCTGATCGCCCGCTTGATCACGGGGCCCGGCTGACCGCCCGCCGGCACCTTGTAGGAGCCCCCCGCCGCGGCGTAGACCTGGTTCGCGGCGGTGTCGTTGCTGTCCCGGATCGCCAGGCTCGCGGCTTTCTTGAGGGCCGCCGACGGCTCCTTGTCGCCGAGCTGGCGCAGGTAGTCGGAGACGATCCAGGCCTTGAGCATCGACTCGGTCGAGCTGGTCGAGGCCATGTTCTTCGAGCCGGAGATGTCGCCGGTCTGCCGGTCCATCAGGGCCCAGCCGAAGAACTCGCCCTTGAAGTTCACCGAGACCGGCCCGGCGGCCAGCGTCGGCGGCGGGGGCGGGGTGGGCGCGGGGGCGGGGACCTGCTCCACCGCGCCGCCACCGATGCCGCCGAGCCCGCCGCCGTCGCCGGCGAACTTCGCGTACGCGGTGGGCACCAGCAGGCCGGCGCCGAGCAGGACCGCCAGGACGGCGAGCACCATGATCACGCGAGATCGCATGAGTGGGTGAGCTCCAGATGTCAGGGCCGGGGGGCCGGCTGTTTCCGCATGGGTCGGCTCGATCGCCGAGGCCGGGGGATGGCCGTCGTCTTGGTGGCGATCGTCAGCAGCCGATCGGTGTGACCGGGGGGAAGTCTACGTCCGGACCGGCGACTCGCCAGAACCCGACGCCCGGCAACTTGCCGTTAAGCCGGGATAAACAGCCGGTATGCCGCGCTTGGGAGGATTCATCTTTGCCGAGTGACGCAAGTCATAACCGCAGCCAGGTCCAGGTGTCGACCGGGAGCGGCTGTCCCGTGACGCGGAACCCTCTCGGAATCCTGTTACACCCACTGGTGCCGGCGGGGGCGAGCTGTAACACTTGGGCCATGTATGGCAACGACTTCGCCGCCGAGGGGGACGCTCCCGGTGGTGACCTGCTCGGTCAGGTCGAGGCGGCCGAGGCGGCGCTGCGCGAGGCGGCGGCGCGCGGTCGGCGCGGCGCCCCGGAGCCCGGTGCGGACCTGGCGGCCTACTTCGCCGAGGTCGTCGACGCGGACCAGAAGATCGAGCCACGCGACTGGATGCCCGAGGCGTACCGCAAGACGCTGATCCGGCAGATCGCCCAGCACGCGCACTCCGAGATCATCGGCATGCAGCCCGAGGGGAACTGGATCAGCCGGGCCCCGTCGCTCAAGCGCAAGGCGATCCTGCTGGCCAAGGTGCAGGACGAGGCCGGCCACGGCCTCTACCTGTACGCCGCCGCGGAGACCCTGGGCGTGAGCCGGGACGAGCTGGTCCAGCTCCTCCTCGACGGGCGGCAGAAGTACAGCTCGATCTTCAACTACCCCACGCTGACCTGGGCCGACGTCGGCGCCATCGGCTGGCTGGTGGACGGCGCCGCGATCGTCAACCAGGTCCCGCTCTGCCGCTGTTCGTACGGGCCCTACGCCCGGGCGATGATCCGGGTCTGCAAGGAGGAGTCGTTCCACCAGCGGCAGGGCTACGAGATCCTGCACATGCTGGCGCACGGCACCCCGGCGCAGAAGGCGATGGCCCAGGACGCCGTCGACCGCTGGTGGTACCCGTCACTGGCGATGTTCGGCCCGCCGGACGGAGACTCGACCCACTCCGCGCAGTCGATGGCCTGGAAGATCAAGCGCTTCTCCAACGACGACCTGCGCCAGCGTTTCGTGGACATGTGCGTGCAGCAGGCCGAGATCCTCGGCCTCACCCTGCCCGACCCGGACCTGCGCTGGAACGACGAGCGGCAGTCGTACGACTACACCCAGCCGGACTACGACGAGCTGATGCGGGTGATCAAGGGCGAGGGCCCGTGCAACCGGCAGCGGATGGAACACCGCCGCCGCGCCCACGACGAGGGCGCCTGGGTACGCGAGGCCGCCGCGGCGTACGCCGCCAAGCGGGCGCAGGAGAAGGAGAAGGTGGCCGCGTGAGCGAGCGCAGCGAGCGAACCGAGCAGCTCAGCGTCAAGGAGCCTTCGCCTCTGTGGGAGGTCTTCGTCCGGGCCCGGCGCGGGCTGTCGCACACCCACGTCGGCAGCCTGCACGCCCCCGACGCCGAGCTGGCCCTGCACAACGCCCGGGATCTCTACACCCGCCGCCAGGAGGGGGTGTCGATCTGGGTGGTGCCGGCGAGCGCCATCACCGCGTCCAGCCCCGACGAGAAGGACGCCTTCTTCGACCCGGCCGCCGACAAGGTCTACCGCCACCCCACCTTCTACGAGGTGCCGGACGGGGTGGCACACCTGTGAACGGCCCCTTCGACTTCGTCCTCGCGCTCGCCGACGACGCGCTGGTCGCCGCGCAGCGGCTCGGCGAGTGGGCCACCCGCGCGCCGGAGATGGAGGAGGACGTCGCGCTGGCCAACATCGCCCTCGACCAGCTCGGTGCGGCCCGTCTGCTGCTGTCGTACGCGGGCGAGCTGGAGGGCGCCGGCCGGGACGAGGACGCGCTGGCGTACCTGCGCGACGACCGCGAGTTCCGCAACTGCCTCCTGGTGGAGCTGCCCAACGGCGACTTCGCGGTGACCATGGTGAAGCTGCTGCTGCTCTCGGCGTACCAGCTGCCGCTCTACACCGCGCTGGCCGGTTGCGCCGACGAGCGGCTGGCCGCGATCGGCGCCAAGGCGCGCAAGGAGTCCGCGTACCACCTGGACCACAGCTCGCTCTGGGTGAAGCGGCTCGGCGACGGCACCGAGGAGTCGCACCGGCGGGCCCAGGCCGCGCTGGAGCAGGTCTGGCCGTACCACCACGAGCTGTTCGCGGCGGACCGGGCGGCGCCGGTCGACCCGGCCACCCTGCGGGCCGACTTCGACACGTGCGTCTCCGCCGTGCTCGACGAGGCGACGCTGACCCGGCCGCAGACCGGCTGGGCGCCGGCCGGCGGGCGCGACGGCGTGCACACCGAGGACCTGTCGTACCTGCTCGCCGAGATGCAGGTGCTGCACCGGGCCCACCCCGGGGCGACCTGGTGAGTCCAAGGGAGGCCGTGGCGGCGGTGGTGGATCCGGAGATCCGGGTCATCACCATCGACGAGCTCGGCATCCTGCGGGCGGTCGACGAGGATCCGGCCACCGGTCGGGTCGTCGTCACCATCACCCCCACCTACACCGGCTGCCCGGCGATGGACGTGATCCGGGCGGACATCCGCCGGGCCCTCGCCGCCGCCGGCCACGCCGATTCCGAGGTCCGCACGGTCTACAGCCCGGCCTGGAGCACCGACTGGATCTCCGAGCGCGGGCGGGCCAAGCTGGCCGCCGCCGGCATCGCCCCGCCCGTCCCGGCCCGGACCGCGACCGTGGTGCCGCTGACCCTCGCCGTCCGCTGCCCGCGCTGCGGCTCCCCGGAGACCGAGCAGGTCAGCCGGTTCGGCTCCACCGCGTGCAAGGCCCTCTGGCGCTGCCGCTCCTGCTCCGAACCCTTCGACCACCTGAAGGCGCTGTGACTGTCACCATCACCCGACCGGTCCGTCGCCGACCGTCCTTCCACCCGCTGGACGTCGCCGCCGTCGACCGGCTCACCGACGATTCCGTGGCGATCACCTTCGTCGTGCCCGAGGAGCTGCGGGAGACCTTCGTGTTCTCCGCCGGCCAGCATCTCACCGTGCGCCGGGTGGGTGCGGACGGCGCGGACGTGCGGCGGTCGTACTCGATCTGCTCCACCCCCGACGATCTGGCCCGGCACGGCCGGTTGCGGATCGGCGTGCGGGAGATCCCCGACGGCGCGTTCTCCGCGTTCGCCTGCGGCGCGCTGCGCCGCGGCGACACCGTCGAGGTGCTGCCCCCGCTGGGGCACTTCACCACGGCGTTCGCGCCAGACCGGGTCCGGCACTACGGCGCGGTGGTCGCCGGTTCCGGCATCACCCCGGTGCTCTCGCTGGTCGCGACCGCGCTGGCCGTCGAGCCGGCCAGCACCTTCACCCTGGTGTACGGCAACCGCACGGCCAACACGGTGATGTTCGCCGAGGAGCTGGCCGACCTGAAGGACCGCTACCCGACCCGGCTGCACCTGGTGCACGTGCTCTCCCGCGAGCTGGGCGAGTCGCCGCTGTTGTCGGGGCGGATCGACGCCGAGCGGCTGGGCCGGCTGCTGGAGAGCATCGTGCCGGGCGACACCATCGAGGAGTGGTTCCTCTGCGGCCCGTACGGCCTGGTGGTGGCCGCCCGCGAGCTGCTGACCGGCCGTGGCCTGCCGGAGTCGGCGGTGCACACCGAGCTGTTCCACGTCGACGCCCCGCCGGAGCCGGTGCGCCGTCCCGGTGACGAGCCCGGCGCGGGGGCGGAGGTGACGATCCTGCTGGACGGCCGGTCGTCCCGCTTCACGATGGGGCGCGACGAGCGGGTGCTGGACGCGGCGCTCAAGGTCCGCGGCGAGCTGCCGTACGCCTGCAAGGGCGGCGTCTGCTCGACCTGCAAGGCGAAGGTCGTCGACGGGGCGGTCACGATGGCCCGCAACTACGCCCTGGAGCCCGACGAGATCGCCGCCGGGTACGTCCTCACCTGCCAGTCCAGCCCGACCACCGACCAGCTCACCGTCGACTACGACGCGTGACGTGTAGAACGCTTCGTTCTACACTTGCCCGATGGAGCAGATCGCGGTTCGAGAGCTGAACCAGCACACCAGCAGGGTCCTGGCCCGGGTGCGTGCCGGCGAGACGGTCGAGGTGACCGACCGGGGGAAGCCGATCGCCCGCCTCGTTCCGGTCGTGGCCGGGGATGCGCTCCTCGGCCGGCTGGTCACCGAGGGCCGCGCGACCGCGCCGACCTCGACGGGGCCGCTGCCGCTGCCGCCGATCCTCGGTGACCCCACGGTCGACGTCGCGGCTGCCCTTGCCGCTTCGCGGGAGGAAGAGCGCTGGTGATCTACCTGGACTCGGCGGCGGTCATCAAGCTTCTCCGCCGGGAGCAGGAGACCGACGAGCTGGTCACCTGGCTCAACGACCGGTCGGGCGTGTCGCTGGTCTCGTCGGCGCTCGTCGAGGTGGAGGTGCCGCGAGCCCTTCGTCGCGCCGCGCCGCAGGCGCTGGTCGGCGTCCCCACGGTGCTGGCCCGGCTGTACCGCGTCGAGATCGACGGCGCCGTCCGGGCGGCCGCGGGTGCCTATCCCGATCCGTTGTTGCGCAGCCTGGATGCCATCCACCTCGCCACGGCGCAGATACTGGCTGCCCAGGCCGGCGCGGACTTCGCTGCGTTCGTCACCTACGACCGTCGCCTCTTGACCGCGGCGAAGAGTGCCGGCCTTCCTGTCGCGAGCCCGGGCATGGCCTGAACGCGGTCGTGGGGCGCGCGTCACCGGAGGCGGAGTGGCGTGCCGGGGTCGAGAGGGGCGACGTAGGCTCGGGGGCGTGACGGTGAGCCGGGAGATCGACGACATCCTGCAGCGCGGCGCGGACGGCGGGCGGATCTCGCCCGAGGAGGCCCTGCTGCTCTACACCGAGGCGCCCTTCCACGCGCTCGGCGAGGCGGCGGACGCGGTACGCCGACGGCGCTACCCGGACAACATCGTCACGTACCTGATCGACCGCAACATCAACTACACCAACGTCTGCGTGACGGCGTGCAAGTTCTGCGCGTTCTACCGGGCCCCCAAGCACAAGGAGGGCTGGACCCACCCGACCGAGGAGATCCTGCGCCGGTGCGGCGAGGCGGTCGAGTTGGGCGCCACCCAGGTGATGCTCCAGGGTGGCCACCACCCGGACTACGGCGTCGAGTACTACGAGGAGCTCTTCTCCTCGGTCAAGCAGGCGTACCCGCAGCTCGCCATCCACTCGATCGGGCCGAGCGAGATCCTGCACATGGCGAAGGTCTCCGGCGTGAGCCTGGACGAGGCCATCGCCCGGATCAAGGCGGCCGGGCTGGACTCGATCGCCGGCGCCGGCGCGGAGATGCTGCCCGAGCGGCCGCGCAAGGCGATCGCGCCGCTCAAGGAGTCCGGCGAGCGCTGGCTGGAGGTCATGGAGCTGGCCCATCGGCAGGGCGTCGAGTCGACCGCGACGATGATGATGGGCACCGGCGAGACCAACGCCGAGCGGATCGAGCACCTGCGGATGATCCGCGACGTGCAGGACCGCACCCAGGGCTTCCGGGCGTTCATCCCGTGGACGTACCAGCCGGAGAACAACCACCTCAAGGGCCGTACCCAGGCGACCACCCTGGAGTACCTGCGGCTGGTCGCGGTCTCCCGGCTCTTCTTCGAGACCGTGCCGCACCTGCAGGCGTCCTGGCTGACCACCGGCAAGGATGTCGGCCAGCTCGCGCTGCACATGGGCGTGGACGACCTGGGCTCGATCATGCTGGAGGAGAACGTCATCTCCTCGGCCGGCGCGCGGCACCGCTCCAACCTGCACGAGCTGATCGGCATGATCCGCTCGGCGGGCCGGATCCCCGCGCAGCGGGACACCCTCTACCACCGCCTCGCGGTGCACCACACCGCGGCGGACGACCCGACCGACGAGCGGGTGGTCTCGCACTTCTCGTCGATCGCCATGCCGGGTGGCGGTGCCGGGAAGTCACTGCCGCTGGTCGACGCCCGCTGATTCGGCGAGCAGGTCGCCGCCCGGTCGGCGGTCGTGGTGACCGTTCGGTGGAAGGTCGCCTCGCGGCGGTCGTGGCAAAGGTGTTCAACCCCGGCAATCCACACCTGTCGCTGGGAGGATGCCGCGCGGCGTGGGTCGGCGCGGGGTGGCAGAGGGCATCGACGGCCGCTAACGTGCGGCGGCGTACCCTTCCGCTCTTCCCACGGGGGCAGTCACTCATGATCTTCCGTAACCGACCGCTGGCGCGGCTCGGCGCCGCCGCGTTGCTGGCTTGAGGCGGGTGACCGTCCCACCCCACGCCGCGTGACCGGTCCCGCCGCGCGCGGTGACCGGCCGGAAGTCCTGCCCAGGGCGGTCGGAAGGGCATCCGTGGCGGCCGTTCGGACGAGGGTTCCGGCGGGCATCCGGTACAAGGCCGATGATCCGGACAATCGCCTGGTGGTGGCCGGGCACAGCTCGGAAACGATCGGCGTGCGGGGATGGCGGGTCACGTCGGCGACCGCTAACGTGCGGCCGACGCACCTGCTGTCTTCCGGGATTCCGGGCGGCGGGAAGTGGGCAGCCCGGGGGCACGTCCTCCATCGGCCCGGGAGGGCCGTTCACATATAACGCAGGGCAGTGGGGGCGGGATGGGTGACCATCCCGCCCCCACTGTTTCCACCCGGGGCGGGCCGACCCAGCGGCCGCCGGCCGGAGCCCGGCTGGCAGAGTGGAGGGGTGAGCCGTACCCCGCAGGGCCAGCGCGCCAGCCTGGACAAGCAGCCGCACGAGGTCGCCGCGATGTTCGACGGCGTGGCGGCCCGCTACGACCTGACCAACACCGTCCTCTCCTTCGGGCAGGACCGGTTCTGGCGGCAGGCGACCCGGGCCGCGCTCGACCTGCGGCCGGGGGAGCGGGTGCTGGACGTGGGCGCGGGCACCGGCGTCTCGACCGAGGAGCTGGCCCAGTCCGGGGCGTACGCGGTGGGCGCCGACCTGTCGCTGGGGATGCTGCACGCCGGCAAGCGGACCCGGCCAGGGGTGCCGCTGCTGGCCGGTGACGCGTTGAAGCTGCCCTTCGCCGACGCCAGCTTCGACGCGGTGACCATCTCCTTCGCGCTGCGCAACGTCAACGACACCGACGCCGCCCTGCGCGAGCTGGCCCGGGTGACGAAGCCGGGCGGCCGGCTGGTGGTGTGCGAGTTCAGCACCCCGGTCAACCCCGCCTTCCGTACGGTCTACCTGTCGTACCTGATGCGGTCGCTGCCGGCGGTGGCCCGCGCGGTGTCCAGCAATCCCGACGCGTACGTCTACCTCGCCGAGTCGATCCGGGCCTGGCCGGAGCAGGCGGCGCTCGCCGCACGGGTCGGCGCGGCCGGTTGGGGCCGGGTGGCCTGGCGCAACCTGACCGGCGGCGTGGTGGCGCTGCACCGGGCGATCCGCGACTGAGCCGGCGGGGTCGGGCGCGATACGGTTACCGCGCCTTGTTTCGTGAATGTCCGCCTTTGGTCCACTTTGCCCCGTAGGCTCGCCCCCATGACGGGACCAGACCAGGTGGGCGAGGCCACCGACGACGACGCCGCCGAACTCATCGCGCAGCTCAAGGAGTTGGCCGGCGCGGATCCCGCGGACGTCCGCCAGGTTGTCGCCGAGGTGCTCGCCGCGCTGGACCGCGCCGCCGGCGGGGCGCTGCGCGACCACCTGCCCGAGGCGATCCGGGTCGACGCCGGTCTGGACCACGCCGCGCCGGCCCGTCCCTGACCTCGGTGTGGACGCCGTCCGGCGGGTTTTCGGCAAGTTAGGTACCCCTCATCCGGCAGGGGGGTAACTCCGGTCATAGACTCCAACCCGATCGGCTTGTGAAGCATTTCACGAGCATGCGGGAGGAGGCGCAGATGACCGCGGTGGAGAACGACGCCGACGTGATCGTCGTGGGCGCCGGTCCCGGCGGATCGGCGACCGCGTACCACCTGGCGCGGCACGGCGTGCGCGTACTGCTGCTGGAGAAGACCGAGTTCCCCCGGGAGAAGGTCTGCGGCGACGGGCTCACCCCGCGCGCCGTTCGGCAGCTCATCCGGATGGGCGTGGACACCTCGCCCGAGGCCGGCTGGCTGCACAACAGGGGCCTGCGGGTGATCGGCGGCGGGGTACGCCTCGAACTGGACTGGCCCGACCTGGCCAGCTTCCCCAACTACGGCCTGGTCCGCACCCGGCTGGACTTCGACGACCTGCTCGCCCGGCGCGCGGTCGCCGCCGGCGCCAAGCTGCGCACCGGCGTGAACGTGGTCGGTCCGGTGCTCGACGCCGACGACCGGGTGACCGGCGTGCAGGCCGAGGTCGGCCCGGACAAGGAGCCGGCCACCTTCCACGCGCCGCTGGTGGTCGCCGCGGACGGCGTCTCGGGCCGCTTCCCGCTCGCCCTCGGACTGGCCAAGCGAGAGGACCGGCCGATCGGCGTGGCCGTCCGGCGCTACTACCGCTCCCCGGCCAAGCACGACGACAACTACCTGGAGTCGTGGCTGGAGCTGCGCAGCAAGGACAGCGGCGACAACCTGCTGCCCGGCTACGGCTGGATCTTCGGCCTCGGTGACGGCCGGGTCAACGTCGGCCTGGGCGTGCTCAACTCCTCCTCGGCCTTCGGCAAGACCAACTACCGCCGGCTGCTCACCGACTGGCTGGCCAACACCCCCGAGGACTGGGGGATGACCGACGAGGCGAACGCCGAGGGGCCGATCCTCGGCGCGGCGCTGCCGATGGGCTTCAACCGGGTCCCGCACTACACGCGGGGCGTGTTGCTGGTCGGCGACTCCGGCGGCATGGTCAACCCGTTCAACGGCGAGGGCATCGCGTACGCGATGGAGTCGGGCGAGCTGGCCGCGGAGGTCGCGGTCCAGGCGCTGGCCCGACCGGCCGGCCCGGAACGGGAGCGCGCGCTGGCGGCGTACCCGACGGAGCTGAAGGCGCGGTTCGGCGGCTACTACCGGCTCGGCGGGATCTTCGTGAAGCTGATCGGCCGCCCGGAGATCATGCGGATCGCCACCAGGCACGGCATGCCGCACCCGACGCTGATGCGCTTCGTGCTCAAGCTGCTGGCCAACCTGACCGACCCGCGCGGCGGGGACGCGATGGACCGGGTCATCAACGCGATGACGAAGGCGGCGCCAGCCGTCTAGACCACCCGTCCGGGCTGGTGACGGCCCTGGACGGGGAGCGAGACCGACCCCCGCTGGCGGACCCGGCGAGGGACGTGAATAGTGTGATTTCCGCCAAGCACCAGGGGCAGGGGAAGGACGAGCAGGAGAAAAGATGTCGCTCTCGCCTTACGCACCGATCATCGGGCTGTTCGCCCTCGCCGCGGGGTTCTCGCTGTTCTCCGTGGCCGCCGCCCGCTTCGCCGGTCCCCGGCGCTTCAACAAGGCCAAGCTCGAGGCGTACGAGTGCGGCATCGAGCCGAGCCCCCAGCCGGTCGGCGGCGGCCGGTTCCCGATCAAGTTCTACCTGACGGCGATGCTCTTCATCGTCTTCGACATCGAGATCATCTTCCTCTACCCCTGGGCGGTCTCGTTCGACGCCCTGCCGATCTTCGGCTTCGTGGAGATGGTCCTGTTCATCGTCGCGGTCTTCGTCGCGTACGCCTACGTGTGGCGGCGCGGTGGCCTGGACTGGGACTGAGGGAGGTACGTCAGATGGGCATCGAGGAGAAGCTCCCCGCCGGCGTCCTGCTCACCTCCGTGGAGAAGCTGGTCAACTGGTCGCGGAAGTCGTCCGTCTGGGGCGCCACCTTCGGCCTGGCCTGCTGCGCCATCGAGATGATGGCCGCCGGTGGCCCGCACTACGACATGGGCCGCTGGGGCATGGAGGTCTTCCGGGCCTCGCCGCGCCAGGCCGACCTGATGATCGTGGCCGGCCGGGTGAGCCAGAAGATGGCTCCGGTGCTGCGGCAGATCTACGACCAGATGGCGGAGCCCCGCTGGGTGCTCTCCATGGGCGTCTGCGCCAGCAGCGGCGGCATGTTCAACAACTACGCGATCGTCCAGGGCGTCGACCACGTCGTGCCGGTGGACATGTACCTCCCCGGCTGCCCGCCCCGGCCCGAGATGCTCATCGACGCGATCCTCAAGCTCCGCGAGAAGATCATGTACGAGCCGCTGGGCGCGAACGGCCGCAAGATGCTCCAGGCCCGCCAGGAGCGCGGTGACGTGCCCGTCGTGCCGTACGGCTCGATGCCCTCGTCGTACCGCAACGACAAGGCCCGGCGTGCCGAGTGGACGCAGGCCGTCCGCGAGGGGCGCGAGGAGCAGTTGCGGATCGAGAACTGGATGAACGCCCAGCACCACCTCCAGCCGCACGGGGGCCCCAAGTGACCGCACCTGACAACAAGGCGAACGGCGGCGTGCCGGTGCCGACCACCCCGGCTGGCGCCACCAGCGGCGCACCGGCCGAGCACCCGCCGTCCAGCCCCGCCGGCCGTGGCATGTTCGGCATCCACGGCAGCGGTGACGTCTCCGGCTTCGGCGGCCTGGTCCGCCCGCGCCCGCCGATCGAGGAGACCCCCCGGCCGTACGGGGGCTACTTCGACGAGGTCCGCGACGCGCTGGAGGAGGCGTACCCGGGCTTCGGCGAGGCGATCGAGAAGGTCGTCGTCGACCGCGGCGAGTTGACCCTGCACGTCCGCCCGGAGCGGATCGCCGAGGTCTGCCAGGTGATGCGGGACGACCTGGCGCTCCGCTTCGAGCTCTGCTCCTCGGTCTCCGGTGTGGACTACCTGGGCGCCGACGACCGGCGGCTGCACGTGGTCTACCAGCTCACCTCGATGACCTACCGGCGTCGGGTCCGGCTGGAGGCCGCGGTCTCCGCCGAGCAGCCGCACCTGCCGAGCGTCACCGCTGTCTACCCGACCGCCGACTGGCAGGAGCGGGAGGCGTACGACATGTTCGGCATCGTCTTCGACGGCCACCCCAACCTCACCCGGATCCTCATGCCGGACGACTGGGAGGGGCACCCGCAGCGCAAGGACTACCCGCTCGGCGGCGTGCCCGTCGAGTACAAGGGCGCGGAAATTCCACCGCCGGACCGCAGGAGGTCCTACCAGTGACCACGTCCAACTACGCGACCGAGCGCGAGACCACCGAGGGCAGGGTCTTCACCGTCACCGGTGGGGACTGGGACCAGGTCGTCTCCGGCACCGACCCGATCAACGACGAGCGGATCGTCGTCAACATGGGTCCGCAGCACCCGTCCACGCACGGCGTGCTCCGGTTGATCCTGGAGCTGGAGGGCGAGACGGTCCGCGAGGCCCGCTCGGTCGTCGGCTACCTGCACACCGGCATCGAGAAGAACCTCGAATACCGCAACTGGGTCCAGGGCTCGACCTTCGTGACCCGGATGGACTACCTCGCCCCGCTGTTCAACGAGACGGCGTACGCGCTGGCGGTGGAGAAGCTGCTCGGCATCACCGACGAGGTGACCGAGCGGGCCAACACCATCCGGGTCCTGATGATGGAGCTCAACCGGATCTCCTCGCACCTGGTCTGGCTGGCCACCACCGGCATGGAGCTGGGCGCGATCTCGATCATGCTGTACGGCTTCCGCGAGCGGGAGTACATCCTCGACATCTTCGAGACCATCACCGGCCTGCGGATGAACCACGCGTACGTCCGCCCGGGCGGCGTGGCGCAGGACGTGCCGGACGAGGCGGTCGCCAAGATCCGCGACTTCCTGAAGATGATGCCGAAGAAGCTCAAGGAGTACGAGGACCTCCTCTCCGGACAGCCGATCTGGATCGAGCGGACGAAGAACGTCGCGGTGCTGGACGTGACCGGCTGCCTCGCGCTCGGCGTGACCGGCCCGGTGCTCCGCTCCGCCGGGCTGGCCTGGGACCTGCGCAAGACCATGCCGTACTGCGGGTACGAGACGTACGAGTTCGACGTCCCGACCCACCCGGACGGCGACGTCTGGGGTCGCTACCAGGTCCGGCTCGCCGAGATCCGGGAGTCGCTCAAGCTGGTCGAGCAGGCGCTGGACCGGTTGAAGCCGGGCCCGGTGATGGTGGCCGACCGCAAGATCGCCTGGCCGGCGCAGCTGGCCATCGGCGTGGACGGCATGGGCAACTCGCTGGAGCACGTCGCCAAGATCATGGGTCAGTCGATGGAGTCGCTGATCCACCACTTCAAGCTCGTCACCGAGGGCTTCCGGGTCCCGCCGGGCCAGGTGTACGTCGGCATCGAGTCGCCCCGCGGCGAGCTGGGCGTGCACGCGGTCTCCGACGGCGGCACCCGGCCCTACCGGGTGCACTACCGGGAGCCGAGCTTCGTCAACCTCCAGGCCCTCCCGGCGATGGCCGAGGGCGGCCTGATCGCCGACGTGATCGCCGGTGGCGCCTCGCTGGACCCCGTCATGGGGGGGTGTGACAGGTGAGCGCGAGGAGTGAGCTTGCGAGTCCCACAGTCGCGAACGGAAGGCGGCTCTGATGAGTGTTTTCACTGACGCGACGCGCGAGCGGGCGCGGGAGATCATCGCCCGCTACCCGGCCGACCGGTCCCGGTCGGCGTTGCTGCCGCTGCTGCACCTGGTGCAGTCCGAGGAGGGCTACGTCTCCCCGGCCGGCGTCGAGTTCTGCGCCGAGGTGCTCGGGCTGAACAAGGCCCAGGTCGGCGCCGTGGCGACCTTCTACACCATGTACAAGCGCAAGCCGACCGGCGACTACCTGGTCAGCGTCTGCACCAACACGATGTGCAACGTGCTCGGTGGCCAGGAGGTCTACGACACCCTCGCCGAGCACCTGGGCGTCGGGCACGACGAGACCACCGCCGACGGGAAGATCACCCTGGAGCACGCCGAGTGCCTCGCGGCCTGCGACTACGGCCCGGTGATGACCGTCAACTACGACTTCTTCGACGGCGTCGACCCGCAGGGCGCGCTCGGGGTGGTCGAGGAGCTGCGCGCCGGCGGCCGGCCGATGCCGACCCGGGGCGCCCGGCTCTGCACCCTGAAGGAGATGGCGGTGCAGCTCGCCGGCTTCGCCGACGAGCGCGAGGGCGCGGTCGCCGACGGCGGGCCGGGCGAGCCGACCCTGCGCGGCCTGCGCCTGGCCGAGCAGCACGGCATCTCGGTGCCCGGCTTCGACCCGAACACCCCGATCAAGAGCAAGGCGGCGGCCGACCAGGCCGCGGAGCAGGCGAAGGCCGCGAAGTCGGAGCCCGCCCCGAACGGCAACGGCGCCAAGGTCCCGGCGGACACCACCGCCCCGGCGCCGCGCGACGCGCAGGAGGCGGAGGCCGCCGGCGCGGCGGCCAACCCGCCGGCCGGCGACGGCAAGCCCGCTGGCGACGAGGCCGGCGCGCAGCAGCGCAACCTCAAGGAAGCGTCGTCGGGCGCCGCTGGCGCGAGCCCGGCGATCGCGAGCGAAACGGGGGGCCAGAAGTGACCACGCCTCGGCCGGAGACGTTGGCCAAGCTCACGCCGGTGCTGACCAAGCGCTGGCTGTCGCCGGACGCCTGGCGGATCGGCACCTACGAGAAGCTCGACGGCTACGCGGCGCTGCGCAAGGCGCTCAGGGCGCACCCGGACGACCTGATCCAGCTGATCAAGGACTCCGGCCTGCGCGGTCGCGGCGGCGCCGGCTTCCCCACCGGTCTCAAGTGGGGGTTCATCCCGCAGGGCGACGGCAAGCCGCACTACCTGGTGGTCAACGCCGACGAGGGCGAGCCGGGCACCTGCAAGGACCTGCCGCTGATGACGCACGACCCGCACTCGCTGGTCGAGGGCGTGATCATCGCGTCGTACGCGATCCGGGCCAACCGGGCCTACATCTACATCCGGGGCGAGGCGGTGCACGCCGCGCGGCGGCTGCGCAACGCCGTGCAGGAGGCGTACGCCAAGGGCTACCTCGGCCGGAACATCCAGGGCAGCGGCTTCGACCTCGACCTGGTGGTGCACTCCGGCGCCGGGGCGTACATCTGCGGTGAGGAGACCGCGCTGCTGGACTCGCTGGAGGGCTTCCGGGGCCAGCCCCGGCTGCGCCCGCCGTTCCCGGCGACCCACGGCCTGTACGCCAGCCCGACCGTGGTCAACAACGTCGGCACCATCGCCAGTGTGCCGTACATCGTGCTGGGCGGCGCGGACTGGTGGAAGACCATGGGCACGGAGAAGTCCTCCGGCCCGATGATCTACTCGCTCTCCGGCCGGATCGCCAACCCGGGCCAGTTCGAGTGCTCGATGGGGATCACCCTGCGCGAGCTGATCGAGCTGGCCGGCGGCATGCAGCCCGGGCACAACCTGCGGTTCTGGACGCCGGGCGGCTCGTCGACGCCGCTGCTGGCCGCCGAGCACCTGGACGTGCCGCTGGACTTCGAGGGGGTGGCGGCGGCCGGCTCGATCCTGGGCACCACGGCCACCCAGATCTTCTCCGACCAGGACTGCCCGGTCTACGCGACCTACCGGTGGCTGGAGTTCTACCACCACGAGTCGTGCGGCAAGTGCACCCCGTGCCGGGAGGGCAACTACTGGATGGTCCGGGTCTACCGGCGGATCCTGGCCGGTCAGGGCACCCACGAGGACCTGGACACCCTGCTCGACACCTGCGACAACATCCTGGGCCGCTCGTTCTGCGGCCTGGGCGACGGTGCGACCAGCTCGGTGACCTCGTCACTGAAGTACTTCAAGCAGGACTACCTCGACTACATCGAGGGACGTACCGCGCCGAAGCTGTCGGACAAGCAGCTCGTGGGAGCCCACTGATGACGGACGTAGCCAAGCAGACCGAGACGGTCACGCTCACCATCGACGGCGTCGAGGTCACCGCCCCCAAGGGGGCCCTGCTGATCCGGGTCGCCGAGCAGCTGGGCACCGAGATCCCGCGCTTCTGCGACCACCCGCTGCTGGCCCCGGCCGGCGCCTGCCGGCAGTGCCTGGTCGAGGTGGAGGGGCAGCGCAAGCCGGTCGCCTCCTGCACCCAGACCGTCGCCGACGGCATGGTGGTACGCACTCAGCTCACCTCCCCGGTCGCCAAGAAGGCGCAGGAGGGGGTCATGGAGCTGCTGCTGCTCAACCACCCCCTCGACTGCCCGATGTGCGACAAGGGCGGCGAGTGCCCGCTGCAGAACCAGGCCATGTCGACCGGCCGCACCGACTCCCGGTTCCACGAGCACAAGCGGGAGTACGAGAAGCCGATGCCGATCAGCACCCAGGTGCTGCTCGACCGCGAGCGTTGCGTGCTCTGCCAGCGCTGCACCCGGTTCTCGGAGGAGATCGCCGGCGACAAGTTCATCGACCTGATGGGCCGGTCGTCCGCCGAGGAGATCAACATCTACCGGGACGACGCGTACGGCGAAGAGGGCGACGCCGGCGACGTACCGTTCAACTCCTACTTCTCCGGCAACACCGTGCAGATCTGCCCGGTGGGCGCGCTGACCGGCGCGCAGTACCGGTTCCGGGCCCGCCCCTTCGACCTGGTCTCCAGCCCCAGCGTCTGCGAGCACTGCTCGGCCGGCTGCGCCCAGCGCACCGACTGGCGGCGGGGCAAGGTGCTGCGCCGGCTGGCCGGCGACGACCCGGCGGTGAACGAGGAGTGGAACTGCGACAAGGGCCGGTGGGGCTTCCAGTACACCCGCGCCGTCGACCGGCTCACCACCCCGCTGGTCCGCGACGAGCACACCGGTGAGCTGCGCGAGGCGTCCTGGAGCGAGGCGCTGACCCGGGCCGCCGAGGGGCTGCGTGCCGCCCGGGACTCCGGCCAGGGCACCGCGGTGCTGACCGGCGGCCGGCTGACCGTCGAGGACGCCTACGCGTACGCGAAGTTCGCCCGGGTCGCGCTGAACACCAACGACATCGACTTCCGGGCCCGGCCGGTCTCCCGGGAGGAGGCCGACTTCCTGGCCAGCACGGTCGCCGGGGCCACCGAGGTGACCTACGCCGACGTGGAGCAGGCGTCGGCGGTGGTGCTGGTCGGCCTGGAGCCGGAGGAGGAGTGCCCGATCCTCTTCCTGCGGCTGCGCAAGGCGTACCTGAAGAAGAAGCTGACGGTCTACGCGATCGCCCCGTTCGCCACCCGTGGCCTGGAGAAGCTCGGCGCCAAGCTGGCCCGGGTGGTGCCGGGCGAGGAGGCGAGCGTGCTCGCCGAGCACGACACGGTGGCCGAGGCGCTCAGCGCCGAGGGGGCGATCCTCTTCGTCGGCGAGCGGCTGGCCGGCGTGCCGGGCGGGCTCTCCGCCGCCGCGGACGTGGCCCGGCGTACCGGCGCGAAGCTGGCCTGGGTGCCGCGGCGCGCGGGTGACCGCGGCGCGGTCGACGCGGGCTGCCTGCCCAACCTGCTTCCCGGTGGGCGTCCGGTCACCGAGCCGGCCGCCCGCGCCGAGCTCGGCGAGACCTGGGACATCCCGGCCGGGGTGATCCCCAGCCAGGCCGGGCGGGACACCGACCAGATCGTCGCGGCGGCCGCCAACGGCCAGCTCGGCGCCCTGGTGGTGGCCGGTGTGGACCCGGCCGACCTGGCCGACCCGCGCCTGGCCGAGCAGGCCCTGGACGCGGTGCCGTTCCTGGTCAGCCTGGAGCTGCGCAACTCGGCGGTGGCCCGCCGGGCGGACGTGGTCTTCCCGGTCGCCCCGGTGGTGGAGAAGGCCGGCAGCTTCCTGGACTGGGAGGGCCGGCTGCGCACCTTCGAGGCGGTGCTGCACACCGCCGCGATGACCGACGGCCGGGTGCTGGACGCGCTCGCCGCGCAGCTCGACGTCCGGCTGGGTACCGGTGACGTGCCGACCGTCCGCCGCGAGCTGGGCGGCCTGCCGGCGACCCGGGTGCAGCGTCCGGCCGCGCCGTCCGTCGCGCCGGCCGCGCTGCCGCAGCCCGGCGCCGGCGAGGCGGTGCTGGCCACCTGGCACCAGCTGATCGACCTGGGCAGCCTCACCGACGGCGACGAGCACCTCGCCGGCACCGCCCGCCCGCCCGTGGTCCGGCTGGGCAAGGGCACCGCGGAGGCGCTCGGCGTCGCCGACGGCGACCCGGTGACGGTGGGCACCGACCGGGGGGCGCTGACCCTGCCGGCGGAGATCACCGAGATGCCGGACGGCGTCGTCTGGCTGCCGACCAACTCACCCGGTTCGACCGTCCGGCGCAGCCTCGGCGCGACGTCCGGCACGGTGGTACGCGTCTCCGCGCCGGCCCCGGTCGCGGCGGACGCGGCGGACCGTCCGGCTCCCCTCCTCAACACCGCTGGGGGTAAAGGGTGAGCGCGAGGAGTGAACGAGCGCAGCGAGTGAGCCCCGCAGTCGCGAACGAAAGGTGGGCAGAGTGAACGCGCTCTACCTGGCGCAGGACCCGACGCTGGCCGACTTCGGCAAGGACCCGTGGTGGCTGGTTCTCGGCAAGATCGTCTTCGCGTTCGCCTTCGGCCTGCTCGCCACGCTGCTCGGCGTCTGGTTCGAGCGGCGGGTCGTCGGCTACATGCAGGTCCGGCCCGGCCCCAACCAGGTCGGCCCGTTCGGTCTGCTGCAGACCCTCGCCGACGGCCTGAAGATGGCCTTCAAGGAGGACATCCTCCCGCGGGCCGCCGACAAGGTCGTCTACTTCTTCGCGCCGACCATCTCGGTGATCTGCGCGGTCACCGCGCTGTCGGTGGTGCCGTTCGGCCCGATGGTCAGCATCTTCGGCCACTGGACGCCGCTGCAGGTCACCGACGTGCCGGTGGCGGTGCTGGTGCTGCTGGCCTGCTCCTCGATGGGCATCTACGGCATCGTGCTCGGCGGCTGGGCCTCCGGCTCGACGTACCCGCTGCTGGGCGGCCTGCGCTCCACCGCCCAGATGATCTCGTACGAGGTCGCGATGGGGCTGAGCATCGTGGCGGTGTTCATGACCGCCGGCACGATGTCGACCAGCGGGATCGTCGCCGCCCAGGGGCACGGCACCCGGCTGACCGTCTTCGGCGCCGAGATCCCGGCCCCCGGCTGGTACGCGATCCTGCTGCTGCCCAGCTTCATCATCTTCTTCATCGCCACCGTCGGTGAGACCAACCGGGCGCCGTTCGACCTGCCCGAGGCCGAGTCCGAGCTGGTCGCGGGCTTCATGACCGAGTACAGCTCGCTGAAGTTCGCGCTCTTCATGCTCTCCGAGTACGTCTCGATGGTGACCATGTCCGCGGTCACCACGACGCTCTTCCTCGGCGGCTGGCGGGCGCCCGCGCCGATCACCACCTTCTGGGCCGGCGCCAACTCCGGTTGGTGGCCCATGCTCTGGTTCTTCGGCAAGGTGCTGATCCTGGTCTTCGTGTTCGTCTGGCTCCGGGGCACGCTGCCCCGGCTCCGCTACGACCAGTTCATGCGCTTCGGCTGGAAGGTCCTGCTCCCGATCAACCTGGTCTGGATCCTGGTCCTGGCCGGGCTGCGCTCGATCGAGGACTGGCAGTCGCGGGACCGGCTGTTCGCCACCGCCATCGGCGCGGGCGTGCTGCTGCTGGTGACGCTCTTCTGGCCGAGTCGCCGGCCGGAGCCGAAGCCGACCGTGCAGGAACAGGTCAACAGTCGGCCGTACGGCAGCTTCCCGCTGCCCCCGATGGACCTTCAGGTACCACCGAGCCCGCGCACCAAGCGCGTGGTCGCCGAGCGGGAGCCGGCCAACATCGCCGGCTCGGACTCCAGGGAGGTGTGACGTGGGCGCGATCACCGGAACGTTCAAGGGCTTCGGGGTCACCTTCTCGCACATGTTCAGGAAGGTCGTCACCACCGACTATCCGTTCAAGCCGCCGGTGTCGGCGCCGCGCTACCACGGGCGGCACATCCTCAACCGGCATCCGGACGGCCTGGAGAAGTGCATCGGCTGCGAGCTGTGCGCCTGGGCCTGCCCGGCGGACGCGATCTACGTCGAGGGTGGCGACAACACCGACGAGCAGCGCTTCTCGCCGGGTGAGCGGTACGCCAGCGTCTACCAGATCAACTACGCCCGGTGCATCTTCTGCGGGCTCTGCATCGAGGCCTGCCCGACCCGTTCGCTCACCATGAGCAACGAGTACGAGCTGGCCCGGGACAACCGGCAGGACCTGATCTTCACCAAGGAGCAGCTGCTCGCGCCGCTGCTGCCGGGGATGGAGCAGCCGCCGCACCCGATGCGGCTGGGCGACAGCGAGAAGGACTACTACGTCGGCGCGCTGGAGAACCCGGGCACCTCGGCCGGCGCCGAGCACTCGGCCAACAACCCGGGCCGGTACCAGGTGGAGGAGCACCCCGGTGTGACCTTCCCCGGCGCCGAGCAGGCGGCCCAGCGGGCCGGGGCCAACGGGTCCGCGGCGGGCAAGGGAGCGGGAGCATGACCACGCAGACGGTGCTCGCCGCGGCGGGCCAGGTGTCCGGCGGCGAGGAGGTCACCTTCTGGATCCTCGCCCCGCTGGCGCTGATCGGCGCGATCGGCATGGTCTGGGCCCGCAACGCCGTGCACTCGGCGCTCTGGCTGGTGCTGACCATGCTCTGCCTGGGCGTGTTCTACGTGCTCCAGGCGGGCCCGTTCATCGGCATGGTGCAGATCATCGTCTACACCGGCGCGATCATGATGCTCTTCCTCTTCGTGCTGATGCTGGTCGGCCGGGACGCCACCGACTCGCTGATCGAGACGCTGCGCGGCCAGCGGGTCGCGGCGGTGCTGCTCGGCCTCGGCTTCGCCGGCCTGATCGGCACCGGTCTCTACCGGGCGCTCGACGGGGTCACCGCGGTCGGCCTGGAGCAGGCCAACGCCGAGGGCAACGTCCAGGGCATCGCCCGGCTGCTGTTCACCAAGTACGTCTTCGCCTTCGAGCTGACCTCCGCGCTGCTGATCACGGCGGCCGTCGGCGCGATGGTGCTGGCGCACATCGAGCGGCGCCGGGAGGACAAGATGGACCAGATCGCCACCATGAAGGCCCGGTTCCGCCCCGGCAACTACCCCGGCCCGAAGCCCGGGCCCGGCGTCTTCGCCACCTCCTCCTCGGTGGCCACCCCGGCCCGCCTGCCCGACGGCCGGCTGACCGACCGGAGCACCCCGGCGATCCTGCCGCAGCGCGAGCTGACCGCCGAGGAGACCACGCTGAAGGGGACAGACCAATGACGCCGGACTACTACCTGATCCTCGCCGCCGTGCTGTTCACCATCGGCGCCGTCGGCGTGCTCGTCCGGCGCAACGCGATCGTGCTGTTCATGTGCGTCGAGCTGATGCTCAACGCGGCCAACCTGACGCTGGTCACCTTCAGCCGGATCAACGGTGACCTCAACGGCCAGATCATGGCGTTCTTCGTGATGGTGGTGGCCGCGGCCGAGGTCGTGGTCGGGCTCGCGATCATCATGTCGATCTTCCGGACTCGGCGCTCCGCGAGCGTCGACGACGCCAACCTGCTCAAGTACTAGAGGGGCCCTCCGGTGGATGAGATTCTGACGTACGCCCAGGCAGAGCCGGCTGGCGCCGTCACCTACGCTTCGGCGAGTGGTCTGCTGGGCAGCGTCTGGCTGCTGGTGGCGATCCCGCTGGTCAGCGCGGCGATCCTGCTGCTGCTCGGCCGCCGGGCCGACCGCTGGGGGCACTGGCTCGGCGTGGCCGCCATCGGCGCCGCGTTCGTGCTCGGGCTCAGCTACTTCTTCCAGCTCCGCGGTCTGGACAACAAGTCCGTCGAGCTGAGCCTGTGGGACTTCATCACGGTGGGCAACCTGAAGGTGGACTTCGGTCTGCTCTTCGACCCGCTGGCCGCGGTCTTCGTCCTGCTGATCACCGGGGTGGGTTTCCTGATCCACCTCTACGCGGTCGAGTACATGGCGCACGACGAGGGCCGGCGGCGGTTCTTCGGCTACTTCAACCTCTTCGTCGCCGCGATGCTGCTGCTGGTGCTCGGCAACAACTACGTGATGCTCTACTTCGGCTGGGAGGGCGTCGGTCTGGCGTCGTACCTGCTGATCTCCTTCTGGTACGGGCGGCCGAGCGCGGCCACCGCCGGCAAGAAGGCGTTCCTGATGAACCGGGTCGGCGACGCCGGCCTGGCGATCGGCATCTTCATCATGTTCGCCACCCTCGGCACCACCCAGTACGACGAGGTCTTCACCGGCGTCGGCGCGTTGACCAGCGGCACCGTGCTGGCGCTGGGCCTGCTGCTGCTGCTCGGCGCGACCGGCAAGTCCGGCCAGTTCCCGCTGCAGGCGTGGCTGCCGGACGCGATGGAGGGCCCGACCCCGGTGTCGGCGCTCATCCACGCCGCCACCATGGTCACCGCGGGCGTCTACCTGATCGCCCGCTCCAACCCGATCTTCACGGCCAACTCGACGCTCCAGCTGGTCGTGGTGAGCGTCGGTGCGCTGACCCTGCTGATCGGCTGCGTCATCGGCGCCGCCAAGGACGACATCAAGCGGGTGCTGGCCTGGTCGACGGTGAGCCAGATCGGCTACATGTTCCTCGGTGTCGGTCTGGGCGGCGCGGCGTACGCACTGGCCATCGTGCACCTGCTGGCGCACGGCTTCTTCAAGGCCAACATGTTCCTCGGCGCCGGCTCGGTCATGCACGGCATGAACGACCAGGTGGACATCCGCCGCTTCGGTGGCCTGTCGAAGCACATGAAGATCACCTGGATCACCTTCATGATGGGCTGGCTCGCCATCATCGGCATGTTCCCGTTCTCCGGCTTCTACTCCAAGGAGCCGATCATCGTGGCCGCGTTCGCGCGGGAGGGCTGGACCGCCTGGCTCTTCGGCGGCGCGGCCCTGGTCGGTGCCGGGCTGACCGCGTTCTACATGACCCGACTGTTCGTGCTCACCTTCCACGGGCCGAAGCGGTGGACCGAGGACATCGAGCACCCGCACGAGTCGCCGAAGCTGATGACCATCCCGCTGATCCTGCTGGCGATCGGCTCGGTCGGCGCGGGCTTCCTGCTGGCCACCTCCGTACCGGACTGGCTGACCGCCACCGCCGGGCTGGGCGGCCAGGAGGCGGAGCACGCCGCGGTCCTGCCGCACTGGCTGCTCACCGCGCTGTCGCTGCTGGTGACGGTGCTCGGCGCCGGGCTCGCCTGGATGCTGTTCCGCAACGGCACGGCCACCGCGCCGCAGCCGGCCGGCGTGCTGGTCACCGCGGCCCGGCGCAACCTCTACACGGACGCCTTCAACGAGGCGGTCTTCGAGAAGCCGGGCATCTTCCTCACCCGGGCGCTGGTCTTCCTCGACAACCGGGGTGTCGACGGGCTGGTCAACGGCTTGGCCGCGGCGGTCGGCGGTGGCTCGGGCCGGCTCCGGCGGCTGCAGACCGGCTTCGTCCGGTCGTACGCGACGTCCATCCTCACCGGCGCGCTGCTCGTGGTGGCGGCGTTCCTGGCCGTGCAGGCGGGGTGGCTGGCGTGATCGACCTCTTCCCGGCCGCCCCCGCCGGCGGACCACGCAGTGACGACGGAGGTAAGGCCGAATAATGTCCAACTTCCCGTTCCTCTCGGTGCTGACCGTGGCACCGCTGGTTGGCGCCCTGGTGGTGGCCTTCCTGCCGCGCCGCCGGCCGGAGCTGGCCAAGCAGGTGGCGTTCGGCTGGTCGCTGCTGGTGCTGGCGCTCTCCGTGGTCATGTGGGTCTCGTTCCAGGCGGACGGCGACCGGCTCCAGTTCCGTGAGTCGTACGCGTGGATCCCGACCTGGGGCGTCAACTTCACCTTCGCCGCCGACGGCATCGCGCTGGTCATGCTGATGCTGATCGCGGTGCTGGTGCCGCTGGTGATCCTGGCGTCCTGGCACGACGCGGAGTCCTCGAAGCGCTCGGTGCCGGTCTACTTCGCCCTGCTGCTCGTCCTCGAGTGCACGATGATCGGCGTCTTCGCCGCCGCCGACGTGTTCCTGTTCTACGTGTTCTTCGAGGTCATGCTGGTGCCGATGTACTTCTTGATCGGCAGCTACGGCGGCCACCAGCGGCAGTACGCGGCGGTGAAGTTCTTCCTCTACTCGCTCGTCGGCGGTCTGTTCATGCTCGCCGCGGTGATCGGCCTCTGGGTGGTCGGCGGGAAGACCTTCGACTGGCAGGCGCTGACCCAGGTGGACATCTCCACCGGCACCGAGCGCTGGCTCTTCCTCGGCTTCTTCCTCGCCTTCGCGATCAAGGCGCCGTTCTTCCCGTTCCACACCTGGCTGCCGGACGCCGGTGGCGCCGCCCCGGCCGGAGCCGCCGCCCTGCTGGTCGGCGTGCTCGACAAGGTCGGCACCTTCGGCATCCTGCGCTACTGCCTGCCGCTCTTCCCCGAGGCGTCGAAGTGGTTCGCCCCGTGGGCGCTGGCGCTGGGCCTGATCGGCATCATCTACGCGGCCCTGCTCGCGGTCGGCCAGTCCGACCTGAAGCGGCTGGTGTCGTACACGTCGATCGCGCACTTCGGCTTCATCGGCGTCGGCATCTTCGCCTTCACCACCCAGGCCGGCACCGGCGCGGTGCTCTACATGCTCAACCACGGGCTCGCCACCGGCCTGCTGTTCCTGGTGGTGGGCATGCTGATCGCCCGCCGTGGCTCGTCCCTGATCAAGGACTTCGGCGGGGCGGGCAAGCTGGTGCCGCTGCTGGCCGGGGTGCTTTTCTTCGCCGGTCTGGCCTCGCTGGCGCTGCCCGGCACCGCGCCGTTCGTCTCCGAGTTCCTGGTGCTGATCGGCACCTTCACGGTGAACAAGCCGGTCGCGGTGATCGCCACGCTCGGCATCATCCTGGCCGCCGCGTACGTGCTCTGGATGGTGCAGCGCACCACGCAGGGCACGCTCAACCCGGAGCTGACCGAGGTCGAGGCCATGCGCCGTGACCTCAGCCTGCGCGAGAAGGTCGTGGTCGCACCGCTGATCGCCCTGATCGTGCTGCTCGGCTTCTATCCCAAGCCGGTCACCGACGTCATCAACCCCGCCGTCCAGGCGACGATGAACGACGTCGGCCGGACCGATCCCGCCCCGACGGTCGGCAGCGTCCAGGAGGCCGCGAAATGACCGAGCTGAAGTTGCCGTCGATCGACTACGCGGCGCTCGCTCCGATCCTGATCATGCTCGGCGTCGCCCTGCTCGGGGTGCTGGTGGAGGCCTTCGTGCCGCGCCGCCGCCGGCACGTCGTGCAGCTGTCGCTCGCTCTGCTGGCGGTGCTCGCCGCGCTGGTGATGGTGGTCCTCAACGCCGACGACCGGCTGCTCACCGCCGGCGGGGCGATCGCGGTGGACGGCCCCACGCTCTTCCTCCAGGGCGCCATTCTGGTGCTCGCCGCGATGGCGCTGCTGCTGATCGGCGACCGTACGGTGGAGCGCGGCGGGGCGTTCGTCGCCCAGGCCGCGGTCACCGCCGAGTCGGCCGACGACCGGCGGCAGGCCGAGGGGAGCAACGGCGCCACCGAGGTCTACCCGCTGACCACCTTCGCGATCGGCGGCATGCTGATCTTCGTGGCGGCGAACGACCTGCTGACCATGTTCATCGCGCTGGAGGTCTTCTCGCTGCCGCTCTACCTGCTCTGCGCGCTGGCCCGTCGCCGGCGGCTGCTCAGCCAGGAGGCGGCGATGAAGTACTTCCTGCTCGGGGCGTACGCGTCGGCGTTCTTCCTGTTCGGCGTGGCCCTGATCTACGGCTTCACCGCCGGAATGCCGGGCCGGTCGGCCGGCGTCGACTTCGCCACCGTGCACGCCGCGGTGCAGCAGTCGCCCGCCAGCGAGGTGCTGCTCTTCGCCGGCATGGCGCTGCTCGCCATCGGCCTGCTCTTCAAGGCCGCCGCGGCGCCGTTCCACGTCTGGACCCCGGACGTCTACCAGGGCGCCCCGACGCCGGTCACCGGCTTCATGGCGGCCTGCACCAAGGTGGCCGCGTTCGGCGCCCTGCTGCGGGTGTTCCACGTGGCGTTCCCCGACGCGGCCTGGGACTTCACCCCGGTCCTCGGCGTGGTCGCGGTGCTCACCATGCTGGTCGGCGCGGTGCTGGCGGTCACCCAGACCGACATCAAGCGGCTGCTGGCGTACTCCTCGATCGCCAACGCCGGCTACCTGCTGGTCGGCGTGCTCGCGCCGAGCGGCGCGGGCGTCTCCGGCACCATGTTCTACCTGGCCGCGTACGGCTTCTCGGTGCTCGCCGCGTTCGCCGTGGTGACCCTGGTCCGGGACGCGGACGGGGAGGCCACCCACCTGTCCCGCTGGGCCGGGCTGGGCCGCCGGTCGCCGTTCTACGCCGGGATCTTCACCTTCATCCTGCTGGCCTTCGCCGGTATCCCGCTGACCAGCGGCTTCACCAGCAAGTTCGCGGTCTTCGGCCCGGCGCTGGAGAGCGGCCACGCCTGGCTGGTGGTGGCCGGCGTGCTGACCAGCATGGTGCTGGCCTTCCCGTACCTGCGGGTCGTGGTGATGATGTGGCTCTCCGAGCCGGGCGAGAGCACCCCGACCGTCACCGTGCCGGGCGGGTTGACCGCGACCGCGCTGATGATCGGCGTGGTGGCCACCCTGGTTCTGGGCGTGGCGCCGGCTCCGCTGCTCGACCTGGCCACGGACGCCGCAGCGTTCGTACGTTGAGGCGATTCCCTGAGGACGCGGGGCCGGTGCGCTTTGCGCGCCGGCCCGCGTCTGTATCCCCGCCCCGGAGCAGGTCGAACGGGTGTGGCATGGTTGATGGCGTGGTGATTCCGGCTGGCGAGCGTTCACGCGCCGTCGGCTCCGGCGGTCGTCGGAGCCGGGCGGGCACGAGTCAGGTCGGCGCGCTCGGCGTGCACCTCGCCGACCCGCGCGTCGAGGCCTCCGTGCTGGGCCTGCTCGACGTCGTCGAGACCGATCTGCGGGCCAGTGTGGCCAGCGCCGACCCGTTCGTGACCGAGGCCGCCCGGCACCTCGTGGAGGCCGGCGGCAAGCGGTTCCGGCCGCTGCTGGTGGCGCTGGGCGCCCAGTTCGGCGACCCGGCGAACCCGCAGGTCGTCCCCGCCGCCGTGGTGATGGAGCTCACCCACCTGGCGACGCTCTACCACGACGACGTGATGGACGAGGCGGCCGTGCGGCGGGGCGCCCCGAGCGCCAACTCCCGCTGGACCAACTCGGTGGCCATCCTGGTCGGTGACTACCTCTTCGCCCGGGCCGCGGACCTCGCCGCCGACCTGGGCACCGAGGCCGTCCGTCTCCAGGCGCGCACCTTCGCCCGGCTGGTGCACGGGCAGATCGCCGAGACCGTCGGCCCCCGGGCCGGCGAGGACCCGATCGCCCACTACCTGCACGTGATCGCCGAGAAGACCGGCTCGCTGATCGCCACCTCGGCCCGCTTCGGCGGCATGTTCGGCGGCGCGTCCCAGGAGCACACCGAGGCCCTCGCGGGCTACGGCGAGACCATCGGGGTGGCCTTCCAGCTCTCCGACGACCTGCTCGACATCGCCAGCGAGTCGGTGCAGTCGGGCAAGACGCCCGGCACCGACCTGCGCGAGGGCGTGCCGACGCTGCCGGTGCTCTACGCCCGGGCGGCCGACGACTCCGACGCCGCCTCGGTGCGGCTGCGGGAGATCCTGGCCACCGGCCCGCTGGTCGACGACGCGCTGCACGCCGAGGCGCTCGGCCTGCTCCGCGAGTCCCCGGCGCTCAAGCGCGCGCGGGAGACCGTCCGCAGCTACGCCGAGGACGCCCGGTCGCAGCTCGCCCCGCTGCCGCAGGGTCCCGCCCGGGGCGCCCTCGAATCGCTCTGCGACTACATCGCCGACCGCACCAGCTGACCGGGGCACCGCTCCCCGAGCGTCCTCCAGCACGTGCCGTTCGGCGATCAGGCGGACGGGGATGCGCCGCCGGCCCACCTGGAGGGTGTCGCCGAAGATCCGCTGACAGAGGTAGATGCCGGCGGTGTGGTGGTACATCGAGCGGTGCCGGACGTCCCCGATGAGCTGCTTCGAGGAGTCGATGAACTGCTCGATCGGCAGGTAGTCCTCCGGGGTGCCGCCCCACTTCCGCGCCGCGGACTGGGCGTGGTGCCACGAATTCATGATCGGCAAGGTAGTCGGCGGCACCGACAGGTTCAGCCCTGGTGGGTGAGCATGCGGCTGCCGAGCAGCATGAAGGCGGCGGCGGCCAGCATCGCGACGGCGGCGGCCAGCCACATCGCCGGGTAGCCGAAGGCGCCGGCGGTGGCGCCGAGGGCGAGCGGGCCGAGGCAGCCGCCCGCGTACACCCCGGTCTGGGTGATCGAGGTGGCGGCGGCCGGGGCCTGCGGGTGCAGCCTGACCACGGCGAAGTTCATCAGCCCCGGCCAGGCCCAGCCCAGGCCGAAGCCGAGCACCACGCCGACCACCAGCGGCACCGCGCCGGTCAGGGCGAGCAGCCCCAGCCCGGCCGCGCCCACCACCAGCATCCCGGCGATCACGGCCACGTGCCCCTCGGCCCGCCGGTCGGCGAGCCAGCCCGCCCCGACCCGGGCGGTGACGCAGACCGCGCTGCCCAGGGTGAGGGTCAGCCCGGCCAGCCCCGGCGCGAGGCCGCGCGCCACCGACGAGTCCACCACGAAGGTGCCCAGCGCGTTGGCCGCCGCCGCGGCCAGGGTCGCGGCCACGCCGACCACCACCAGGGCCGTGGTCGCCCGCCCGCCGCGCGCCCCGGCGGCCTTCCCGGCCGGTCGGGCCTCCCCCGCGGGTACGGCGGGCAGAGCGGCCAGCGCGACCCCGGCGGCCGCCACGAACGCCCAGCGCCAGCCGGCGGTGAGCGCGATCGTGGGCACCGCCGCGCCGGCCAACAGGGTGGAGACCGGGATGGCCGCCTGCTTCACCCCGAACGACAGGCCCTGCCGCCGGGCCGGGACGTGCCGGGCCAGCGCCGCGTTGCTGGCGAGCTGCCCGAGCGCGTTCGCCGCGGCGCTCAACCCGAGCAGGGCCACCAGCACCGGGTACGACCGGGCGAACACCGCGATGGCGAGCAGGCAGCCGGCGGCCAGCAGGATGCCGGCGCGGGCCACCACCGTCGGGCCGTACCGCTCGACCAGCCGGCCCGACGGCACCGAGGCCAGCGCGCTGATGCCGAAGTACACCGAGACGGCCAGACCCAGCCCGGCCGGGGAGAAGTCGAGGTCGTCACCCATCTGCACGGCCAGGCCGCCGAGGAGGAAGACCGGCAGGACCGAGGCGATGGTGGTGGCGATGGCGCCGGCGCCGGCCCGCAGCGGGGGTACGGACGGCCGGCTCGGTGAGGGGGTGAGCGCGGTGTCGGTCATGGTCTGGCCAAACCTACGTGAGTCCAGTTCCCGACGACCCGGCGTGTCGGAGCGATACACGCCACGTGCGGCCTGATCTGGCATCCTCGATCCGAACGGGCGTTCCGTCCCTGGGCGGTTTTTCATATGGTGTAAGTCCCCGGCTGCGGAGGTGGTTGTGCGCGACCCCCTGGCGGAGCCTTCGGATCTCATCCGGAGCGTCTCCCGCGCGCTACGTGTGCTCGAGTCGGTCGGTCGCGCCCCCAAGGGGCTGACCGTCAAGCAGATCGCCCGGCGCTGCGAGCTGACCGTGGCCACCACCTACCACCTGGTCCGCACCCTCGCGTACGAGGGCTACGTGATCCGGCGCGAGGACGGCACGTACATCGTGGGGCTGGAGGTCGCCGACCGGTACCGGGAGCTGGTGACCGCGTTCCGGGGGCCGCCGGCGGTCGGGGAGACGCTGCGTCGGGCCGCCGCCGACACCGGCTGGAGCCACTACCTGGGCCGATTCGTCGGTGGCCAGGTGGCGCTCACGGCGGTCGCCGAGGGGCCCCGCTCGCCGTACCTGGAGGACCTGGTTCCCGGCTTCGACGAGGGGGCGCACGCCACCGCGCTCGGCAAGAGCCTGCTCGCCACCCTCACCGCCGAGCAGCGCTTCCGCTACCTGCGCGAGTACGGCATGCGGCCGTTCACCACGGCCACCCTGACCACCGTCGAGGCGTTCGAGGCGGACCTGGCCGCCGGGGACCGGCGCGGCATGCAGCTGCAGCTGGGGCAGTTCCGGCAGGGGGTGGCCTGCGCCTCGGTGCTGGTCACCCCGGACAAGGACATGGAACGCCGGGTCGTGCTGGCCTGCGCGCTGCCGGCCGGCGAGATGATGACCTCCGCCCGGGTGGTCCGGGCCAAGCTGCTCGCCGTCGCGCGCGCCGTCGCCGACGGCATCGCCGCCGACGTCTGACCCCTCCGGCCCCGACGACGGCGGGCCCCTCCCGTACAGGAGGGGCCCGCCGTGGGCGGCCCAGCGCCGGACCGGCCGGGTGCGGTCAGCTGCCGATCGGGCCGCCGTCCAGCCGCCAGGTGACCACCACGCCCGGCTTGGCGTAGTCGCCGTCCGGCCAGGTGGACGCCGGCTTCTCCACCGAGGCGCCGGTGATCTCACCGGGGTGCTGCACGGCCACGAAGACCGAGCGGTTGTCGTCGGTGATGAACGGGCCGCAGGTCTCGGCGCCGAGCGGCACGGTGAGGAACTGCTTCAGGTGCCCCCGCTCCGGACCCTCGACGGCGGTGGCGAAGAGGCCGTCGTTGCTGCCCAGCGCGTTGCCGTCGGTGGAGATCCAGAGGTTGCCGGCGGTGTCGAAGGCGACGTTGTCCGGGCAGGAGATCGGCGAGACCTTGGTCTTGTCGTACCCGGCGAAGTAGGTCGACGGGTCGGTCGGGTCGCCGGCGACGATCGGCAGCGACCAGGCGAAGGTCTCCGCCGTGTTGTCGCCCCGGTCCTCGACCAGCTCCAGGATCTGGCCGTGCTTGTTGAGGTTGCGCGGGTTGGCCTCGTCGGCCGGCGCCTTGCCCGGCTTGCCCCGGTCGGTGTTGTTGGTCAGCGCCACGTACACCTTGCCGGTGAGCAGGCTCGGCTCGACGTCCTCCGGCCGGTCCATCTTGGTCGCGCCGACCTTGTCGCCGGCGAGCCGGGTGAAGGTGAGCACGTCCGCGGCGGTCATCCCGTCGACGTACGAGCGGTTGCCGCTGACCAGCTTGATCCACTGGCCCCGGCCGTTGAACGCGCCGTCGGCGGGGAGCTTGCCCGAGCCGTCGATCTCGGCGGCGCTGGTCTGCTCGAACTGCGCCACGTAGAGCGTGCCGGACTCCAGCAGGGTCAGGTTGTGCTTGCGGGCCACCCACGAGTCGCCCGGCAGGTACTTCTTGTCCGAGACGAACTTGTAGAGGTAGTCGAAGCGCTCGTCGTCGCCCATGTACGCGACCACGTGCCCGCTCTTGGCCACGATGACGTTGGCGCCCTCGTGCTTGAACCGGCCCAGCGCGGTGTGCTTGCGCGGGCGGCTCTCCGGGTCGAACGGGTCGATCTCCACGATCCAGCCGAACCGGTTCGCCTCGTTGGGGTGCTTCGCCAGGTCGAAGCGCTCGTCGGCCCGCTCCCACTTGCGGCTGCCGCTGGGGTAGCGGGCGGTGGTGGTGATGCCGTAGCGGGCCAGCTTCGCCTTCTCCGCCTCGGAGACGCCGTCACCGCCGACGAAGTACTGGTTGAAGTTCTCCTCGCCGGAGAGCACGGTGCCCCACGGGGTGACCCCGCCGGCGCAGTTGTTCAGCGTGCCGACCACCGTACGACCCTTCGGGTCCGCGGCGGTCTGCAGCCAGGCCGAGCCGGCGGCCGGGCCGGTCAGGTCGAACTTCGTGCCCAGCGCGGTGACCCGCCGGTTGTACGGCCGGCGGCCGTCCGCGACCGGACGCCACTGCCCGGTGCCGTCGACCCGCTCCAGCTCCACCACGGACATGCCGTGCGCGGCCATCGCGGTGCGCAGCTGCTCCACGGTCAGCGCGTCGAGACCGGTGAAGCCGGGGAACATCAGGTCCTCGTTGGTGTACTCGTGGTTGACCACGAGCAGCGCCCGGCTGCCCCGCCGGTCCAGCGGCAGCACCCCGACGAAGTCGTTGTTGTAGCCGAACTGCTTCGCCTGCGCGGCGGCGGTCTGCCCGTGCAGGTCGAACTCCGGGGCGCCGGGGACCACCGGGTCGCCCCAGCGGATGACCACGGAGTGGTCGTACCCGTTGGGGACGACCAGGGTGTCGAGCCGGTTCGGCGGGATCGGCTTGAAGGTCAGCGCGCCGGAGCCGGTGGACGGCTGCGGGCGGCCGAAGTCGGTCACCTCGGGCACGACCGGCGTACCGGGGGCGGCGGCGGCCGGGGCGGCCCCGGCGAGGGCGCCGGCGGCAGCGCCGCCGAAGCCGAGCACCAGCGCGCCGACGGCCCCGGCCCGCACCACGCCGCGCCGGGTAACCTCGGCCTCGACCAGGTTACCGAAGTACGCGTTGTCGGAGGAGTTGGGCACCGGGTGGTCGCAGGCGTTGCCGCACCGGTAGAGACAGGTCATGGCATCGCGGCTGCCGTGGCGGGTGGCGCCCAGCAACGGGAGCAGCCGGGGACGGTCGCTCATGGAGGAGCCTCCTGGAAGCAGGTCGGTGGCACGCCGGATCACCCGACCGACGTGCGTACGGGCCGGAGGCTGCCAGGGCACGGTGAGCGGTCGCCGGACTCGACGTGAACCGCATGTGAACACCGTTCGCAGCTGAACCGATCGACGTGACCGCGCGTATCCACGGGCGAACGCATTCGCCGCATTCGCCGCGGAGAGCGAGGGGATCACCATCAGCGACCACGACGCCCAACTGCTGCGCGCGCTGCACGACGAGCACGCGGAGGCGCTGTTCGCGCACGCGCTCCGGCTGGTCAACGGCGACCGGACGCGGGCCGAGGACCTGGTGCAGGAGACCCTGCTGCGGGCCTGGCGCCACCCCGAGTCGCTCGACCCGCGGCGCGGCTCCGTCCGCGCCTGGCTCTTCACCACGGCGCGGAACCTGGCGATCGACGCCTGGCGGCGCCGGTCCACCCGGGTCGGCGAGGTGTTCACCGACGACCTGCCCGAGCCGCCGGAGGCGGTCGACGAAGCGGAGCGCGCGGTGGAGGCGTGGACCGTCGCCGAGGCCCTGAACCGGCTCAGCCCCAGCCACCGGGAGGTGCTGGTCGAGTGCTTCTACCAGGGCCGCTCGGTGGCCGAGGCCGCCGCCCGGCTGGGCGTGCCGCCGGGCACGGTCAAGTCCCGCACGCACTACGCGCTGCGCTCACTACGGTTGGTCCTGGCCGAGATGGGGGTGACCGGATGACCCGCTGCGAGTTCGCGCACGACGACGGCGCGTACGTGCTGGGCGCCCTCGCTCCCGCCGACCGCGCCGCGTACGAGCGGCACCTGGCCGGCTGCGCGGCCTGCCGGGAGGCGGTCGCCGAGATCGCCGTGCTGCCCGGGCTGCTGGGTCGGCTCGACCCGGCCGCGCTGGACGAGTTCCTGCCCCCGCCGCCCGAGCCGAACCGGGTGCCCGCGCTGGTCGCCGCCGCGCGGGAGCACCGGCGCCGCGAGCGGTCCGGCGCGCGCCGACGGTACGCGCTGACCGCCCTCGCCGCCGCCGCGCTCGCCCTGGTCGTGGGTGCCGGCGGTGCGGCCGTGCTGCGCCCCGCCACGCCGCCCGAGCCGACCGTCCAGGCGGTGCGGATGGTCGCCATGCAGCCGGTGGCGGCGAAGGTGCCGGTGCACGCCGAGATCGGGCTGACCGGCACCGGCTGGGGCACCGAGGTCACCATGCGCTGCGGGTACGACGAGACCGCCGGCTACCGCAAGGCGTACCCGTTCCGGCTGGTGGCACACGGCCCGGACGGCGCGACGGAGCAGATCGGCTCCTGGCTGGCCGCGCCCGGTGACGACGTGCGCCTCACCGGCGCGACCCGCTTCACCGACGCGGAGCTGGTCCGGCTGGAGCTGGTCCGCGCCGACGGCACCGCCGTCCTCGGCTACGACGTGCGCTGATCCCCGGTCACCGCGTGGCGGCGGTGACCGGGACCGGGGTGCGGGCGGCGGCCCGGGTCCGGCGGGAGTGCCGCACCGCGTCCACGGTGAAGACGATCAGCGCGACCCAGACCAGGGTGAAGCCGGCCAGCCGGGCCGGTGGCATCGGCTCGTGGAAGATCAGCACCCCGCAGCCGAGCTGGAGGATCGGGGCGAGGTACTGCAACATGCCCAGGCCGGAGAGCGGGAGCCGGTTGGCCGCGCCGGCGAAGAGCAGCAGCGGGACCGCGGTGGCCGCGCCGGCCAGCACCAGCAGCAGGGTGTGCCCGACCGAGACGTGCCCGAAGGCCGACTCTCCGCGCTGCGTCAGCCACCCCAGGTACGCCACGGCGGGCAGCGCCAGCACCGCCGACTCGACGAAGAGCCCTTCCGCGGCGGGCAGCCCGAGCCGCTTCTTGACCAGGCCGTAGCCGGCGAAGCTGAACGCCAGCGTCAGCGCCAGGTACGGCGGCCGGCCGTAGTCGACGGTGAGCACGGCGACGGCCGCCGCGCCGACGCCGAGCGCCGCCCACTGCGCCGGGCGCAGCCGCTCGCGCAGCAGGAAGACGCCGAACAGCACCACGACGAGCGGGTTGATGAAGTATCCGAGCGCGGTCTCCACCACCCGGTCGGAGTTGACCCCGTAGATGTAGGTGCCCCAGTTGACCGCGATCAGCGCCGCCGCGACGGCGATCCCGGCCAGCGTCCGTGGCCGGCGGGCCAGCGCGCGCAGGAAGCCGATGTTGCGCATCGCGGCCAGCACCAGCGCGACGAAGACCACCGACCAGACGATCCGGTGGGCCAGGATCTCCATCGGCCCGGCCGGGCGCAGCAGCTTCAGATAGATCGGGAGGAAGCCCCAGAGCAGGTACGCGCCGAAGCCGTACAGGTAGCCGAGCCGGACTGCGTTCACCCCTCCACAGTAAGGGGTGCGGCGGGGGCTTGTTCCTTTCCGGTGACCGGGTTCGCCGGACGGTGGTCCAGCTCCATCCAGCGGCCCGGCTCGACCGGGGTGAAGCCCACCTTCGCGTACACCCCGTGGGCGTCGTGGGTGGCCAGCAGGATCCGCCGCACACCCAGCCCGGCCAGGTGGTCGCGGACGGCGGTGGCCAGCCAGGTGCCCAGCCCGCGACCGCGCTCCTCCGGCGTCACGTAGACGTCGCAGAGCCAGGCGAAGGTGGCCCCGTCCGTGACGACCCGGCCGACCGCCACCTGTCCGCCGTCGCGGTAGACGCCGTAGGGGACCGAGCCGGCGAAGGCGCGCGCCACCGTCTCCCGGCTTCGCCCGAGCGCCCAGTACGCGTCGGTGGAGAGCCAGCGGTGCACCCGGTCCAGGTCGATCCGGTCCGGGTCGGTGCTGAGCAGGTAGCCGTCGTCGCGGGTCAGGGTGAACACGCCGGCCACGCTAGCCGGGACGAGCCCGGCCCGCGCGGGCCAATTCCCGCTCGCTGGCCGCCGTCGCGCCCGGGCGGCGCGCCGACGCGTCGCGCCCGGGCGTCGCCGAAGGTCAGTCGCGGTCGAGGATGGCGCCGAGGATCCAGGTCACGATGCCGACGAAGAGCGCGCCGAGCACCGCCTCGGGCCAGAAGCCGTCGACGTGGAAGGGCAGCCCGGCCTGGTCGGCGATCCAGCTCGTCAGCAGGAAGAGCAGGCCGTTGACCACCAGCGCGATCAGCCCGAGGGTCAGCAGGTAGAAGCCGCAGCCGACGGTCTTGATGATCGGCTGCAGCACCGCGTTGACCACGCCGAAGATCGCCGCCACCAGCAGCAGCGTGGTGACCGCCTCGACGGCCGAGTCGGTGTTCAGGGTGATGCCCGGGATGAGCAGCGTGGCCAGCCAGAAGGCGACCGCCGTGGAGCCCAGCCGGATGAGAAGGCCCTTCATGAAACTCATGGCGGGGATCGTGCCACGCGGGATCAACCCGGGGAACCCTCCGCGCGCCCCCGGCTTCAGCGGCGGGCCGGCCAGCCGATCAGCTGGGACTCGATCGGGGTCGGGGAGAGCAGCGCCCAGCGCAGCGCCCGGCGGTTGACCACCGCCACCATGTCGTCCCGGATCCGGGTCAGCCACTCCGCCGATCCGCCGAGCCCGAGAGCCGCCCCGGCCAGCATGGCCTCCCGCTGGTCCAGCGGCTGCAGCACCGCCAGGTCCGCCCGGCCCAGGGTGTCCGCGTCGGCCGGGGTCAGTTCGTCCCGGACCACCAGGGCGGCCTGCCAGGCCGGTCCGGGCCCGGGGGCGTCGGCCACCGCGCCCGCGTCGACCACCACCAGCAGGGGACACCTCGGCGAACCCGGTGCCGCCCCCACCGGTCGGCCCGGCGGGACCACCGCGATGCCACCACCGGTGCTGCCGACGCCCCGCACGAAGGGCTCCCAGACCCGGGGCCGGCCGGTGCGCACCACCACCCGGGCGCCCAGCGCCATCGCCCGCAGCACCAGCAACTGCGCCGCGCGGACCCCGCCGACGAGCACCAGCCGGGTGCCCTCGGCGCGGAACAGCCGCACCGTCACCGCGCCGCCGTGCCGGTTGGCGCCCACCATCAGCCCGGCGTCGCCGAGGGACAGCTCCAGCGGCTCGGGATCCGGGCCGGACGGGACCGGAGCGCCGGCCACCGCCAGCGGCAGCGTGGCGGCCAGGCCGTCGAGATGCTCGCCGTCGAGCCGGCGTACCTCACCGCCGGCGTCGGCGACGAGCCGGTGCAGCGCCTGGCCGGCCAGGGCGAGCTCGTCGGGCGTCCGGGCGGTCAGGCGTACCGTCAGCTCGGCCGGCACCGGCGCGGCGTCGGCGCCGACGCGCGGGCCGGCGCAGAGCGACACGCTGGTCGCCGTGGCCGGCAACGCCAGCAGCCGGCGCACCAGCCGCCGGCCCAGCTCGGTGCGCGGGTCCGGCCAGCGGGCCAGCCGGAAGCCGGCCTGGAGCAGGTCGCCCGAGCGCACCGCCGGCCACGTCTCCCGGGTCGGCCGGCCGCCCTCGTGGTGGGCCAGTTCGCCGAGTACGCGCAGCGCCGCGTGCTCGCCGAGCGGCCGGGCGCCGACCGGCCCGAGCCGACGGACGATCCGGCGTACGGTGCCGGAGAGAGCCCGGCGCAGCTCCTCGTCCGACCAGCCGTCCACCCGCAGCGCCCGGACGGCGAGCAGGGCCCGCTCCTGGCCGGGCAGCCGCCCCTCGGTCAGCTGCCGGTACGACGTCCCCACCGTCCCGCCCGCCGCGCCGGGCGCGGGCGCCGGGGCGGCGTGCAACAGGAGCTGGACCCGCACCGGCGGGTGCTCGGTCGCGGCGGGCGGCAGCAGCGCGGCGGGCCCGGGCAGCGCGCGGGGGCCGTCGCCGAGCAGGTCGCCGGGGTCGCCCAGCTCGATCAGAGCGGCCAGCCCGGTGGCGTCGTCGACCACGGCGGCGGGGCCGCCGGCCAGCTCCACCGACCGCACCGCGGCGCCGGGAAGCACCAGGTCCAGCAGCGCGGCCGGGCCGGCGGCCGGGGCGAGCAGCCGCCGGCGGGTGGCGTACCCCAGACCGGTCCCCAGCCACTCGAACAGCCACCGCCCCCGCCGGCGCACCCAGGTCGCGGTGAGCAGCAGCCCGGCGGCGAGCAGGGCGAGCGCGGTCGCCGCCGGGCCCCGGCCGAGGACCGCGACCGGCAGGGCCACCGCGACCTGCGCGGCGACGACCTGACCGGCGCGGACGGCCGTCGACGGTCGGGGGGCGACCGTGATCCACTGTGGCGGGAGGGGCTGGCGGTGGGCCGCCGCCCGGGCCGGCCGTCCCGTCGTGCTCGCCGTCACCGCGTCTCCTCCGCTCGACGTGTCGCACCGCCACGGGCCGCCACACTTCGGCACCGTACCGCGATGGCGACGTGACCCATGGTAAGGGGCCGCTCCGGCGACGGTTGTCCACAGGGGAGGGCGAGGGGGTAGCACAACCGCGATCGGGCCGCTACCGTCAGCGACGAGTTCGGCTGACCGTCGCCGCCGTGGGCCCCGTCCCGAGGCGTTCATGGATCGTCCGACGGCAGCCACGACCGAGAGACGAGGTGACGTCCGGGTGGCCCAGACCCAGGCAGAAGCCGCGGTGATGCAGCAGACCGCCGCGAAGTTCGAGCAGGTGGACCAGTCGCTGCAGAGCATGCTCAGCGGCCTGATGGCCGAGCTGGAGGTGTTGCAGCAGGCCTGGCGCGGTGCCGGTGGCCGCTCGTTCGAGCAGGTCAAGCAGCAGTGGTCGCAGGACCAGGCGGCGTTGCAGCGGGCCCTGCGGGAGACCGCTTCGGCGATCCGCACCGCCGGCCAGCAGTACGACGTCTCCGACGACGAGGCGGCCAGCCGGGTCTCCGGCACCAACCGCGGCATCCAGTTGCCGCTGTAACCACACCCAGGGGGAGGAGCACCCGATGGACCATGGTGTCCTGGTCGTCAACTTCGCCGCGCTGCAGCAGGCCGGCGCGGACATCCAGAAGGCGTTGAACACGCTCGACTCGCAGCTCGGCCAGCTGGAGCGCGACGCCGCCCCGCTGGTGGCCGGCTGGGCCGGCGAGGCGCAGCAGGCGTACGAGCAGCGGCAGGCCCGGTGGCGGTCCGCCTCGCAGGACCTCCAGGCCATGCTGCGCGACATCAAGCTCGCGGTGGACGACTCCGCCACCGACTACCTCGACACGGAGAAGAAGAACGTCGGCCTGTTCCAGTGAACCCGGCCGCGCGGCGGCGCCCGACCGATCCGTCGGCGCCGCCGTCGCCGTGCCGACCACCCGCCCCCGGCTCAGGCCGGTCCGGCCGGCCGCCAGCCGCGCCCGGTGCCGCGCGGCAGCACCAGGGCCAGCAGCACCGCCGCCGCCACGGCCGCACCGGTGACCCCGGCGACCAGCAGGGCCCGGTCCCGCGCCGCCGCGCGTCGCGCCCGCTGGGCCAGCAGCGCCGGGTCGGGTCGGTCCGCCGACAGGGCGGCGGCCCGCGTCCCGGCCGTCGCGGCGGCCCCGGTGTCGGTGACCGCCCGGTACGGGTTGAGCACGCCCGCGCCGTACCCGCCCCGGACGTCGCCCGGCGCCGGGTCGGTGGTGCCGACGATCCGCCGGGCCACCTGCGCCGCGGTCAGGTCGGGCCGGTACTGCCGGACCAGCGCCGCGGTGGCGGCCACGAAGGGCGTGGCGTAGCTGGTGCCCTCGGCCCGGTGGTGCCCCTGCTCCGGCGCGGCCATCAGCACGTCGCTGCCGGGCGCCACCAGGTCGACGTAGGAGCCGGCCTGGGAGAAGGCGGCGCGGGTGCCGTCCGGGGAGATGGCGCCCACCCCCAGCACCCCGTCGTACGAGGCCGGGTACGGGCGGGGGTCACCGCTGTCGTGCAGGTTGCCGGCGGCGGCCACCACCACCACGTTCCGGCGCACCGCGTAGGCCACCGCCTCCCGCACGGCCGGGTTGTCGGCGTACAGCACGACGGAGAGGTTCAACACGTCGGCGTCGTGGTCCACCGCCCACCGGATGGCCCGGGCGAAGTCCGCCGCGCTGACCGTGCGCCCCGACTCGCGCCCCTGGACCACCTGCTGCTCGCTCACCCGGACCGGCAGGATGCGGGCCCGGGGTGCCAGCCCGTGGAAGGCGACGCCGTCGGCGGACGCGGCCGCGATGATGCTGGCCACCCCGGTGCCGTGACCGGCGCAGTCGCGGGTGCCGTCGCCGCCCGGGTCGAGGAAGTCGGTGCCGTCGAGCACCCGGCCGCGCAGTTGCGGGTGCCGCCGGTCGACCCCCGAGTCGATCACCGCGACGGTCACGCCCGCGCCGGTGGCCAGCGGGGCCAGCCGTTCCGGGGCGTACCGGCGCTGGGTCCAGGGCGCGGTGGCCACGGACCGGGCCGGGGCGAGTGGGGCGGAGCAGGCCGGCGCGGCGGCCCGGGCGGGAGTGGCCGACGACACGGCGAGCGCCGGCAGGCCGGTCAGCAGGACCGCCGCCAGACCGGCGAGGGTCGGTCGCGCGCTGGGCCGGTACATCGACCGCCTCCGTATCGTGTCGACTCCGGAACGCGATGTTATCGCCTCGCGCGCCGCCTTCGGCCAGCCCATTGTGATCTTGTTCGTACCTTGTAGGTTGTACGCGATGCCTGTGGCCTGTTAGCGGGAAGAGAGGTGGCCGTGACCGACTGGGAGCCGGCTACCGAGGCCGAGACGGCCCTGCGCGACGCGCTGCACGCCAACGACCAAGAGCTCTACTTCCGCATCCTGGCCGGCACCGAGCTGCTCCTGCCGGTCTCCGCGCAGGCGCTCGCCGGCGAGATCCCGATGGGCTGGGGCACCTGGACCACGGGTGGCCGGACGCACGTGCTGGCCTTCACCTCCTCCGCCGCGCTGCGCGCCTGCCTGGGCGCCACCGCCGGCCCCAGCCGCCGCGTCCGGTACCCCGACCTCGCCGCCACCTGGCCCAACCACGAGTGGTGGCTGGCCGTCAACCCGGGACTGGCCATCGAGGGCTACCTGCCGGCGTGGTTCGTCTCGCAACTCTCCCGGGGAGACGTCCGCCTGCCCGGTCGCACGATGGGCGCCCGCGCCCGGCTGGAACGGGCGGAGTCGCTCGCCCGCAGCCGGGCCGACGGCACCAGCGACGAGGCGGCGACGAACGCGGATGAACCCTCCACCGCCATTCGGTCGCAGCCGCGCCCGGTGTCGCCGCCGAACCCGACGCCCGCCATCGGTGCGGGCCCGGACGCCTCGACCGCCCGCCCCGGCTTCCCCGGGCCGGCCTCGGGGCGGGTGCCGCACCCGGCCCGCCCGTCGGCCACGCCGTACCGGGACGGGCCGCGCCCGGAGCCGGTCGTGCCGGCTGCCGCCTCGTACCCGGAAGCCGTGCCCGCCGACGGCGGGACGCGGCCGGGCGGCGGCCCCCGACCTGCGGCGGACCCGGTCCACGGCCGGCCGGCGGCCGCGTCGCCGTCCGATCCCGACGGTCCGGCCCGGCAGCCTGGCGCACCCGGGCCGGCCACGTCCCGGCGTCGGCTCCTCGGGGAGGCAATGGGCACCCGTCCCTCCGGGGACGGCGGCCCGCCCAACGGCCGGAGCTCCTTCTTCGAGCCGGCCTCGGAGCGCGGTGCCACGGCCCGGGCGTTGCGGGACCCGTCGCGCGCCGGCGAGCGCGCCGCACCGCCGCCGCGGCCCGGGCTCGGCGGCCAGGCGTTCCCCCGCCGCCGCCCGGCGACCGGCCAGTCCGGGGAGGAGCCGACCAGGGCGTTCCAGTTCGACGGTTCCGGTGAGCAGGCGACGCAACCCATCCCCGCCCCCGCGGACCGCCGTCCCGACCCGTTGGCCGCGGAGCCCACCCGGGCGTTCCGGGTGGCGGCGGCACCCGACGCCGAGGCCACCCAGGCGCTGCCGCGGCCGCATCCCACGCCTGCGACGCCGCCGGCGGAGGAGCAGACCCAGCGCCTGCCCGATCAGTCCGCACGGCCCGCGCCGCCGCCGGCGGAGGAGCTGCCGGTGTCGATCGCCGAGCCGGTCTCCTCGCCGCCAGCCCCGCGTCGCGGCTTCTCGCCCATCGTCATCGAGGGCACCGTCATCGAGTCCCGGGACCTGCCCGTCACCCCCGAGCCGGGCCGGGCCTCGCCGGCCACCGGCCTGGACAACAGCGCCAGCATGAACAGCTCCGCCGGTGGCGGGCAGTTCGCCGCCTCCGGCGTGCCGGGGACGACCCTCCCCTCCCCGGCCTTCGCCGCCGGACCGTCCACCCCGTTCGCCGGCGACCGCACCGAGCCGATCCTCCCCGCCCCCGGGCCGGTCTTCCCGGCCCCTGAGCAGCGCACCGAGCCGTTCGCCGCGGTGGCCGGCGGAGCAACGGCGGGGGCCGCCCCGGGCGCGGAGAAACCCACCGAGCCGCTCGCCCCGGTCTCCGACGACCGGGCGGAGTCGCTCTTCGCGGCCCCGGCCGCGCCCGCCGCGCCCGTCTCGCCGGCTTTCGGCGGCTCGGTGGCGGGGACGCCACCGTCCGAGCCCGAGCAGCCCGCGCCGACCCTCACCGGCCCTTCCGTCGTCGACCGCACCCCGTCGGGCGAGACCTTCCCGTCGGCGGGCAGCGCCGACCCGGTGGCTCGGGCCGACGCGCCGGCCGAGGCGGCCGAGGCGTTCCAGCCCGCCAACGCGGTCGAGGAGGACCTGCTGGGCGCGGCCGGCTCCGGCAGCACCGACACCTTCCTCTCCACCCTGCTGCTGGCCCGGGTGCTCCTTCCGGTGGCACCGGACTCGGCGCCCGGCAGTCGTCCCGGCGATCCCGGTTTCGTCTGGCGTACCGAGGAACTCGACGGCGAGCCGTACGTGGTGGTGCACACCTCGCCCGAGCGGTTGTCCGACCACTGCCCGGAGCCGGTGGAGACGGTCGAGGTCCGGTTCGTGCAGCTGATCCGGCGCTGGCCGGACGAGGTGTGGTCCTTCGCGGTCAACCCGGGCAGCCCGGTCGGGGCGAAGCTGCCGGGCGAGCAGATCGTCGGCCTGGCCAACTGGGCGGCCGAGGTGGGGCTCGGGGACGACGCGGAGGCCGAGCCGGCGACGGTCGTGGCCGACGAACCGGCCGAGCGGGTCCGCTACGCCCCGCAGGTCACCGACCCGTCCCGGCCGGTGACCATGCAGAAGGCGGTGGCCCCGACCCAGCTCGCCTACTACCTGGAGCGCGGGTACGACCGGGTGTCCGGTTTCGTCCACCGGGCCAACGAGCTGGCGCACCTCAACACCCCGGCCCAGTTGCACGACGCGCTCGGTCTCGGCTACCCGAACTCGCCCTTCGTCCGGGACGCCGACCGGATCTACGTGCTGCGCTGGCCGGCCTACCGGCCGAGCCTCTACCGCATCCCGTACGGCGGGCAGAACGAGGCCGCCATGCGGGCGATGGAGGGCTGGGTCATCGAACGCCCGCCGTTCCGGGGCAACGGCTTCGCCCCCGGCGACAGCACCGAGGTGGTGGCCGAGTTCAAGGTGGACAGCGCCCGGCTGCCGCACGGCGCGCAGCTCTGGCGGGTCGGCGCGGACGGCACCGAGCGGGTGATCGCCCTCCTCGACACCGACGCGCTGCTCTGGCGACAGGTGGGTGAGCCGTGATGCGGGACGGTTACGTGGCCCGGTGGCGCGGGCGGGAGTACCAGGCCAGCCCGGACGGCGACGACATCCGTATCTACCAGCCCGAACCGGATGACGGCTTCGAGGAGGTACGCCCCGGCCGGCACGTCCGGGTGGTCCCGGCCGGCGAGGTCGAGGACCTGGCGTACGTGCGGACCACCTGCACCTGGCAGGGGCAGCCGTTCGTCGTGCTCGGCGAGCACGACGGCTGGCTGCGGGTGGAGTACACCGGCGGGCGCTGGCCGGTGGCCGAGGCGATGGGCCTGGAGGTCTTCGACTTCGGCGTCTACCAGGGCTGGGCGCCCGCCACCGAGGTGGCCGACCTGCGCGAGCAGCGGGTCTGACGGGCCGAGGTCAGGTCTTCGACCAGGGCAGGATTTCGCCGAGCACCGTCTCGGGGGCCTCGACGTGCGGGAAGTGCCCCACCCCGTCGAGCAGCCGCCACTCGTAGGGGGCGGTGACGTACCGGCCGGACCCCTGGGCGGTACGCGGCAGTGAGGCGGTGTCCAGCGCCCCGTGCAGTTGCAGCGTCGGGGTCACCAGCGGCTTCTGCATCAGCCGGACGAACCGGTAACCGTGCAGCCGCAGCACCGACCGGAACGCCCAGCGGTAGCCCTCCAGCGCGCAGAAGGCGGCCTGCGGGATCTGGATGGCCTCCCGGCAGCGCCGCACGTACGCGTCGAAGTCCGGCCCTCGTACCCAGTGCGGCCCGCCCCAGCGGCGCAGCATCTCCTCCACGGCGGCGCCGCCGTCGCGGGCCAGCACGTGCTCGTAGCGGGGCAGCTGGAACTTCAGGGTGGGTGTGGAGGCGGCGAACTGCCCGCGCGGGTCGGCGAAGATGGCGGCGCGCAGCCGCAGCGGGTGCGGTGCGCCGAGCACCACCAGCCGGCGGACCAGGGTCGGGTGGAACGAGGCGGCCGTCCAGCCGATCAGACCGCCCGCGCCGCTGCCGACCACGGTCGCGGAGCGCTCGCCGAGCGCCCGGATCAGCCCGGCCACGTCGGCGGCGAGGGTGTAGCCGTCGTACCCGCGGGGTGGTTTGTCGCTGGCGCCGTAGCCGCGCAGGTCGACGGCGACCGCCCGGAAGCCGGCGTCGGCGACGGCCGGCAGCACCTGGTGCCAGGCCCACCAGTACTCGGGGAAGCCGTGCAGGAACAGCACCATCGGGCCGGTCCCGGCCTCGACGACGTGGAACCGGCTGCCGTTCGCGCCGACGAAGCGGTGCGTCCACGGACCCTCGGTCAGGACGCACGACTCGTCGACGGGTCCGCCACGCTGCTCGGTCATGTGCCCCAGCCTAGGACCCCGGCGCAGGCGGACCGTCCCGCCGGCCCGGTGGGTGGCCGGGACCGCCCGGTCGGTCAGCCGACCGGGCTGATTTTCACGATGCTCGCGGGGTGACCGGTCCGAGTCGTGCGCCGGATCGGTTTCCCGCGTTCGTGGTGGTGTTCCGCGACGAATGCCGGTGGTCGGCGTGGGGCGGCGTGGCACCGGAGTGTAATGACAGATCTCGATGACCGGGAGTGCGGAAGGGGCCGGTGGCGTCGCCGCCACCGGCCCCTTCGGACTTGCCGGTTACCCGATCAGTTGGTGACCTTCACGACCATGTCGCTGGTCGGGGTGGTGCCCTGCTGCAGGATCTCGATGGTGGTGCCGGTGCCGGCGACCTTCACCGAGTTCCACGCGTTGCCCGAGTTCCAGTACTTGCCGATCCCCTTGTCGCTGAAGATCGGGTTCGGCTCCAGCTCCGGCACGGTGACCGCCACGCCGTTCTTGTGGAAGGTCTGCGCCGGCTTGGCGTACAGGCTGAACGTCGAGTCGTAGCCGCCGCGGCGGTTGGTGATGACGCCCTGGCCGCCGACGTTGATCTTGTCCGGACGGACGTCGACCGGGAGGTTCAGGCCGTACCCCGGGTGCTGCGAGGTGTTGTTGTCGCCGTACGCGTAGTTCACGTACCAGACCAGCATGCCGGGCTGGTTCGAGAACCGCTCCACGAAGTCCGGCCGGGTGTTGGCCCAGCCGAAGTTGTACCCACCGGTCCGCAGGGCGTCGTCGTAGCCGACGTAGGTCCGGTTCTCCGCGATGTAGAAGCGGGGGTACACGTCGGTGACCGAGCCGGCCATCCGGGTGAAGCCCTTCGCGGTCCACGCCGCGTCCAGCGTCTCCGCGTCGTCGGTCCAGACGGCGGAGCCGTTCTTGACCAGCGACACGTTGTCCAGGAACGCGCCGGCGAGGTGCACGCCGCCGTCGGTCTGGTAGCGGTAACGGAACTGCACGGTCTGCCCGGCGTACGCGGACAGGTCGTAGGTCAGGTCGACCCAGTTGCCGCTGCTGGAGCCGTCGACACCGGTCTCACCGGAGTCGATCAGCGAGTTGCTGAGCGGGGCCCAGCTGGCGCCACCGTTGGTGGACACCTCGGCGTAGAGGTAGTCGTAGTCCTCTTCGATGTCGTACCAGGCCTTCGCGGTGATCGACGCGGACGTCGCCCCGGTCAGGTCCAGCTGACGGGTCAGCGTGGTGTTCAGGTCGTCCGCGCTGCCGCCCCACCACTCGTTCGCACCCGCGAACGGGGTGTTGTACGAGGTGGTCTGGCTCTGCCCGGGCAGGTTGACCACGACCGCCTGGGCCTTCGGCCCGTCGCTGTCGCCGGCCGGCCCGAGCGTCACCTGGGTGCTGCCCTTGCCGTACTCCACCGTCGAGTGGTTCAGCCAGCCGAGGAACAGCTTCGACCACGGGTCCATGTAGCCCGGGGTCGACCCGATGTCGTCGGTGCCGTGGCTCAACCAGGAACCGGAGGACATCAGGCTCCAGAAACCGACGCCGTTGTCGCCGCCGGCGGTGTCGTACAGGTCCGGCAGACCGAGGTCGTGGCCGTACTCGTGGGCGAACACGCCCAGACCGCCGTTCTCCGGCTCGGTGGTGTAGTCCCGAATCCACATGCCGGTGTCACCGATCTGCACACCACCGGAGAGGTTGCCCGCCGGACCCGCGGAGCCCGCGAGGTTCGGGAAGGCGGCCCACCGGTGCGACCAGATGGCGTCCTCGCCCTGGGCGCCGCCACCGGCCTCCTCGCCCTCACCGGCGTGCACCGCCTGGAAGTGGTCGATGTAGCCGTCGGGCTCGTTGAAGTTGCCGTCGCCGTCGAAGTCGTACCGGTCCCAGACGTCGAACTGCTTCAGGTAGTCCTTGATCTGCTGCGGCGTCTTGCCGGCCTTGACCTGGGCGTCGTACCAGGACGTGGCGCTGTCCCGGACGAAGTTCCAGGAACCGTCGGCGTCGGAGATGTTGTTGCTGCCGTACCGCGCCTCGTTGTACGGCACGGTGATCCAGTCGCTGACGTCGCCGCCGACCGTGTACCGGCCACCGGACTGCTGCAGGTAGAAGTCCCGGAACGACTCGCCCGCACCGTAGAACATGTCCATGTAGTGCTGCCGGTTGAAGTCGGAGCGCCACAGGGTGCTGTTGTTGTCGGTGGGGTTGCCGTCCCAGTTGCGGTCCGGCTCCGGGATCTGGTTGACCTGCGGGCCGGCAGCTCCACCGGTCCGGGGGTCGGTCTTGTCGCCGAAGTTGACCAACATCGTGAAGATCGGGTCGGTCTTCGGCGCCTGCTGGTACTCGACGAACAGGTCGTCCTTGACCTGGATGACCTTCGAGCCGTTGCGCGTCTGAAGCTTGGCCTTGCCCTGGAGCAGGTCGGCGATGGCCTGCTTGCGGACCTCCCGCTGCTGATCCGCCTTCGGATCCGGGAGGTTGTCCTTGCCGTGCTTCGCCTTGTCGGCGCCGGGGGTGGGCTCCGCCGCCGGGGCGGCGGACGCCGGCGCCGTGACGACACCGGCCGCCAGCAGCGCGGCCGCGGCCGAAGCCAGACCGGCTGTGACTCGTCTCCTCAAAGGTCCTCCTCCTTTGTGGAACTGTTACATGACGGGGACAGCCATGACCGTCTCTGTCATGTCATGCGTCACTCACAATGACAGAGGTTCGGACGGTTGTCACGGGTCAATCGCGCCGGGACGTGCCCGGCATTCCGGGGTCAAATCAGCAGCAATCGGCCCGCGAATCAACCAACGGTTCACGTTATGGTTCAGCCACGATCGCTTGGAGTGACGGCGATTGTGAAGTCCCCACGATAGAGCGTTGCCGCCCACGAAATTGTCACACCGTTGGCCAGGGAAATGTGGATGGCGTAAGAGGGCGGGGCCTGCCCAGAGCAGACTGCTCTGGACAGGCCCCGCCAGGTGTCCCGTCGGACGAATCCGGACGGATCAGTTCGTCGCCGGCGTCACGTAGACCGTGGCGTACGAGTTGTCCGCCGCGGTCCGCTTGATGGTGATCGAGACGCCGTAGCTGACGCCCTGGTCACCCGGATTGCCGGTGCCCAGCACGATCGCCCCGCCGCCCAGGGTGCCGCCGTAGTACGCGGTCGCCGGAGTGCCGTCCGGGTTCACCACCCGGGTGGTGTACTTCGCGTTGTTCCTCGACGGCACGACCACCGAGGCGTCGTTGTCCCGGGCGTACGCCGCGCCGTTGCGGATCTCGATGCCCGGGTACCAGCCCCTGGCGTCGGTGAACGCCGGCGCCGCGGCCTGGGCCCCGAAGCTCGTGCAGTACTCGCTGTAGAACTCGTCCGCCGCCTCCAGGCACTCCTTGAAGGGGTACGTCGGCGTCAGCGAGAAGGCCGCGTTGGCCGACTGCGGACGGCTGGGCAGGTTGTCCAGCACCGACGGGTCCTTCGCGGCCGCCTCGCCCTGCCGGCGGTACGGGTCGAAGTGCGAGTCCACGATCAGCAGGCCGCCCTTGGCGCCGTAGCTCGGCAGCGCGGTCATCTGCGCGGTGACGTGGTTGACGTCGCCCAACACGGTGTCCCGGTACCAGACCAGCATGCCCGGGGCGTTGTACGAGATCCGGTCGACCTTCCACGCCTCGTGCGAGTACACCGTGTCGTAGGCGTACTTCAGGCCCTTGTCGAAGCCGTCGAAGTTGCGCCACTCGGCCAGGTAGTACTGCGCCTTCACCTGGGTGCCGCCGTCGATGCGCCAGCCCGGGCCGGTGGTGTCGGTGAAGGTGCCGCCGGTGAGGGTCCAGCCGTTGGTGCCGCTCTCGACGTCGTCGCTCCAGGTGGTGGCGCCGCCGCCGGTGACCGACAGGTCGTCGGCGAACCAGCCCCGCTCCACGAACGCCGCGTCGGTGGCGTAGCGGAGTCGGACCTGCACCGTCCGGCCGGCGTACGCCGACAGGTCGACGTAGTCGTGGCGCCAGCCGTGGGTGTCGCCGCTCAGGCCGTACTTCTTGTTGCCGTAGTCGGCCATCCGGCCGTTCGGGTCGGCGTAGCCGTCATTGGTCGACACCAGCTTGCCGGCGGCGTCGTAGACCTTCTGCTCCGCCCAGCTGGCGCCGCCGTCGGTGGAGACCTCGACGAAGCCGAAGTCCCAGTCCGCCTCGATGACGAAGTTGTTCCACATCCAGAACTTCGCGTCGGCGGCGGCCGGGACGGCCACCTCCCGGCTCAGCTTGACATCGGCCCAGTCCTGGTCGGCGCCGCTGTACCACATGCCGGTGCCGCTGTGCGGCTGGGCCAGCGTGATCACCTTGTTCGGCAGGTTGATCTTGATGCCGTCCTTGGTGCCGACCGGCGTACGCGAGGTCTGCCCGAGCTGCACGCTCTGCGGGTCCGCGCCCGGCGAGAGGGTCAGCGGGTCGGCCCAGCCGAGCACCCACTTGTCCCAGAGGCCCATGTGGGTCGGCAGCGCCTGGAAGATCTCACCGGAGTGTGAGCCCGAGGCCATCAGGTCCCAGAAGTCGACGTCCGAGTCGGCGTTGCCCGAGGTGTCGTAGAGGTCCGGCAGGCCCAGGTCGTGGCCGAACTCGTGGGAGAAGACGCCGACCCCGGCGTCCTCCGGCTGCACGATGTAGTTCGACACCCGCAGCTGGGTGCCGGGAATGGTGTAGCCGCCCGCCACCGCGGAGGAGTGCGCCCAGACGGCGTACACCCCCTGGTCACCGCCACCGCGGGACTTGCCCTGGCCGGCGTGCACCAGCACCAGGTGGTCGATTACGCCGTCCGGCTCGTTGAAGTTGCCGTCGCCGTCCCGGTCGCCCTGGTCCTCGATGTCGTAGTCGGCCCACGGGAAGTTCGGGTCCATCGCGGCCAGCGCGTCGATCGCGTCGGTGGCCAGCCGGCCGGCGCCCAGCGGGTTGTCCGGGTGGCCGTTCATCGACTGCTGGCGCCCGGCGACCCAGTTGCCGTTCTCGTCCCGGACGCAGCGCGAGGCCGCGTACCAGCCCTCCGAGTGCGGCACGGTGATCCACGGGCTGGCCTGCCCGTCCACCGTGTACGCGCCCTTGGACATCTCCAGGTACATGTTGTGCATGGTGCGTCCGGCGATGTCGATGCCCGGTTTGCCGTCCGGCCCGGTCAGGTCCTTGCGGACCCGCTCGGTGATTCCGTCCTTCGTGTAGAGCATCTTGTCGAAGTGCTCGGGGGAGAAGTCCGGCACCCACATCGAGTTGTTGTCCTCGTGCGGCAGGGTCCCCGGGTCGGGGAGGTTGTTGTGCTTCGGTCCGTTCTGCACGGTGCCGGGGACACAGCTCCGGTCCTCGAAGACCGTCCTGGGGACCATCACGTTGGTGAAGTCGTCGTTGGCCTGGTCGTTGAACTCCACCAGCAGGGTCAGCAGCTTCGCCGTCTGGGTGCCGTTGGCCTGCTTGATCTGACGCGGGTTCTGCCTGGTCTTGATCGCCTTGGCCTCCAGCTTCGCCAGCTCCCGCGCGGCCACCGGGTTCCCGCCGGCGAACTTGCGGTCGTAGGTCCGGGCCTCGTCCGCCGCCGGGGTGTGGATGCCGTCCTTGCCCTTGACCTCCTTGCCGGCGGTGTCCGGCTGCACCTCGGGCTCGGCGTAGTTGATGTAGTGCTCGTCCGCGCCGATCACCGCCGGCGCGGGACCGGACGTCTGGGCCGCCGCACTGCCGGTCACGGCCAGTGACGTGGCGGCTAGGGCGATGGCGGGCAGCGCGACGAGTAGGCGTCGGCGCGACCCGGATTGCGGAAATGTGTTCATGCCGCTCCGTTTCTCGGGCATGGGGGGGGAGGAGTCGACCGGCGCACTTCGTCGATGTGATGTCCATCGAACCGGCTCGACTCGCGTGAACCTAAATCAGAAAGAGAACGAACGACAGGGGTCGACGTTTCCTGTAGCCGTTCAGCTCTTCGAGCCTCCCCCGACCGACCGATGTGACGCCGGCCACGGATTCCGGGGCGTACCCGTCAGAAACGACGGTGGGTGACGGTCCGCGCGGACCGTCACCCACCGATCTGGGGTACGCCTGCCGTCAGTCCTCGTCGGACTTGCCGCCGCCGAGCCCGGAGGAGATCAGCTCCATCACCGAGGAGTCCTGGAGCGTGGTGACGTCGCCCAGCGACCGGTTCTCCGCCACGTCCCGCAGCAGCCGGCGCATGATCTTGCCGGAGCGGGTCTTCGGCAGCTCCGGCACCAGCATGATCTGCCGGGGCTTGGCGATCGGGCCGAGCGTCTTCGCCACGTGGTTGCGCAGCTCGGCGATCAGCTTCTCACCCGCCTCGCCGGTGGTGTCCACGGTGCCGCGCGGGATGGCGAACGCGACGATCGCCTGGCCGGTGGTCGGATCGGTGGCGCCGACGACCGCCGCCTCGGCCACCGACGGGTGCGACACCAGCGCCGACTCCACCTCGGTGGTGGAGATGTTGTGCCCGGACACCAGCATCACGTCGTCGACCCGGCCGAGCAGCCAGATGTGCCCGTCGTCGTCCTTCTTCGCCCCGTCACCGGCGAAGTACATGCCCTCGAACCGGCTCCAGTACGTCTCGATGAAGCGGTTGTCGTCGCCCCAGATGGTGCGCAGCATCGACGGCCACGGCTCGCGCAGCACCAGGTAACCGCCGCCGCCGTTCGGCACCGACCGGCCCTGGTCGTCGACCACGTCGGCGCTGATGCCCGGCAGCGAAGCCATCGCGGAGCCCGGCTTGGTCTCGGTGACGCCGGGCAGCGGCGAGATCATGATCGCGCCGGTCTCGGTCTGCCACCAGGTGTCCACGATCGGCAGCTCGCCCCGGCCGACGTGCTGCCTGTACCACATCCAGGCCTCGGGGTTGATCGGCTCGCCGACGCTGCCGAGCAGGCGCAGCGACGACAGGTCGAAGCCGGCGGGGATGTCCTCGCCCCACTTCATCATGGTGCGGATCAGCGTCGGCGCGGTGTACAGGATGGTGACCTGATACTTGTCGACGATCTCCCAGAACCGGCCCTTGTGCGGGGTGTCCGGGGTGCCCTCGTACATGACCTGGGTGGCGCCGTTGGCCAGCGGGCCGTACACGATGTAGGAGTGTCCGGTGACCCAGCCGATGTCGGCGGTGCACCAGTAGACGTCCGTCTCCGGCTTCAGGTCGAACACGGCGTGCGCCGTCCAGGCCACCTGGGTCAGGTAGCCGCCGGTGGTGTGCAGGATGCCCTTCGGCCGGGCCGTGGTGCCGCTGGTGTAGAGGATGAACAGCGGGTGCTCGGCGTCGAACGCCTGCGCGGTGTGCTCGGCCGGGGCGGTCTCCACCGTCTCGTGCCACCAGCGGTCCTTCGCCGACCAGGCGACGTCCTCGCCGGTGCGGCGGACCACCAGCACGTGCTCGATCGACGGGCAGTTCGCCACCGCCTCGTCCACCGTCGGCTTCAGCGCCGACGGCTTGCCCCGCCGATAGCCGCCGTCCGCGGTGATCACCACCTTGGCGCTGGCGTCCTGGATCCGGTTGGTCAGCGCGTCGGCGGAGAAGCCGCCGAAGACCACGCTGTGCGTGGCGCCGATCCGGGCGCAGGCCAGCATCGCGACCGCGGCCTCCGGGATCATCGGCAGATAGATCGCCACCCGGTCGCCGGCGGTCACGCCCAGCTCGGTCAGCGCGTTCGCCGCCTGGCAGGTCAGCCTGTGCAGGTCGGCGTAGGTGAGGGTGCGGGTGTCGCCCGGCTCGCCCTCCCAGTGGATCGCCACCTTGTCACCGCGACCGGCCTCCACGTGCCGGTCCAGGCAGTTGTACGCCACGTTGAGCCGGCCGCCGACGAACCACTTCGCGAACGGCGGATTCGACCAGTCGAGCACCTGGTCCCACGGCTTCGCCCAGGCCAGCCGCCCGGCCTGCCGCTCCCAGAAAGCCAGCCGATCCTCGGCGGCCTCCGCGTACGCGTCGGCGGTGACGTTGGCCTCCGCGGCGAGTGCGGCCGGCGGCGGGAACTGGCGCGTCTCGTTCAGCAGGTTGGCCAATGCCTCGCTCATGCGGTGACTCCTTCGTCGGGTGACCTGCGTCTCCTATCCGGGTGAGGGTAGTCGTGGCGCTGGACGGCCGCGACAACTCCGTCGACCGGTACGCGCCGAGCGGCCGGCACCGCGCGCCCGACGGCGCCGCGCCGGCCCCGCCCCGGCGCCGCGTCGGCAGGCGGGGCGGTGGCGCGGGTCGCCTTCCCGGCGGGTGGCGGCCACCGGGGGCGGCCGGGTCGCTAGCGTGGCGGGGTGACCACGGACCCGCTCGCCCCGCTGCTCGCGCTGGCCGACATCGCCCCTGCCGTTGAGCAGGCCCGCGAGCGGGTCGACGAGGCGATGCGGCACCGCGCGCTGCGCCGGCACGGTGGCCAGGTCGCGGCCGAGGTCAGCCTCCGGTCCGCGGTGGCCAGCGCCGCCCTCGAGGGGTACGTCCACGAGCGCGAGACGGTCCGCGCCGGTACCGTCACCGAGCCGGTGCTCCAGGGCGCGCTGCGGGTGGCCGGGGCGCTGCCCGGGCTGACCGAGCTCTGGCCGAAGGCCCCCCGGCAGGCGCTCGCCAAGCTGCACGTGCTCGCCGCCCGCAACGTGGTCACCGAGGACGAACTGGGCCGCCCGGTGGCCGACCCGGTGGTCGGCGCGCGGCTGGACGGCCTCGCCGGGCTGATCGCCGGCGGCACCAACGTCCCCCCGCTGGTGCTGGCCGCCGTCGTACACGGCGAGCTGCTGAACCTGCGCCCGTTCGCCGGCCCGTCCGGCGTGGTGGCCCGCGCCGCCGCCCGGCTGGTGCTGATGTCCAGCGGCTTCGACCCGCGGGGCCTGGTCGCCGTCGACGTCGGGCACCGGGAGCGGGAGCCGGAGTACGTCGGCTCGGCCGGCGCCTTCGCCACCGGCACCCCGGACGGACTGCGCTCCTGGCTGCGGCACTACATGTCGGCCGTCGAGGTGGGCGCCGACCAGCTCAGCGTCATCGGCGACGAGGTCCTCGCCGCCTCCTGACCCGTCCGGGCTGAAGGGGTGGGCCTGGCGGGGGTCAGGCGACCGGGGTGACCTTGGCGCGGCGGTACCGGCCGTACCAGGCGATGCCGATGGCCACCCCGACGCCGACGCCGAGCGCCGCCGCGGCCACCGGCACGGCCGGGCGTTCCCGCAGCCGCCGGCCCAGCGGGATCGGGTGCCGGAACTCCAGTACCGGCCAGGCGTTCTCCACCGCGAGCTTGCGCAGCGCCCGGTCCGGGTTGACCACGGTGGGATGGCCGACGCACTCCAGCAGCGGCCGGTCGCTGTACGAGTCGGAGTAGGCGTACGAGTCGGCGAGGTCGTACCCGCGGGTGGTGGCCAGCTCGCTGACCGCGTCGACCTTGCTCGGGCCGGCGGCGTAGAACTCCACCTCGCCGCTGTAGCGGCCGTCCTCGACCGTCATCCGGGTGGCGATCACGTCGGTCACGCCCAGCAGCTTGCCGATCGGGCGGACCATCTCCTCGCCGGAGGCGGAGACCAGCACGACGTCCCGGCCGGCGGTCTGGTGCTCCTCGATCAGGGCGGCGGCTTCGGCGTACACGTAGGGGTTGATCAGCTCGTGCAGCGTCTCCGCGACGATCTGGCGGACCTGCTCCACCTGCCAGCCCTTGCAGAGCGTGGCGAGGTAGTCCCGGGTCCGGGCCATGGTCTGCTCGTCGGTGCCGCCCAGCCGGAACATCAGCTGCGCGTACGCCGACTTGACGACGTCACGCCGAGTGATCAGCCCGTCCCGGTAGAACGGCCGACCGAACGCCAGGGCGCTCGACTTGGCGATGACGGTCTTGTCCAGATCGAAGAAAGCGGCACTTCGGCCCACGGCGCGAAAGTCTAGCCCGATGGTCTATGGTCGGCGGGTGCCCGGGGTCACCAGCCCCTCCGACCTGCGGGCTAGCCGTTGCAACCCCTGCTCAACGTGACGGCTGTCACACGCTGTGGTCGCATTTTCGCCCTGAGTGGGGTCGACACCACTCGACGTGAACAGTCTGCTCGGGCATGCTTGTCCTCAAGACGAGTATTCATATCTCGGACAACTCGCAGGCTCTCGGCGGTTGCACCCCCCGTGACCGCTGAGTGGTTCGGCTCAGCCCCCCCGGAGCCGAACCTCCCGACGACCCCCGTCTCCCCCCGACGGGGGTCGTCCCTTTCCGGCGTGAGCACTCCGATGCAGGTCACAGTTCGTCTCCGTCCTCGTCGAAGGCGCTCTCCGGCGGCGTTTCTCCGGCCGGAGGCAGCAGAGAGGCAGCAGAGCTGTCGAAGGCCGCCAGGACCCCGGCGGCGTAGTCGTCCGGGGTGTGGGTGTAACGGTTGAGCGTGGTCGACGCCTGCTCGTGGCCCATGACCCGCTGCACCAGGTTGACCGGGACGCCGTTCGTGACCAGCCAGGTGGCGTGCGTGCCGCAGATCGTGGAACCGCATCCCGCCGACTGCTCTGGCCGCCACGCACGCGATCGCTTCTCGCTCGGTGGTGAACTCGGCAGTCCATTCGACGCCCGCCCGGTCCGGCCAGACGGCGCGGTATCGGTGCGGGCCTGTGTTGACGACCTGGCCGAGCAGACCGGCGCGGACCAGCGAGGGTAGCCAGATCCGCCAGCGGAAGTTGGACGGGCGCAGGGGATGCCCCACCCGGTCGAGGAAGACCAGTGTGCGCGGGTCGGGATTGTCGGCTGCCGTGTGCAGTTCGCGCAGCGGGGCCACCAGGAAGCCCGGCAGTGGCACGGTCCGGACCCCGGCGCGACTCCTCGAATACGGACGGAGCAGGACCCCGGCGTGGGTCTCCTCGGCGATCTGGACCACGCGCAACAGGGCGCGATCGAGGTCGACCGACGACCAGGACGGCCCCGCGCACTGCCCCAGCGCAGGCTCGCGCCGGCAGCGGCGGAGACGATCGAAAGATCGAATGGTCAGAGGCTGGCGGAAAGGGTGAGCCTGCTCGAAGTGGGCGGCCGAGATGCCGGCCGAGAGGGAAGCAGACGGCCGCGCGACAACCTGCCTCAACAGCTGGCCGCTGAAGGGGCCAGCCGGACGGCACGCATGCTGAGCGGTGGGCTGAGGCGTGCGGCTGGGACTTGCTCAGGAAGCTGCGGCAGGCCCCATCCCCGGAACGCCCTGAGTCACGCCCCAAGGCGGGCAGTGGGTGAGGAGGCTGTGGCGGGCTTTTTGGTGGGATCGGCCGAGGTGGCGCCGTGAGTGGGGCGGCGGGTCAGGACCTGGGGGCCGGAAGCCGTGACGGCGATTGTGTGTTCGGAGTGGGCGGTGCGGGAGCCGTCGGCGGAGCGGATCGTCCAGCCGTCGTTGTCGAACTTGATTTTGTCGGTGGAGCGGCAGAACCAGGGCTCGATGGCGATGGTGAGGCCGGGGTCGAGTTTCATGCCGCGGCGGGCGCGGCCGTTGTTGGAGACGTGCGGGGCCTCGTGCATGGTGCGGCCGATGCCGTGGCCGCCGAACTCGGCGTTGACGCCGTAGCCGTAGGAGTGGGCGACCTCGCCGATCGCGGCGGAGATGTCGCCGAGGCGGCCGCCGGGCTGGGCGGCGGTGATGCCGGCCTCCAGTGCGATCTCGGTGGCCTCGATCAGCTTCAGGTCGGCCGGGTCGGGGGTGCCGACGATGACGGAGAGCGCGGAGTCGGCGACCCAGCCGTCGATGCCGGCCGCCATGTCGATGCTGAGCAGGTCACCGTCCCGCAGAACATAGTCGTGCGGCAGGCCGTGCAGCACCGCGTCGTTGACCGACAGGCACAGCACGTTGCGGAACGGGCCGCGGCCGAACGAAGGGGCGTAGTCCCAGTAGCAGGATTCGGCGCCGCGTTCCTTGATCCGGCGGCGGGCGTGGTGTTCGAGGTCTATCAGGTTGACGCCGACTGCGGCGACACCGCTCAGCTCGGCGAGCAGCTCGCCGACGAACTGGCCGGTCACCGCCATCCGGCCGATCTCCTCGGCGGACTTGAGCTCGATCACAACAGCCTCCCTCTCCGGATGCGGTATTTTTATACCGGTATTTTTATACCATGCCCGGTCGGGGACGCTCCGGAGGGATATCCTGCTGACATGGTTCGCCAACCACTCACCGCCGAACAGATCGCATCGGGCCAGCGCCTCGGAGCCGCCCTCCGGGCCGCGCGGGCCGGCCGTAGCCTCGTCGAGGTGGCCCTGGCAGCCGGCATCTCCCCCGAGACGCTGCGCAAGATCGAGGCGGGCCGCCTTCCCGCACCGGCGTTCGGCACTGTGGTCTGCCTCAGCCAGGCCCTCGACGTCCCCCTCAGCGACCTGGCCGACGTCTGGCTGGCCGACATGCCCATCCGCCAGGCGTCCTAGAGACCAGCCGCCCTAGCTAGTACTCCAGTAGGAGATCCGTTTCAGGGTTCTGTGAGGGCTTGCCGGTGTAATGGCTGGTCTTGGCGGCGGCTTGATACCTGCGCCGGAAGCGGTCGAAAGGCCAGACAGAGCCTGAGCCGCCGAACAATCAGCGGTTGGGCAGCCGCGCCACGAGTTGCCTCAGTCCGGCGGCAAGAGCCTGGTAGCCGCTGCTGGAGAGCTTGTCCTCCTCCCGCAGCTTGGCCACCTTCTTGCCAAACTCGGCGAGTTTGTCCCGCGCCTTGTCGACCTCACCATCCGCGAGCTTCTCCGCGGCTTCCCGCAGCCGCTTTGTCAGTTCCTCACCGGCATCCGGCTTCAACTGCCCGTCCTGAACGAGCCCGAGGACCTTGGTGTCCAGTCCCGCGATGAGGTCGATAGGGCGCAGGCTCGGACTAGGGGACGGCTTCGCCGAGGGCGAGGAGGAAGGGGACGCCGAAGCGGACACCGGGGGCCCGCCGGCAACCTCGGATTCGGCTGCCTCTGGCACCGCAGCCTCCGTAGCCACAGGAGCCGCCGCTGGGGACCGGGACGGCTCGGTATCGCCACCGGAAAGCACGACCATCAGGGCGGCAATGACTACCACGACCAGGGCGCCAGCAACGGCAGCCCACATGAACCAGCGTGTGTTGTCGGGGGCAGCTTCTGCCTGTCCGCCGGCCAGTCTCAACGGCACCGTCGGCGGGTCTATGTCTGACTGGCCAGGGCCAGGCGTGGCAGGCATGGCGGACATCATGCCAGAGCCCCCAGCGCACCTCGCCGGACGAGTGGCACCCGTTGCCCGAGCTTGATCGTCACCCCGTCTCTACCAGCCGAGCGAGCGGCGCCGGCTCGGCCTGCTGGCGACCAGCGGTCAGCACCGGCCTGCGGCCGTGCCGGGACGCCCAGGACCTCGGACGCGCTGTTCACTTGCGCCGAGCGCCCTTCGCCGTGCCGTCATGGAACGGATCGAGAGGTCGTTGTCGGTAATCGTCCGGCAGGTGGTGACACAAGCCAGGGTGAGAGTTGCCGAAACCGTGGGGAGTTCGAATGGGTCCACCGGGAGAACGCGACGAGGGCTGGTTCACGCGGCTCTTCGCTGCCGAGTACGCACACATCGTGAAGTACGGCCTACGTCGGCTCGCCGATGCGGACGCGTCGGCTGAACTCGCCCAGGACGTCTTCGTCATCGCCTGGCGGCGTCGCCGCGAGGTGCCGGACCGCAGCCTGCCGTGGCTGTACGGGGTGGCTCGGCGCCTGCTGGCGAACGAGTGGCGGTCCCGGCGGGCCGCTCCGGACGTACTGCCGATCACCGACGCCGACCTTCTGCGGGCAACGAGTTCGCCCGGTGCCGACCTGACGGTGGGGGTCGCTGACGTCCAAGCCGCCCTGGCCGATCTCAACGACCTCGATCAGGAGATTCTCCGCCTGATCGGTTGGGAGGAGCTCACTGTCGCCGAGGCAGCCCAGGTTCTCGGCTGTACCCGTGCGACCGCGGCGGTGCGCCTGCATCGTGCCCGACGCCGCCTCACCGAAGCGATGTCAGACCAGGCCGCCCCGCCGACACGGCACCCGGTGCTGGCCACTCCTCGAAGGGATCTGTGATGTTCGGAGCAGAGCGAACCCGTACCCTCCTCGGGCCGGTCGACCCGGCCCGGAACACCGCCGTCGCACCACCCCGGATCTCGGCGCGCGACCTCATCGACCGTGCCGGCACCACCGAGTATGTCGTCCGTCATCGCCACGCCCGCCCGACCCGTCGACTGGTTCTGGCGGCCGGGGCGCTGGCGGTCGTGGCTGGCACCGCGGGAGTCATCCACCGGTTCGACGCCGCCACCCCGAACACGTCAGATATCGCCGACCCGCCGGGTGTCGAACCGGGGGTGGTGCTCGTGCCGGTCGCGTACCAGCTCAACTCCGACGCGTCAGCGGCCCGCCCTCACCTGCGCGCCCTGGCCGGCAAGCTCATCGACGCCGCGTACGACAACCAGAGCGGCCGATACACGTACCACCACACGAAGGTGTGGGGCGACCCGGTGATGACGTCCGCCGACGGCCGCTACCACGTCGCCTTCGCCGACGAGACGAAGGTCTGGCAGGCCGCCGACGGGACCGGTAACCAGATCACCACCCAGCTCGAACCGCAGTTCCCTGACCAGGAGTCCCGGGACTACTGGCAGCGCGAACTCAAGGGCGGTCCTGCCGTCTCCACCACCCCCGCCCCCGTCAGTGTTCCGCTGCCACCGTTGGATCGCGCTCCGCTGCCGTCCGACAGGGCGCAGTTGAGCGAACTGCTCAAGGCCAGATATGGCGCGGGCGCCGCGAGCAAGGAGGTCAGCACCGTCTACGGGCGGTACATCGTGCCGCGCCAGACCCGTGCGGAGATCCTGCGCGTCCTCGCCGACGTTCCCGGATTCCTGTGGCGAGGGCAGGTGACGGACCGTGCCGGGCGGATGGGCGTAGCCGTCACCTTCGACGACCGCGAGCACGACGCGCAGTCTCTGCTGATCTTCGACCCGAACACGGGTGAGCTGCTCGCCCACGAGCGGCTGACGCTCTCGCCCGTTCGGATCAGCGCGTACCAGGTGATCCTCGATGCTGGCTGGACCGATCGACTCGGCTGATCCGCCGGCGCCCGGGGCCCACTCCTTCGGGAGGGGGCCCGGTCCGCCTTCCTCGCTTTCGGGCGGCGCTGCTCGACCCTCGTCAACGCTCTCGGGCTGACAGTGGGCTCGTCGCCCTAGCAGATCCACCGGCTGCGCGGGCGTTGTCCACAGGGGCGCCCGTTGTCCACAGACGAGCGGTCGAGGCCGGTGGACGGGTCGGTGGTCGGAGCAGGGTCTGGGTCAGCACCCCCGAGCCGGACCGCTGGAGGCCGCGATGCCACCCCGTACCTCACTGCCGCCGCACCGGCGGCTACCGCTCCTGGTTACCTCGGACGGTGACCTCCTCGACGAGCTGCTCCGGCTCGCCGCTGCGGGCGGTACGGAGGTCGAGCTGGCCGCCGATCCCGCCGCCGCCCGGGCCCGGTGGCTGCCGGCGCCACTGGTGCTGGTCGGCCGTGACCAGGCGCAGGCGTGCCTGCGGGCGCGGCTGCCCCGGCGGCCCCGCACGGTCCTGGTCGGCCGCACCGGAGAACTCGACCCGGGGTGGGAGATCGCCGAGCTGATCGGTGCCGAACACGTCGCCACCCTCCCCGCAGCCGAGCCCTGGCTGGTCGACCGGCTCACCGAGTGCGGGTCCGACCGCCCCTTCAGTGGGCCGGCGCGGACGGTCGCGGTGCTCGGCGGGCGGGGCGGCGCCGGGGCCAGCGTCTTTGCCGGCGCTCTCGCGGTCACCGCCGCCCGGGCCCGCCTGCGCACCCTCCTGGTCGACGCCGACCCGCTCGGCGGTGGCCTCGACCTCGTCCTCGGCTGGGAGGAGCTGGACGGCCTCCGTTGGCCGGCGCTCACCGACGCGGACGGTCGGGTGGACGCACCGGCGTTGGTCCGGGCGTTGCCCAGCCGCGGCGACCTGGTGGTGCTCTCCTGGGACCGGGGAGACCTGTTGGCCCTGCCCGCCCAGGCGATGGCCGCCACGGTCGACGCCGCTCGCCGGGGCCGCGACTTCGTGGTGGTCGACGTGCCCCGCCAGCTCGACGACGCGGCCGTGGTCGCGTTGCAGGCGGCCGACCAGGCGTACCTGGTCGTGCCGGCCGAGCTGCGGGCGACCGCGGCGGCAGCCCGGGTGGTCGCCGCCGCGGCCCCGCACTGCGCCGCCCTCGGCGTGATCGTGCGCGGGCCGGCGCCGGGCCGGTTGAAGGCGACCGAGGTGGCGCGCGCGCTCGGCCTTCCGCTCGCCGGCACGCTGCGCCCCGAGCCGGCGCTGCGGAACCTGTCAAGTCAAGTGAGACGTTTTCGTGGTCAGGTGTTCTGTAGATCTGCGGGTTGAGCTGCTGGTTTGTTGATCCACACGGTGTCGGG
>NZ_JBFALG010000041.1:0-62028 GCF_040656135.1 Micromonospora sp. NPDC050200
GACACGAGCGCGACTCCTGGAACGATCTTTAGGTCTAGACACCCGAAAGATCATCAGAGTCGCGCTCGTCCCACAACTCCAGCCCTGCCCGGTCCTCAACCTGGACAGAACACCTCAAGCCGGAACAACGCCGGGGCCGTGGATGTAGGGTCGGATGATCCGTAGTCGTGTGGCTGGGATCTCACTAGGCGATGGGGATTGTGTCCTTCAGAAAGCGAGCGACAACGCAGTCACCAGTCGCAGTTGCGCGCCGGCTCGCTGCGGCCTGTGCCTGTGCTTTGCTGGTCACCGCGATGGGCGGCCCGGCCGCCGCCGCGCCCTCGCCCACGCCGACAGGGCTGGGCTCGAACGTGCGCCAGTCGCCGGGCCTGATGTTTGTCAAGTACTACGTGGTCGGGACCGACAGCGACGGACGGCCTGAGCTGTTGTGGCACATCGCGGCGCGGCTCCTCGGCGACGGAGAGCGGTACCGCGAGCTACTCGATCTCAATCAGGGCCGCAGTCAGCCCGACGGCGGTCGGTTGAGCAGCCCGAACCTGGTGCGTTCGGGCTGGGTCCTACTGCTGCCTTGGGACGCCACAGGCGACGGCGTCCGGTACGGCGTACCACCCGTCGCTGCTCTCTCCCGCCCAGGTACGGCAGCGCGGACTCCATCGCCTCCTCCGATCGACAGGACGCAGGAGCGCTGCGGTGCCCGCAGTTCCTGGGCCGGGCCTGACCTCTCGTGGGCACAACTCCGCCTCGCGCCGGACAGCGCCTGGGCTCGCAGCCGAGGCCGCGGCGTCAGCGTGGCGGTTCTCGATTCCGGGGTTGACGCCAGCGCGCCGGCATTGTCCGGGCGGGTCCTGGCCGGTTTCGACGTGACCGGTAATGGCCGGCGAGGGGACCAGGATTGTCAGGGACATGGGACCGCCCTTGCAGCGATCATCGCGGCGCGGCCGTCCTCAGGGCGCGGACTGGTGGGTATCGCTCCGGAGGCGAATATCCTGCCGATCCGGCTCAACACCCGCGGGGGGACAGCGAATCCGGCCGAGATCGTGGAAGGCCTCCGACGCGCCTCTGCGGACGGAGCCAAGGTCGTCGTCATCGGAGTGCCTGCTGACCTGACCGATGCACGGATCCAGGATGCGGTCCGGCTCGCGACCCTGCACGACGCGGTGGTGGTGACGCCGGCACCGCCGAGCGGTTCGCCAGGTGCCAAGTCGCCGGTGGGAGTGCTGCAGGTCGGCGCCGCCGGCGCGGACGACCAGCCGGTCGGCGAGCACCCACCCGGATCCGTCGATGTCTTGGCCCCCGGCGTACGTGTCCTCAGCCTGGGTTTGGGCGGCAAGGGATTTGTCGAAGGCACCGGGGCAGACTTCGCGGTGCCGTTCGTCGCCGGCCTGGTAGCGGTGCTACGGGCCAGCGAGCCCGGGCTGTCAGCACCCGCAGCTGCGAACCGGATCATGCGGACAGCCGGTCGCCGAGATGACGGCCCAGACCTGCGCCAAGGCTGGGGGTTGATCGACCCTGGCGCCGCGCTCGGCGTCGACTCTCGGTCGGAAACCGGCAGGCAGCAGGGTCAGCTCCAGAACGGGTCGGGTTCCAGCCACGCTCCAGTCCTCGTAGCCGCCTTGTGCACGCTGGCGTTGCTGCTGCGGATTGGTCGCCGCTCTCGGCGTCCGCCCGTGTGGCTGCGGACGATGCTGTCCACCCCGCGCTGATCTCGGCGTCCGCGCACCGCTGGCCGGCATGCCAATGCCGAGAACGCCATGAGGGATGGCGCCTGCGGAGAGAGCAGGATGTGCCGGCCGCCACCGGCACAACCCGCCGTCCGCCCGCCGCCGCGGCCCACTGGCAACGCGTCGACGAGGGCTCCTGCCTGCACAACGGCCAGACCAAACCGCCGGTTCACCTGTTGCGTCCACCTACCACAGTCGGCGGCGGGTGGATAGAGGGCAGGCCGAGCTCACGCGATCCGAGGCCACCAAGGCCGGCCTGGCTCGCGACCCGGGATCCCGGCGCCGGCCCATGGGACATCCGGCGGGACCCGGAAGTCGACATGCGTCATGGAGGGCGGTTGGGCCACTCCGATTCCTGGGCATCGAAGTCGCCGGCGCCGGGGCGGGCGTCGCTGCCTGCCGCCCAGTCACGCGCCCTTCGGTGGACGCCCGCCCTGCCCCCCGACCGTCGCGTCGTCGGCCGCGACACGCGTCGCCTCGTCTGGTCCCAGAGGCCTCCTCCCCTTCGCCTGGGCCAGCGTCGGCATCCGGAATGCGCCCATCACCGGCGGCACCAGTTGGGATGACCGGCCCCTTCTGACGTGAAGGCGGGTACCGCGGACCATCAGCATGAGCGCCAACGCGCCGAGCAGGACAACCAAGGCAATCGCGATCAGCCGCACCGTGCCGGAGCTGGTCTTTCCAGGCGCGGCTGGCGCTGCAGCCCCCTCCTCGGCCAGTTGTACGGTGACGGCCGCCTTCGGGTTGACCATGCCGAACCCCCGGGCCGAGTCCGGCACATCGGTCACACCGTCCGCGGTGGCCTTGACCCGAAACACGACCTGGGCAGCGTCGAGCTGCGGCATCGCTGACCTGACCAGGGCCACCACACCGGCGACGGAGGCGACAGCGTACTGGCTGCCGCTGCTCGCCCGTATTGTCGGGTCGCCGGCACCGAGACTGGCCACATCGATCCCGGGGGCGGTGACGTCCACCCGGCCCGGCCGGTAGCGGGCTACCGCCTGCCCCTCGGGATCGACGCCGCCCACCCACAGCACGCCTGGCAATGCTGGCGTGGCCGGGTTGGAGGAAGTGCCCCGCTGCTCGGTGATCGCTGCGGCCACTACCACTGCGTCCTGTTCCTGCGCCTGGGTCAGCTCCCGGACGACGCTGGGATCGGAGACGTCGACGTAGGAGCCGAGTGCGATCACCTTTGCTCCCGCGGAGACGGCGACCTGGATGGCAGTGGCGGCGTCCGCAGGCTGGGACCTGGGCACCTCGGTCACCACCCGGATCGGCAGAATGCTCGCCGCCGGGGCGACCCCGACCACCTGACCGGGCGCCGGGGTGGACTTGTCGGTCCGCATCTGGGCCGCGATGATGCTTGCCATCGCTGTGCCGGATCCCAAGCAGTCGATGTCCCCTCGACCGCTGCCCGACGGGATGCCGGCACCGGGCGTCACCCGACCGGCCAACTGGGGCAGCCCGGCGTCCACACCTGAGTCAACGATCGCAACCAGGATTCCCTCCCCCTGGGTGCGTTCCCAAGCCTGGTCCACCGCGAGCCGCCGGCGGGCCCAGTCCGAACGCAGCTTCTGCGGTTGGGTGGCTGTGCAGGTGCCTCGCCCAGCGAGCGACCTCGCGGACGAACGTGTTGGAGCGGCAACGGGTAGCTCGGGCCCGACCGGGGGTGTCGTGGGCGAATGCGGCGGGCGGCTGGCGGACGGTTTCGGCGTCGGGGTGATCGTGGGCAGCAGGCCGTACCGTACTCCGTCGCCCTTCGCGTCCCAGGGAAGGACAAGCGACCAACCGGCCCGCAGCTTGTGGTCGGCGCTCAGAGCACCCCCGTCTGGCTGCTTGCGCCCAGCGTTGAGGTGGTAGATGTCGGTGTCTCGGTCGGCCGTACCGAGAAACCGCTCGGCTATCTCGGCCAGGTTCTCCGGCTTCGCCTGGTATGCCTGCCGCACGACGTAGTACTTGACGTACTCGCCGACCCGGGCCTGGAGGCGTGGGCTCGCCTCCGCAGGCTTGGCGGCGACCAGCATCGGCCCGCCGCCGGCAAGGGTCAGACATAACACAACGACCGCCCAGACGCGAGCGTTGACCGCCACCGGTTTCCTCCTTCAGGTTGCACCTCGGACCAAGGCGTCTGTCCGGTCCGACTACGCGGCACTCCTGCCGGGGGTTCAAACGTCTGTGGCAGGCAGGCAGGACAGATGGGCCGCGACGGTTCGCTCGGCGCGCGGCTGCCGGCCTCTGACGGCTCCCAGCGGCGCAGGGGCCTGCGCCGATACGCACAGAAAGACAGAAAGGAGCAGATCATAAACCGCCCCTCCCCCGTCGTCGTCGTGTGACGTAGGTCGCCGGGAATCGCCGGCCACCACAGGAAAGGAGACGGGGATGCCCACAGCGGACATCACTCACCTTCGCGCCGAGGCACTGTTCGCTTCCCTCACGCAGCCCTCAGAACGGCATGCCCCGGCAAGCATCCGGCAGGCAGTCGACACAACGCTGGCGCGCGTCGGCCCACGAGGATGTCTCGAGCGGACCGCCTGGGCATACGGGGCGGATCCGACGACGGCGGTAGCGCGGATGCAGTGGGCGGTCGCGGCCGTCCGTATGGCGTACGAGTCTCCGCCAGAGGCAGCCGCGGGGCCTGCGCTCGGCAGGGATCCCTATCTGTAGCGACCGCATTGCAACGGCACGTAACAACACGGACGCGCCACCTGCCCGGCGACGGATGTCACTGACTGCGTGGGAGAACCGCCGCGGCCTCCCGTACGTCGTGAATGTTCGACGGCAGGCTACGGAGGTGGAGACGGATGGGACGCGAGGGCCGCACATGCCGTGCCCGGCGAAGCGACGTCCTCGGCCCTTCGGGCGCACGTTCGAGGCGCGCGGCGGAGCAAGAGATGCGGTGGCTATGACACATACTGGTCGCGCCGCGGTACCCCCAGCGGCAGCAGCTGGACCAGCAACCGCTCGGCGTGAACGGGTGGGTCGAATGTACGTGACACAGGCGCTCCATCGGCTCGTCCAGCAGGATCCGCACCGACCCATGACGATCTGTGGTGGGCGGGTGCGTTCGGTAGGCGAGTCTGCCGACCGGGTGGCCAGGCTGGCCGCGGGGCTACGCGGGCTCGGTGTCCGCCGGGGTGACCGGGTCGCGGTGCTCGGGCCGAACTCCGACCAGTACCACGAGAGTCTGCTGGCTGCGGCGTGGGCGGACGCCGTCGTCATGCCGATCGATTACCGGTGGAGTCCGTCGGAGATCTCGTACGCGCTCCGGGACTGCGACGCGTCGGTCCTCGTTGCGGACGCGGCTTTCCTCCCCGTCGTTGACTCCCGGCCCGAGTTGGTGAACCTGCGTACCGTGGTCATGGGCGACACAGCGGCATCTGCTGGCACCGTGTGCTACGAGGAGCTGATCGAGGGTAGCGCGGCGATGCCGGACAGCTGTCGGGGCGGCGACGCCCTGTTCGGCATCTTTTACACGGGCGGCACCACAGCGCGCCCCAAGGGGGTCATGCTGACCCACGCCAACATGCTCACCTCCGCCTTCGGCAGCCTGGCGACCGGACAGTTCGTCACGCCGGGAGGCCGCATCCTCCACACCGCGCCCATGTTCCACCTCGCCGGCCTCGCGGTGTGGACGGCCGCCCTGATCACCGGAGGAACCCACGTGATCCTGCCGGCGTTCACGCCCACCGACGTGCTGACGGCGATCGAGGACCACGGCATCACCGATATCCTCCTCGTGCCAACGATGATCCAGTTGCTCGTCGACGCGCTGCGCAGGGGGGAGTACGACGTGTCCAGCTTGCGGCATCTGGTGTATGGCGGCGCCCCCATGCCGGTCAGCCTCCTGGCGCGGACCCGCGATGCGCTCCGTGACACCGGCTTCGTCCAGGCGTACGGAATGACCGAGCTGGCTCCAGTCGCGACGTTGCTGCTGCCAACCGACCACGATGATCCGGGTATCGCTGGGTCGGCCGGCCGAGCCGCGCCACACGCGGAAGTTCGCGTGGTCGGTCCTGGCGGCACGGAGCTTTCCACCGGGGCGGTCGGCGAGGTCATCGTGCGGGGTGGGCACGTAATGTCCGGCTACTGGGGGCGACCGGAGGAGACGGCGGCCGCGGTTCGCGACGGGTGGATGCACACCGGTGACGCCGGGTATCTGGATGGCCGTGGTTACCTCTTCATCGTCGACCGCATCAAAGACATGACCATCTCAGGCGGCGAGAACGCGTTCCCGGCCGAAGTCGAAGCCGTACTGGCACAGCACCCCGGGGTTGCCATGAGTGCCGTCATCGGCCTCCCGGACGACCGGTGGGGAGAACGCGTGCACGCCGTCGTCGTGCCGAGCGACACAGGCAGGACAGACGCAGGCAAACTACGCGAGCACTGCCTGGAGCACCTCGCCCGGTACAAGATTCCCCGCGACATCGAGTTCGTTACGGAGCTGCCGGTTTCCGCGGCGGGCAAGGTGCTCAAGCGACAGCTGCGCCAGCAACGCGTGCGGTAATCCATGGAGGTTTGGCTGTGTCCCGTCTGAGCCCGACGCCGGCCCGATCACCCCACGCGATGGCCATCATGACCGACCCGCAGGACCAACTACACCGCATGCTGCTTCGGCTGGCGGGGCGCCTCCCGGATGTGGTTGTCACGGACTGCCGAACCTGGCTCGCCGACGGTTTGTGCGCCGAGGTGGCACAGGCCGTGAGTTACGCCGCCATCGTTCACGATCTTGTCCTTCGCGAGCCCGACGCCGCGCTGCTCACGCAGGTGCTCGTCGACGCGGGCGAAGACGTCGACGCCCTCGTGCTCGCCACCGCGCGTGAGCCGCGCGCGCCGGCATACGGCGCGGCGCCGGTGGGGCCGGATGTCCTTGCCCAGCACGGCGGCACGATCCCCTTCACGCTGGACCTGACCCGGCCGCCGGACGTTCCTCCCCGCGACTATGCGGAGACGGACGCGCTGGACCGGACGGCCGTCGCGGCCGTCGCCGCCGCGCCCGGCCGTCCGCAGGCATTGTGGCGCTGCTGGCGGTACCCGCCGCCCGGCACCACTCCGGCACAGCCACGGCGGCTCTACCTCATCCTCGCCGACACCGCGCTCGTCCAGGTGACCGAACACGTACGGCGGGCGCTCGCCGACGGTGGGGAGTCCAGCCCGCAGGTCGAGGTCTTCGACGATCCGGACGGCGGCTTGCCGGCGTATCACCGCAACTCGCTCGAGTGCGCGGCTCTGCTGTGGACCGCGTCGACGGCGCCACCTCCGCGCATGGCACCGCTGCCCGACGACTTCGTTGGCGCTCACCGTGCCGCGTCCGCAGGCGATGGCGCCGGGCTGGACGGGCCCGAACGCTCTGCGGTTCTGGCGTACCTCGACGCCGGCGTCCCACTACTCATTGCCCACCACACCGCCGCCGACGTTCTGGACCCGCGGCAGGAGGCGCAGGTTCCGGTCGCCTACCGAACCGACGGCGAATGGATCTGGGGTGACGCGGCGGCCTACTACCTGGAGTGGTATGGGCTGCCACCGCATGGCGATCTGCTCGACACCATTCGCCGGCGCGAGTACGAGCTGCCGGCGGTGGATTTCGTGGCGGTGCATCGGGCGCTGTCGGCGCTGTATCGCCGCGACGTCGACTGACACTGCGAGCGGATAGGATCGGGCCAGCTACCGCAGGGGGTCGTCGCGCGGGTTCTCGGCTACGGCCACAGCGGGCTCAGGGGCAGCGTGTTCTGGCGGTCACCGTGGCCGGCTCTGGGCTCGCCTGCGGTGCCACTGCCGGGTTGTCGCGATGGCCGCCAACGCCAACGCTGCGGCCAGCGCCGTCGCGGCACTGAGGGTCAGGCCGAGCGCCACCGATCGCGGGCGGGGCGGCGGTTGGGGCACCACAACGGGCTGCGCCGGCAGTTCACGGAACGGCGTCGCGCCGACTCGGGTGGCGGCGAGCGCGTCGAGCGGGTCGGCCATTCCCGCGCCGACCCATCGGCGCATGCTGTTGTTGCTCGCCGGTTCAGCGGTTCGGACCAGCCGCTCGCGCACCTGATTCGGGTCGAGGTCGGGTTGGTAGGACCGCAGCAGCGCGGCCACGCCAGCGACGTAGGCGGCGGCTACCCCGCTGCCACCGACGCGGTAGTGGCCCCGACCAGTGGGTCCGATACTGGCCGCGCCGCCACCCGGGCCGGCAAGGTCGACGCCCGAGTTCTCCGCTGGTCGGCCGACGATCCGGCCCTGCGGGTCCAGTGCGCCGACCGCGATGACCTGCGGATACGCGGCGGGGTACCAGACCACAGGGGCGTCGGCACGGTCGGCGGCGGTGGCCACGGCCGCGACGATGACGGCGCCGTGGGTGACGGCGGCGCCGACCGCGCGCTGGAGGTCCGGGGTGGCGCCGGGTGTGCCGGTGCCGAGGAGGATGACGTCGGCACCGCCGGAGACGGCGGCGTTGATCCCCCGGGCGATGCTGCCGGATGGCATCTCGCCCCGGCCGTCGACGATGCGGATCGGAAGGATGGTGGCGGCGGGCGCCACCCCGACGAACGACGTGCCGTCGACCGGCCTGGCCGCGACGAGTCCGGCGAGGGCGGTCCCCCGCCCCAAGCAGTCCCGGTTGGCGGAGCCACCGCCGACCACGTCGATCCCGGGCAGGACCGCGCCGCGCAGAGCAGGCGCGATGGCACTCACGCCGGTGTCGAGGACGGCCACCACCACGCCCTGACCGCGGGTCAGTGGCATGACCTGTCGCGACGCCACCCGGTCCTGCGCCCACGACCGCTGCGTGAGCACTCTGGCCGATTCCTCGACGCACCGGTCCCGCGGCACCGGCAACTCGGGCAGTTCGGCAACGCCGTCGGCTCGGGCCGGCGACACGCCCAACAGCCCGCACGTAAGTACACCGAGCAGGATCGCGGCGGTGAGCGCGATACCTCCATTGCGGGTCACGGCGGGTCACCGCCGGCGGTGATGCCCTGCGTCGATGGTTCCGGCCCTGCTCCTTGCGGTGGCTCGCTCCCGGCCGCGACCCTGCCGCGTCGACGGTGGCGAAGCCGGGTCACGGTCAGCAAGCCCACGGCGGCGAGCCCAAGCCCGCCGAGTACGGCAGTCCAGATCAGCGGCCCGAAGTCATCGGGCCTGGATGGCCCCGTCGACGGCATCAACTGGATCTCGGCGACATCGCCGACGGCCGAGGCCGGGTCCACCATCCCCCAGCCACTGCCCGGATCAGGCAGGGCGGTGCTCTGCGGGTCCGCGGACGCGGTGAGGCGCTGCGCGACCTCAGCCGGGCCGAGCCCGGGGTGCGCGGAGCGGACCAGCGCTGCGGCCCCGGCGACGAACGCGACGGCGTATTCGCTGCCGCTGAATGAACGCGGCCCTGAGCCGGTCAGATCTGGTCCCGAGACGTCGACGCCGGGAGCGACGAGATCGACGCCGTTGGGAACGTACGGCGCAACAGGTCGGTTGTCCCGCCCGACGGCCCCGACCCGCAGGATGCCGGGGCGGGCGGTGGCGGACGGCCCCGCGGTTCCGGCAGCCGGGCCGTGGCCGGTAGCCGTGCGGGCGGGCAGCACGACGAGCACGCCGTGGGCCACTGCGGCATTGAGCGCCTCGACCACCGCGGGAATCGACACATCCACGGCGGCGCCGATGGCGATGACCTTCACCCCGGCCGCAACCGCGAGGACGATACCGCTCACCACGTCATCCGCAGCCGTCGGCTCCGCCTCATGCACCACCCGTACGGGCAGGATCCCCGCCTGCGGGGCGACGCCGCCGGCCGGCCGGCCGACAACCGACTCGCCGGCGACGAGGACGGCCATGGCAGTCCCGGACCCCGTGCAGTCGCGGCTACCGAGGGCGTTGCCTTGCGGTACGTCCGCGCCGTGGAGGACCCGGCCGGACAGTTCGGGCCGACCCGGATCGACACCGGAATCGACCACTGCGACCAGCACGCCCGTACCCCGCGTCGTGCGCCACGCCTTCTCGGGGGCCAGTCGGATGTGACCCCACTCGTCGACGGACCTGGCCTGGACGCCGGCCCGGGTGGCTGCGCACCGTCCCGGGTTGTCGTCCCCCGTCGCGACGTCCGTGACCCTACCCGCCCTGGACGAGGCGGGCGCACCGGTGACCGTGCTTGGCGGCACGGCCGGAGCTGGGCTGCGCGAGGCGGCTGCGACCGGCGGACCGGACGGCAGGATCATCCCGTACCGCACCCGGTCGCCGGAGGCGTCCCAGGGCAGCACCAGCGTCCAACCGACGTGCAGGGTATCGGCGTCCCTCAGGACACCACCGTCGCTCTGCACCCGCCCCGCGTTCAACCGGAACAGCTCGTCGGCCCGTCCCGGATTCGACAGCAGGCTCGTCGCGATCTCTGACAGGGTCTCCGCCCGCCCAGCGGCGGCTTCCCGGACCACGGTGAATTTGACGTAGTCGCCGGGCGGCTCGGCGCTGGCCGACGTACCCACTGCCAGGGTCATCATCACAACGGCGGCCAGGGCCAGCGCCGTCAGGAGTCCGCGCAGCGATGAGAAAGTCGTCATTGCGTACCTGCCGATGCGGTCTCTGGCGCTGCCGCCTCCGGCCCGACCGGCCGTACCGCCACCGACCAACGCGACGGCAGAACGTCACCGACGACAACCAGCGCGGTTCGGCTGCCTGACCGGATGGCCGTGCGGGCGGCGGCCAGCCCCCGAGCTGGCAGCGCACCGCTGATGACGACCTCGGTCCGACCTTCACCTTCACCCAGCTCCGGCATCTCGTCGACGATGACGCAGCCGTCGGGCAGGTCACTGCCCAGCAGGTCGCCGACGACATGAACGGGATGCCGGTAGGCCAGCAGTTGGCGGGTCAGGCCCGCCACGTACGGCCGGAGGTCCTCGGCCTTGCCTGTCACGGTGAACACGTCCGGGCACATCGCCAGATCGATGAGCAGGAGAGCGTCGTCGTGAACGCCGAGCACGACGGGCAGGGTGGAGACAGTCGGAGTGTCGAAGAAGCCGAGCCAGCGGTAGGCCGGTCCACCGTCCCGGGCGACCGCGCTCAGCCGTACGTCGATCCGCCCGTGTCCAGTGAGGAGTTCGACCGACAACGGGGGCGTCGGCGCGGGTTGCGGTTCGGTGGTCGACCCGACGGCCGCGGCGCTGCCAGCGCTGCTGGTCGGTCTCCGCCAAGCAGGCCGACGTGCGCCCAGCTGCCGCGCCGCCGCTGCCACCAGGTCCACGGTTCTACGCACGACGCGGCGAATCGCGCGCCCACAATTCGCTGTTCTGCGTGCGACGCCGCCGATCGTGCGTCGGCATACCGCTCGTACGCGAGGGACGAGCAGCAGCATCGCGGTGAGCGTGGCGAGCGTCGCCAGCGCACCCCACAGCAGCCAACCGGCCGGCCGACCGACCGCCACCGGCGGTGGTGGCGACGCGGCGGGGGGTTCCCTGTCCCGGACACCGACACCGGCCGCGTCGGATGGCAGAAGCAACACCCAGCCCGGGCGCACCACCATGGGGTCGGTCAGCGCGCCGCCGTCTGCCTGGGTCCGCGTCTTGTTCAACGCCACGATTTCGCGGTACCGCCGGCCGTCGCCGAGGGTATCCAGGGCGATCTGATACAGGCTGTCGGCGGGCCGCACCACATAGAACCTGCCGCCGGCGCCGTGCGGCGGCGGAGTCGGTGCGCCCCAGGCCGCGCCGACGGGCACCGTGAATGCCACGGCGATCACGACCAGGAGGGCAGCGATCGTGGCGGGGCACGATCGGCGCCGTGCATCGGTCATCGACGTCTCCTTCAGGTGCGCCCTGTTCCACAAGACACAACGTCCGAAACGACGGGCGGTTCACCGGTCGTTGTGGTCGGACGGCATGGGCAGCCGGTCGGGTAGCAACGCCCAGCACAGCCTGCCTTCGGGGTCCATCACCAGCTGCAATTGGCCGAGTAGCAGGGGATCGTCGGGGTCCGGGTTCAGCGCCATCGCGACCGGGGTACTTCCGAGCGCGTTGATCAGGTACAGCCTGCCGTCCGCCGCCCGCTCGATCAGCAGGGTGTGGAGTGGCGGGTTTGCACCGGATACCGCGTGGCGTAGCTGGACCACGGTCACGGATCCGTTCGGCAGCGTGTGCAGGGCGGACACGTCAGCCGGGTGGAACCGGCCGCCGAGGCTCTCCTCGATCCACGCGGATGCCTCGTCGCTCCGCTCCGAACCCGGTCGCACTCCGCGTAGGGCGGCCAGCACCCGCGCGACGCGGGTGGCTCCGACGATTTCCTGGTTCTGTTGGTCTTGGAGCCGCTGCTCGACGTCCTCGGGCATCGGTTCGACAGCACGCAGGGCGTCGTCGAGAGCGGGGGACGCGGCGTATCGCACCATCCCGAAGGGCAACGCGCGGGGCTCGCCACGGGCGAACGCTGCGGCTTGGCCCGCGAACCGGTTGTCCGCCTCCGACTGCTCAGGGACGGGTGATTCCTCAGGCGGATGGCCCAGGAGGTCGGACACCTCGTCCACGGGCGCCCGATCCTGCTCCGGCGACGGGCTAGGAGGTTCTGCGCCGCCAGCGGTCGCCGGTACGAGTTCCGGTTCCGCCACGACGAACGCGCTCGCCCCCATCGTCTTGACGTACGCCCGGAAATCCCGCACCGCCATCGTGGTCACGCGGCCGGTATTCGGGTCGTAGACCTGGAACCGGTTGTCGGGTGCCACGACTGCGGCGACTGTGTGGATCTCGTTGCCGAGCCAGATCTGGGTACCCGGGGGCCACGTCTCGTTGGTGATCGCGACGAGCACCCGGTCCGTTCCTAGGCGCCGCCCGGACAACGTGTTCCTTGCCTGGTCGACCTGTGCGTCAAGTCCGCCGCGCTCAGCCCAATCGATGTGGCTGAGGACAGCCGCCTCCCGGTCGACTTCGCTCAGGTCGCCGAAGCGTAGTCCGCCGGGCGGAGCCCCGTTGACCAGCCAGTGCGTGGCCAAGTAGGCGCAGAACTGGCCCGCCGGGTACCACTCCGCCCCCGGGGTCGTGTTGCTGACCCGAAACCGGCCATCGTGGTCGGAGTACAGGTTCGGATTGGGGCCCAGGCCGGTCTCGTAGCTGATCTCCCGAACGGTCCCCTCGTCCTCGGGCGGCGCGGTTGACGCCGGGGACTGCTGATTCGACGGGTGCGTGACGGTGGTGTCGGCTTCGGTCAGATCCGGGAGGGGCTCCTGCGGCACCGTCACCGACCCTTGCGACAGCGGCAGCGACGACTCCTCTACAGCAGCCGGCGTCGCGCCCGAATCCGCGCCCGGCTCCAGGGGGGTCATCGGGATCGCTGCCGGGTCGTCAATCATCTCCTCGACGTCCGGCACGAGTTGCGGAGACGGAACAGTGGGCTGCGGGATCTGTGGTGGCGTGGTGCTTGCCCTGGTGACCGGCGGCTGCTGGAGGGGCGCGTTCGGCGGAGGGGCAGACGCCAGACCTTCGGGCACGGTGAGGCTTCGTGAGCCGCCGGCGTCCGCCGTTTCTTCGGTGCCGAGCTGGGCTACGTGCCCATCGGGGCCGAGACGGGCCACACGCCCATCGGGGTCGATCCGGTACTTGGCGGTCACGCCGTTGACGTCGGTGTGGTGGACGTCCACATACGTTTCGAGTTCGTGGGCGACCTGGCGGCCCACGTCTACCGGGTGCAGGCCGACCGGGGACGGAGTCCTCCGCCCGAGGGACTCGTTCCAGGAGTCCCCCTGCAGCGCGGTGATCTCGTTGGTGATCTGGGTCGTGTAATTCTTGGCGTCCGTCAACTGGGCCGCCGCGTCGGCGCTCGCCCGAGCCTTGGCCAGCCTCCACAGGCCAGCCACCCCGGCCAGTCTGCCCCGGACTTCGTCGAGCTGACTGCGGGCGCTGTTACCGAGGCTGTCCAGCTCTCTTTCCGCCCACGTGAGGGTGGCTTCGTAGGTGTGAACGATCGCTTGCCCGTCCCGACTGGTCAGTACCAGGCCGGAGCGCGGGCGGCCGGACGAGCGCCTGGGTCCGCCACCGACGTCGGCGCGGAGTGACTGGGCCACCTCCCCCGCCGCCTGGGACACGTCGTACCCCTCCCTTCCGACCCTGGCGAGCAGCTCGACGAGGTTGCGCCGCGGGGCGTCCGCGCCTGGTCGCGGCCAGGTGGTCGGGTCGGCGCCGGTCTCCGCCAACGACGGCAGGTTTTCCATGCGCTGCTGCAACTCGTGCAGTTCACCGGCGGTCAGCAACGCGTACACGTCCCCACTGAACGGATCGCTCCACTTCCAGCCGCTCTTGCTGTCGGGAAGCACGAGGTTGACGGTGTGGCGTTGGGCCACCAACCGGAACTTCCCACGCAACCGCACCAGGTAGGTCGGGCCCTGCTGCTTGACGTGCTGTTCGCGGCGGTAGTTCTCGGTGTGCGAGGTGCCCTGGTTGTGGGTGTGGTCTGCGCCGGTCCCCGCCGAGCCGCCCACCGTGTCGCCGCCGCCGTTCGCCGGGTCGCCGCTGCCGCTCGCCCCGACGGACCACCCGGCCCTCGGCGAGTCGGAGGAGTAGCTGAATGTCGTCCCGTCCTGGGTCTTCCGGTAGGCACCCGGACCGGTACCGTTCATCAATGCGATGATCTCGGGGTTGTAGAGGTCGCCGACGAGCGACATGCGCACCCGGTCACTGCTGTGGCCAGGCAGGAAGATCTTGTCGCTGAGCAGGTACTCCTTTCCGCCGATCGCCTCGTGCAGGTGACCCTGCATGTGCGTACGGGACAGCTCGATCGGCAGCGACAGGCTGGACAGGAAATCGGGATCGTTGGCCTTCTTCCCGGCCAGGTCGGCGAGGAGCTCGCGCGCCATGGCCGGCGCGTCGTCGACCAGCACCGCGGTCACGTACCCGTCGCCCGGCCAGGCCACCAGTGCGCGGTAGTCCGGCGGCTGCGGACCCACCATCGGCTTGGCGTCACCGGTGCTCTTCGGGATCTTCAGCACCGTGGTACCGGCGAAATCCTCCACCACCGGCTGCGCATGGCCGGCCCAGTCCCGATAGATGCCGGTGAGCAGGTTGTTCAGCGGCCGCCCCGCCATGTCGACCCGGCGGACCTCGACGTGCAGATTGTGGCGGACGTCGGCGCGGTAGTGCCCGGTCCAGTCGTAGATGGTCTGTTCGGTGGTCTCCGTCTGCGCGCGGGTCACACTCTTGTGGCTGCCCGCCCCCACCTTCAACCCTGGCGTGGCGGACAGGCGGCCCTTGGGGTCGCCCGCGTCTTGGTGACCGACCGGGCCTCCGCCGGTGAGCGAGGCACCCGCGGAGTAGGTGAAGTCGCTCGCCTCGGTCTTTGCCCGGATGTCGTATCCGTGTGTGTAGTTCTCCAGACCGGTCTCGGGTACGAGGTCGTTCACCTCCGGCATGCTGGTTATCTGGTACTTCATGTTGACCTCGACGACGTCGTGCAGGACCGGGCCGACCTGGTTGGTGAACACGAGCGTGAAGCCGTCCTTGTGCAGCATGTCCTCGACGAGCGGCTGCTCCCGCTTGCCGGACAGCAGCCCCTGCAGGCCGTCAACGCCGCCCTGGAGCCGGCCGATGATTCTGCCGTTGTCGGTCAGCCACACCTCCGGCCGTTTGCCCAGCAGGCCGGGTGCGGCCCGCTCCACCATGCCGCGCACCAGAGTGAACGGAGTCGGGTTCTCCGGGATGCCCCGGGCCGGGTCAGCGTCGAAGGTCAGTTCATGGATACCGCTGTGCCCCAACGCCTTCGGACCGGTGCGGGTCAGGTACGGCGGTATCCACCGGTCGGCGAACGGGTTGGTGCCGTTGTCGATGGCGAACCGCGGGAATGCCTGGTTGAAGCGTTCCGCGGTGGCACCGGTGACGTACAGCTCACCGTTGTTGTGCTTCTCTCGCACGATGCGAGCCCATTCGGCCAACGGCAACCGGTCTGCCCCGCTCCATCCTCCGAGCTCAGGGCGCAAGGCCAGGTCGCTGGCCCGGCGAGCCAGGATGCCCGCGACGGTGTTGCCGCTGAGTTGCAGTTCACCGTCGTGCCAGCGCGTCAGGGCGTCGTGCACCAGTTCATCGGGGACGGGGACCTTGTCCTTGGCGTACTCGGTCAGGGCGTCGTGCTCGGAGAGCAGATAGAGCATCTCCTTGTCGGCGAGGGTGTCCTGGTTCGGTGTACGGATCGACGACCATGCCAGTTTGCCGTGCTTCTCGTGCACGGCGTCCAGCTTGAAGTCCAGCTTGGTGGCGAACGCGTAGACACGGTGGAAGTCGAGTTCCAGGAACTCTTTCGCTCCGGTCCGGGCGGTCGACTCGGACGTGGCCCGGCCCCACGACAGGTTGCTGTTGGCCGACCCGGTCAGGTCGAGGTTGCCGTGTTCGGGGAACGAGCCGCCCGCGCTCACCGACAGCGGGGTGACACTGAGCCCGTGGGACTTGCTCTCCGTCTGGGTCGCCTGGGAGAGCCACAGCTTGATCTTGCCGATCACGAACTTGTCGGCGGTGAAGCCGGCGAACCGGCTGGGCCGCATGTCGGCGCTCAGCGCCACCGACGCGGTGCCGTCGCGCCAGAATCCGGGATCGAAGAAATGGCTGGTGTTGTATTCGTGGTAGATGATCTCTTTGAGGTGTGACCGGACGAGGACGTTGCCGCCGAACTTGCTCATCGCGTCATCGTTGATCTTTCCCGGTCCCGCCAGGTCCGGCAGGAGTGTGCGGATCGCTTCGGTCACGCCTGAGCTGTCCACGTAGAGGATGACCGCCTGGTCGATGACCTCTCTGGGTGTCGGCTGGAAGAAGGTGGACTGGCCCGCCACCGCAGGGTTGTTGAAGGAGGGCAGGAGGTGGACGGTGGCCAACGCGTCCTTGACCTCGATGGGCCGGGGGACACCGAGTTTGCTGTCGCTGTATTCGATGGTGACCGTGTAGTCGCTGGGCAGCCGGAACATGTCCACGGCACCGGGGTATTCCAGCAGCTCAGGCCGGTTCACCATGAGGAACAGACCCTCGCTGGTGTTGACGCCGCGGGAATACTCCGCGCCAGCGGTGTAGCCACGGAACCATTTGTACTTCGGCTGGTCGCCGCTGTACCCGAGCGTAGCCCTGAGGCCGATGGCGGCTCTCTTCCCGCCTCCGGCACCAGGCGCGGCCGAATCCATCCCCATGGCCAGGTTCACCGTGTGGTACTCGTCGCTGCGGCGCACGTGATACTCCGAATGCCGGTTGCCCTCGTGGTCCTCGTACCCCTCGAGATGCTGTTCGGCTTTGACCGTGACCCGGGCGTACGTCTTGAAGCCGCCCTTGTGACGCAGCGTCAGGGTGAAGGTCATGCCGTCCTGGTGCATCGGGTCGTAGTGGGAATCGAAGCCGGCCTCCGAGACCAACTTGTCCAGCAGGTTCGCGTTGTCGATCCGGCTGTCCCGCTTACCCTTCCCCGACGCGAACGGACGATTCCTGTCCGCCGGCAGGAACCCGGCACGCCGCAGTTCCCCCTCAAGCCCCTCCTTGATCTGCCTGATCACGGCCCTGTCCACCTTGGTCAGGCCGTGGCCCACGCCCTTGCCTTCCAGCACGTGCAGCGGCAGCGGCGCCGCCTTCGGGTCCTCCGGTTTCGGCCCGGTGTTCCGGATGGCTCCGGGCGCCGTCGGGTCAGATGGATCGGTCAGCGCCTCCTCCGCCACCGGGAAGCCGTGCTTGAAGGCGTCCGGTTCGGGGATGCGCAACAGCCCGCTACCGCTCACCTCCCGTACGGACCTCGGGTCGGCGTTCGCGTTCTTGGCGACACTGACCGTCGCGTTGTGCGTTAGTTTCACCTGGTACCCGCTGGTGTACCCGGTGTACCGGCTGACGAGCACCCAGAGGCCGGTCCGCCCGGATCCGAAGTTGGTCGAGTTGGACCAACTCATCGACACGGAGCCCATGGCGGTCACCTTCATCAGGTCCGTCGGCACCACGTCAGCGCCACCGCTGACGGTGACCTTCGTCTCCTGGGAGATCGACTGGTTGCCGCTGACCCCCTCGATGGCGGTGCGGACCTCCTCGATGTGGGCTTTGTCGGTCGTGTCGCCGACCTGCTCACCCGAGACGTCCCGGGTGGTGCGGATGGTGATTTCCGCGATCTCGTGTCCGTTGTCGGCGATGGTGAAGTGGTAGCCCTCCTCCTGGTTCACCGCCTTCTTCAGGTTCGTGTCGAGGTTCGACAGCTTCTGCCACAACTGGGTACGTTGCGGGCTGCCGATCGGCAGCGAGAGTCCGGCTTCCTTCAACTCCGCGACGATGTTGTCGAACAACCTCGGCAGCCCCGTGAGCCCGGCGGCGTACAAGATGTCCGGCAGCGACCTCTGGTTCTCGTCATGGTTGGCCAGCGTGTCGATATGCTCCAGATACCGATTCCAGTCCGAGTAGTACTGGCCGAACTCGTCGAAGTACTCCCGCTGCTGGTCCTCCCACGCCCGCAGATCAGCCTCGTACTGCCGGGTCGCCTCCGGGGTCTGCTGCGCAGGCGGTTGCGGCTTCGGATCCGTGGGCTTCTGCGGCCGGTCCGGTGTCTCGACCGCGTAGTGCTCGCCGAGCTTGACAAGGTAGTCCCGCTGCTGGTCCTTCCATGCCCGCAGATCAGTTTCATACTGCTGCACCGCCTCCAGCGTCCGCTCCGCGGGCGGCCGCGGCTTCGGATCCGTGGGCTTCTCCGGCAAGGTTGGTGCGGACGTCTTCTGTAGGGTCACTGTCTGGGCCGGCGCATCCCGCAGGTAGTGATCGTTCACCCACAGCAGCAGCTTTTCTTCCAGCGGCCCGTCCACGGCGTGGTAGGGCACGTTCTCCCAGCGAATGTCGACGTCGGTGCGCAACTGCACCCGCCAGTTCGGCACGTACGCCAGCAGCGTCGAGGTGTCGCGGGTGTCCTCCACCATGCCGGTCTCGGCATCCTCCGAGACGGTGAGGGACTTCGACACCTTGTCCATCGTGGCGTTGAGGGCCACGCTACCCCTGGCCACCTGCACGGGGCCGGGTCCGACGCCAAAGCCGACGCTGACCGCCGCGTTGGCGTTGGTGACACCCATCGTGCCGGAGTGGGTGGTGTTGTGGGTACCGGTCAGGAACCGACCGTTGATCGTCTCGTTGCTGTGGAAGCCACCGTCGGGCTTGCCACCGTCAGGCTGGCCGTCGCCACCTTCAAGGAAGGCACCACTCTGCTCCGAGGGGCGGTCGAAGGAGCCGGAGGGGTTGGCCACCTTCCACGGATGCGTCGGGTCGATCGTGATCAGCGCCTCGACCTTCCCCAGGTCGACCAGCGCCCCACCCACCAACTGCGGATAGTTGTCGAGCAACTCCTTCGACAGGGTACGCAGCCTCTCCCGCGGAACCGGGACGCCCGCGGCCTCGCCCAGGCCCTTGACCTTCGCGAGGACCTGCACCATGTGCGGAAGGACGGCCTTCGGCACGCCCACACCGCGGACCGCGGGATGCGGGTCGACCGGCTCGGACAAGCCCACCATGACCCGGTCGCCGCCATGAACAAGAATCGCGGCGACACGTGCCGGGTCCGGCACCGGCTCCGGCTGTGGTGCGGGCTGATGCTGCTGCGATACCGGCTGCGTGGCCCCCGCAGGCGGCACCGGCTGCGGTGCCGGGGTCTGCGTCGGTGCGGCGGCATGCCGGGTCGCCTCGCCGGTGCCCATCCGCATCCGGACCGTTACCGGGGATGCCATGCCGTACGTGCTGCGGCCGCTGGTTCCGAGGGGCTGGTGCTCCCCGTCGAGTCGCTGGATCTCCAGCCGTACCCGGGTGTCGTAGATGCCGTACCGGCCGGAGTCGTCGCGCATCAACGTCTCGCCGGACCCTGACAGGTTGTGGACGACCGAGCTCGCGAGGTTGCCCAGGCCGTGGGAGGTCGTACGGGCCCGCGGCCGTACCGGGGGCTGTTGGCTGGTGTGGGCGAGCCGGCCGTCCTGCGGTATCGCGCGGATCCGGACGCCGGGTGGGTTGGCTCCCGGCACGTCCGTCCAGCCCTTCAGCATCTCTGGCATGTGGTCGGTCAGCTTGTGCGCGAGGAAGTCGTGCAGTTGCCGGTAGGCGTCGTTCTTCGAGGTGAGATCCGGGAAGAGCGACCTGGCAAGCTCAGGCGCCCCACGCAGCGGGGCACCGACACCCTCGACCTCCACCTCCCCGACCGGCTGTTCCTCGGTGAACACGATGTCCAGCGGCAGACCCTGCGGATCCAGCGGAGCCGTGTAATCCCTGGACAGATGCCAGTGCAGTCCATTGCGCACGGTGAAGCTGGCACCAACGGTTCCCCCGGCCGGATCGTGCACATCGGTGACATCGGTGACCAAGAAGTGGACGTCGTCGATGTGCCGTACCTTCTCGTCCACCTGCCGATTCAAGGTCAACGCCCGCTCGGCAACGGCGCTGACAACGGTCTTGAACTCAGGTTCCAGGGTCGGTTCACCCGAGTAACGGCTCCAATCGCCGTAGTTGGCGGCACGCACGACGATCTCGCGCTCCTTGCCGTCCCGGGTGAACTGCAGCCGGTACCCCTCGCCGAAGAACTGCTCCGGATGCTCCCGCAACTCCTCGGCGATCGTGTCCGTGGCCGACCCGGGAAGGTCGTCGTGCTCGCCGATGTGCTGGGCGATCTCGTCGACCAGCTTGAACGAGGGCCGCTCGCGCCCCGGCGTAGACGGCACCGCCGCCGGCAGGACGTGAGAGTCCGCGAACGTGATGATGCCGGTCGGGATGGGTGGTTGCGGTGTGCCCTCCTCCAGCCACGGGCGGCGGTCCCGGGTAGCCAGCACCGACTGACGCACCGGCGTCTGCATCCCAGCCTGCTGTTCCGCGGGTGTCGGGATCGCCCGGTTGAGCTGCTCCAGCTGACGCAGATACTCCCACTTCTGCGCCGTGCTCGGGTTGGGAATGCCCGGCAACGCGGCGGTGCTGTCGACCCACAAACGCGCCTCCGCCGGGGTCAGCGGACGAGGCTGGTCCCTGACAAGGTCACGCAGCGGCCCGATCAACCGCTGGTCTTCCATACGGGCGACCCGCCGGTTGACCGCATCCAGGCTCGGCATGCGAGGCTCGGGCAGGTCATCGACGGTGTGCGGGGACGACCGGGGCACCCGGCCACCGTCACGACGCGCGTCGATCAGCCGCTCCACCAGATCCAGATACCGCTGACGCACCCCTCCCCCCGCCAACCCTTCCGGCCCGGCCTCATCCAACACCTCCCCCGGTACCGGATCGTCGAACTTCCCCATCAACGAACCCGGAACGTGCAACAACCCCTCGGACTCGCCGGGATGACGGTTCTCCTCCCGCAAACCCAACTGATGCCCGAACTCGTGAGCAGACTCCTGACCGCTCATACCAGGACGCCACCTGCGCTGCGTAATCTCCGAATGCAGGTGCGACAACTCAACCCGCAGGTGCGCCGGCCCATCGGTCACCGGCTCCACCGCGACCTTCAACGTGCCGTACTTACGGAACTGATGCCCCGGCCGGTTGAAATACTCCTCCACCCCACCGTGCAGCGAGTCCCAAGTCTCGGCGAGCTCCGTCTCCGTGACGGTCCCATCCGGCACAATCCGGACCCTCACCGTCAACTCGGTGACCGGTTTGCCATCCTCCGTGCGGAACCGGGCATCGAACGCCGCCCGGGTACGCACACCCGTGAACGGATGCACCCACACCGCATCCACGTCATAAACCGCAGACTCCTCCTGCGGGCGAACCTCCTGCTGCACGACGTGTGCGTCGAACGCGGCGGTTTGCAGGTCGTGTCCGCCGGTCACGGTGGGTGGGGGTGTCAGTGAGGCCATGCGTACCAGCGGGTTGGCCGGTTCGAACTGGGCGACCAGCCGAGGGTCGAACACGTGCCCGGCGGGGCCGGCGTAGTCGTGCAGCACCCCATCGATCGCGGTGTCCAGGCCTTGCGGACCGGTCGGCATCACCAGCCCAGGTTCGGCCGCGGCTTGGGGTATGGGTTGGGGTTGGCCGGGGGTGGTGTCGACGCGGTGCGGGGTGGATGCCAGCGGTGTGGGATCGAGGGCTGTGGGTGTGAGTGGCTGGCCGACCGGCTGGGGCTGGCTGGACAGGACCCGTTCGAGGACGTCACGGACGAAACCGTGCTGTGGTGGGGCGGCGAGCACGGTGGCGGTAGCCGGTCCGGTCAGCGCCTCCCGCAGCACCGGCCGCAAACCAACCGGGTCATGCCGCAACGCGTCCCACCCGGCCGAGGGCTGTATCGGGGCGGGACTGACATACGCGACGCTGCCCGGTTGATCGCCCAGCCGCACCGGAGTGACCGGCAGCGACACCGACCCCGGCGGGGTGTGCACATCCACCGACACGCCGCCGTCGTGGTGCAGCACCGCCAACCGCGCCGCGTCCACCCACCCCGGCCCCTCCCACCGCGCCGGCGTCGGGCCCGTCGTGCCCCCCGTCCACTGCACGGTCACCGAATCGAGCCGGGACACCTCCACCCCGGTGTCCCTCCACCAACCCTGAACGGCCGGGTCCCCGCCCACCCACAAGCGGACGGTCCAGCCCCGCTCGCCGGCGTACTGCGCCCAATCGCGCACGTTCGCCTGCACCAGCGGCCCCGCCACACCGGGGTCGGCCCAGACCAGATGGACGACCCGCGGCACCGGTGCCCCCACGCCGTTCGTCACACCGCCGACGGCCACCGGCGGCACACCCGCCGGGTCGGGCAACGCGAACAGTGCCGCCTGCTCCAACGACGGGACGACCACCCGATCGGGCAGCATCGGCCCCGACGCCTGCCAACCACCGTTCGACCCGGGATCGGACACCAGCACCGGACCGGGATCGGCGGGCCACGACCCCACCGTCGTCGGTCCCCCACCGTCGAGCGCCCAGTCACCGAGCCCCGGCACCACCGGACCAGGACCGTCGCCCAAGGCATCGACACGCACCGGCCCGACACCGTCGTCCCACGACGGCACCAGCACCGGAGGCGGGTCCCCACCCCCGGGATCGTCACGGACCGGACCGGCACCGTTATTCCGTGACGGCACCACCACCGGAGGCGAATCTCCACCCCCGGTGTCATCACCGTCGTCCCGCGATGGCACCACCGCCGGCCGCGGGTCGCGGTCCCCCGCGTCGTCACGTGTCGGGCCGGTCGTGCCCTCCCTCGGCAACGGTCGGTCGGCCGAGCCGTCACTCCCGAGCGGGGGCGTGCCGTTGTTCCCCGGCGACCCCTGCGACCTCGGGTTGTCGTCGCGGGTGTCGTCGCGGTCGTCGTCGTCCGAGGAGCCACCGAGCCGCTCGCGCACTTCCTCGGCCAGCTTCTCCACCGCGAACGGCGCCACCGAGTCCGCCAGACCCGAGGTCACCGAGAACGGGGTCACCACGAACCCCTGGCCGTAGGCGGCGCTCGTCGCCCCTTCCGCGAGGACCTCCACCCCCACTCCTTCGAGCGACTCCCGCGACAGCTGACCACGCCATGCGGTCGGGTCCCGCATCATCTTGCCGAGCAGGCCCTGCACCGCCGGCGCGAGCGCCAGCGCGGCCACACCGCCGAACACACCCCCCACCGCCGACTGGCCGAGGTCCTGGACGCTGAAATTCCGCCGCCACCCCGAGTTCTTCTGGATCACCTGGAGCAGCAGGTCCTGGCCGAACTCCTGAGCGGTGCTGATCAGCAACGCCGTCAACCCCTGGCCGACCCGCGTCTGCAACGCGTAGTAGAAGATCCGCGCCGCCAGGAGCCGCTGGAGCAACATGGCCTGCGCCCACCCCGGGAAGAAGTTCGACAGGTAGATCAGCAGCGCGATCTGAAACAGCATCTCGGCCAGCATCTGCGCCGTCGACATCTTCATGTACTGCACCTGCCCGGCGGCGGTGCGCAAACGCTCTCCCATGCCGCCGAAAAACAGCGACACATTGTCCAACGTGCCGCCCTCGGCGAGCAGCTTCCGCATCCGGTCCGTGAAAGCCTGCTCGACGTCGCCTTCCATCCCGCGCCGGATCCGGTCGACCCCGCCCGCCAGCAGACGCGACAGCTCACGCATGTCATCGGCGGTCGACTGCAACACGTCGCCGGAGGCCCGCAGCCGGCCTTCCATCGCCCCCGGCTGATCCTCACCGGTGATGATCTGCAGCAACCATCGTGCCTGCCGGGAATATTCGATCGAATTGTACTCGTACGGCACGTGGTCGCCTCCTTCTACCTGAACGGCCGCAGGTCTCGCGGCCCACGCCCGGCCGCGGCCCTACGGGCATCGCGCGGTCGGGCGATCGTGCACTCCGTCAGTGACCGCCGAGGCTGTTGTTGAACTTCTGACTTTCGTCGGTCGCGTTGTCCTCTTGCAGGCTGGCGAGGCGCGCGAGGATGTCCACGTTCTCGCCGTCGCTGTCGACCAGTTGGTCCAGGCCGTCCTTGAGCCCGTTGACGGCGTCGATGGCGGTCGTCGCGAGTTTCAGGGCGATCTCGTCCATATCGCATTGGACGAACGGCACCATCTGCCCCGGGGTCCACATGTCGTCGAGCCGGTTCTGAATCTGGTCCAGGTGGGCGCGGAACTGCTTGAAGGCGTCGCTCTTGAGATACTCGGTATCGAGACCGACCTGCTCAGCCACCACGCACCTCCCCTCGCGGGCCCGGTGCCGGCTCCGCCACCGGGCCGACGCCGAGCCAGCGCATCGCGTCTCCGAAGATCTCGGCCATGTCCGTCTTGCCGGACAGCAACTCCTCGGCGGGGGACCCGCTCGGCATGATCCCGACGAGGTTGGCCAGCCCCGCGTCGATCGCCTTGCGCCGTGCCTCGCCGATCGCCTCGACGAGCTGATCGGCGAGTTCCTCGCCCGGCATCGTGCGATACGACCGGGTCAGGAACTTGATGCCCACCAACTCGCCGCTGCCGTTGACCGTCACCTTGAAGGCGCGCTTCTTGCCGAGGGCCTCGAAGGAGCCGCCGGCCAGTCGATCGCCGGCCGCCTTCAGCGCCTTGATCTGGCCCTCCACCTCCGCGAACGTCTCGTCCGATCGCGGCTGGCCCGAGTCAGACATCTGTTACCTCCTCATCCGTCACCCGCGCGCCCGCTCGGCGTTCGGGGTGCTGCGCTCCGTCGTCGTCGCCGGCGAAGCGGCCGGCGCGGGTTCCCATTCGCCGCGTTCGATCGCGTCGAAGTCGGTGTTGTCGCCGCGGCCGATGACGGCCGGGGCGCACGTCGGGTCGGTGCCCCAGACGTCCTCGTCCTCGACGAGCCAGGTGGACCGCTCACGATCCTTGTCCTGGTTGGCGTTCGGCTGGCCCATGCCGCCCATGGGCGGCATGAAGGGCATCCCGCTGTTCATGCCGTTCGTCCCCGGGGTGCCCTGACCGCCGGCGGTGGGGAACATGGAGGTCGCCAGCGACGAGTTCACATCGGACGGCGGCTGGTAGGGCGTCGAGCCGAAGCTGTTGCCGCCGTCGGAACCCGGACCGCCCGAACCGGAGAAGTTCCCGCTGCCGTCGCCGAGGCGCACCCCGGAAGTGTCGGGCAGGTCGTCGAGGCCGCTGGAGCCGCCACCGAACTCGTCGGGTCGGCCGGTCGGGAGGTCGTCGCCGAAATCGTTGAGGCCGTTGTTGGTGCCCTCCGTCAGGCCGCCGATCGATTGCGACCCGGAGGAGGTGACGGGTGGCAGGTCCGAATTGTCCAGCGACGGAATGCCGGTGTCCACAATGCCGGAGCGGACGTCGCCGCCGCCGCCGAACACACCGCCGGAGACGCCCGGATCGTTGCCCGGCACCCCACCCAGCGGCGAGCCACCACCGAACGCACCCACCCGCGTCTCGTCGCCGAGCCCGTTCAGCAACGTGCTCCCACCCGAGCCACCCGGATCGCTGCCGGGCACCCCACCGATCGGCGTAGGACCACCAAGCCCGTTCACCGACGTCTCGTCGCCGAGCCCGTTCAGCAGGGTGCTCCCACCGCCGAATGTGGGGTCGTCGCGATTGCCGCTGCCCGGTTCGGTGAAGTCGTTCGCGCCTCCCTCGGAGGAGGGGGAACCGTTCAACCGGCCGATCCTCTGCGGGCTGCCTCCGGGGCTACCGGGGGCGCCGAGTGGGCCGAACACTCCGCCGGGCAATCCCGAGCCGCCGCCGCTCGTGTCCGGCAGTCCGGACGAGCCACCGTCCGAGCCCGGCACGCCGAGCAGGTTGTTGCCGCCACCGGGACCGCCACCGCCGTCCAGCGGAAGGCCGCCACCACCACCGCCGCCACCGCCGTCGAAGGTGAGGTTCTCGTTGCCACCCGGACCGCCACCGCCGTCCAGCGGAAGACCACCACCACCACCGCCACCGCCGTCGAAGGTGAGGTTCTCGTTGCCCCCACCACCGCCACCGCCGCCGTCGAGGTTGAGGTTCCCGTCGCCGCCGCCACCGCCACCGCCGAGGTCGATGTTCTCGTTGCCCCCACCACCGCCGCCACCGCCGTCGAGGTTGAGGTTCCCGTCGCCGCCGCCACCGCCACCGCCGAGGTCGATGTTCTCGTTGCCCCCACCACCGCCGCCACCGCTGTCCAGGTCCGGAGGCCCGTTCGGGTCGTCCTTGTCCGGCAGGTTCGGGTTGTTCGGGTCGTTCAGGGCGATCGGGTACTGCTGGAGCGTGATCGGCAACGACATGGTGGAGTACGCCGCCTGGTACGCGGTGTTCAGCTGCGTGAACACGTCCAGCGCCGGGCGGTCGAGGTACTGCACGACGTTGTTGGCCCACGCCCACCGCATGGCGAAGTCGAGTGCGGCGGCCTGACTCGGGTCGGCCAGGTTGTAGACAGAGGTGTTGTTGCCGAGCGTGATGTTGAAGTCCCACGACCAATCAGCGGGAATCACGTGAGGGCGGTTATTGTCGTTGTACTTATGGTCCCTGTACCAGCCGAAGCTCGTGATAACGTCCAATTGGTCGGCCTGGGTCTCCAACTGCCGCAGGACGCTGAGGATGACGTCGCGGGGTGTGGGCAGCGTGAGATACGTTTTCCAGGCATTGGCGATCGACTGCTTGAAGGAGACCGCCTGGTCGCCGCTCAGGCGCAGCTGCGAGGACCAGTCCTGCGGTGTGGTCAACTGTCGGCGGTACATCTCCATCTGGTGCCGCAGATTGAGGATCTGGTAGCGGAACGCCTCCGCGGCGGATCCCTGGAACCCTGACTCCTCGGTGTTGACGTTGTCCACCCAGGGCGTGAGCCGATCCGTGGTCGACCGGAACCATGTGGTCGCGTTGTCGATCGCGTTGGCGGCGCTGTAGAAGGTCGACTCGTCGAGCACGTTGTTGGCGCCCGCGACGGTGTCGGTGAAGTTGGTGACGAAGTCCTGCTGGTACAGCTCGTGCGGCGACCGGTCGCCGTTCTTGACGAAGAAGTCGACCGAGAATTCCAGCATCTGGAACTCCATCCGGCCGTCCGGCCAACTCGCCTTGCGGTACACCGTGAACTTGCCGTCCCCGCCGTTGTCCGGGATCGGGTCGTTCCACGGGTCGTCATTCGCGCCCCGCCGGCCGACCATGTTGACCAGCCGCAGCCACGGCTTGTCGGCGATGCTCGTCCGGTCGACCGCCTTGGACCCGAGCACCTGCTGCAGGATTTGTTCCCATCGGACTGGGTTGGGCTGAGTCATGGTGGCCTTTCCGGACGAGCGTCGACGACGGCGTCAGCTACTTGGGCAGATACGGGGTGAACTCCCCGGCTTTCACCGTGTTGTAGTTCTCGGTGTTGTCGGTCTCGCTGAGAAATACGTTCACATTCGAGTTGAGCTGGCTGAGGTAGACGGAACGGTTGGCCAATTGCTCCGACAACGACTTCAGTTGTGTGCCCAGCCGTTGCTTCAACTGGTTTCCCAGCGCATAACCGTCACTGCCGTTTTTGAGCAGGATGTTGTCCAGGATCTGCGAGGGCGTCTTGTTAGGGCCTTGGCCGGACACGTTTTGTCCGCTGCGCAGCTCGCCGAGTTCCGGCACGAAGCGGGCCAGCAGGTTGTTCACCTGCGTGATGTAATCCTCGTTGACGACCAGCGTCGGCACGTATTCACCTCTCTAGGTCGGCCGCTGGAACCGGCGCTCTAGACCTGCGCCGGTTCCAGCGGCGTTCTCTCACGCGAAGCGGTTCGCGCCCCGCTGGTCCGTCATGTTGTAGCCGTTGCCGATCTCGCCGAGGGCCCGCTCGGCGATCGTGAGCGCGGTGTTGAACTCGTTCAGCGCCGCGTTCCACTCGTTCTGCGCCGCCTCGTACCCGTCGATCGCGGAGCCCTGGTTGTTCGCGGCGTAGTTGTTCTTCGCCTGGTCCAGGGCTTGCAGCGAGTTCACCTCCGAGTTGTAGAGCTGGCGGAGCTGCGCGATCACGTCGTGCATGCCATCGAGGTTGGCCATGTAGTTGGTCATGGTGTCACCCCGCCCAGCTGCCGTTGCCGAAGCTCGCCAGCACCTGCTGGGAGTTGACCGCGTTGTCGTCCTCGGTGGTCCGGGTGTCCTGGGCGAACGCGACCATCTCGTCGGAGATCCCCCTGAGCGCGACGGCGATGCGGTTGAGCGCCCGGTTCGCCGCGTCCAGGCCCTGCTGGAAGACCGGCGCGGCCGAGTCGCTCTTCCAGTTCGCCGCGAGGTTGGTGGAGATGTTGTTGAGGTTCTGCCGCGCGGTCTGCTGGTCTTCAACCGTGTCGTTGAACTGGTTGACCAGCGCTACCGTGCTCGCCTCATCGATGATGAGTGGTCTGGGCACAATCGTCCTTTCGTAGCCGTCTAGAACCGGTTTTGGTCCTGGTCGTCGGTCTCTCGATCACCTCCCCGCGGCCGACCGACTCAATGTCCGGCCGGTCGGCAACAGCTCGAGAAAGGTCCGCGGGACGGCGACGGCGGTCGTCGCCGGATGGCCGAGTCGCGCGGCGGCATCGCCGTCGGCGACCGGGAACTTCAGTCCCGCGTCGGTCACCAGGAACAGGTCAGCTCCCGGCGCCTGGTCTGGGCGTCCCACCCGAAACAGACCACCTCTTCCCGGCTCGACCCGGACGGCCATGGCAGTCGAGGAGGTCCGGGTGAGGCTGGCGGTGTCGGTTACCATGTCGCCGTCGCCCAACCCCTCGGCCGCCACGAGCCGCGCATCCCGGTCGCGGGCGCCGTGCTGAACGCACCAGGTACGACCGGGCGCGGTCTGCGCGGGTAACGGCACCGCTTCGGGCAGTCCATCGACCACCGCGGCTATCCGGGATTGGCCCAGCTGGCTGAGGGCGGCCGGGCTGAGCGTCGACGGCGCCACGGGCCGGCCCTGGTAGAGCGCCGCTGTCGCCGGGTCGCCGGCGAGGAGGGTCTCGGCGAACGGCGACAGCGGGCTGAGGCCGTCCGCCTGCAGAACGAACATCCGGCCGGTACCCGCCTCGGCCGGATCGGCGAACAGCTCGCCGATGCGCGTCTCCCGGCCGTCGACGCGCGGCCCACGCTCGCCTCGTCGCGGCACCGCGACTGCGGCGACGTCGGGTCCGACCGGGAAGTTGTCGAGCCAGCGGGTGTCGACGACGATGGGGGTGTCCTGACGCAGGACGCGGGGGATCCAGCTTTCGGCCACCCGGTGCCTTCTGCCCTGCCACAACAGGAACGTGTCGCCACCGGCGACCCTGACCACGACGGCCCGGTCAGCTGGCGCCGGCGCGCTGTTGAGGGCGGACGGCCGGCCGATGGCGAGGGTGGTGGCGGTGAGAGCACTGCCCGACTGGTCGCGTGCGACCTGCGCGCACGAGTTCCAGACCAGGTTCACACCGTCGCCGGCGGGTGGGATGGCGTCCGGGGCACCAGGGATGCCGATCGGCTGTCCGTGCGGCACACCACGCAGCGACGCGGCCGATACCCGCACCACCTTCGGCGTCTCCGCCGACAGCAGCAGGATCGACGCGTAGTTGAGCGCCGGCCGCAGCCGACCTCGCACGAGGAAGAAGCGGGTTCCGGTCTCTTTTTCCACGATCACCACGCCGGGTTCGCGCCAGGACGTGGCGCCCCCAGGCCGGATCAGGCCGAAGACGGCAAAGCCGGCGACCAGCAGTACGGCCAGCAGCACACCGACAAGGGAGCCGACGGCCAAGCGGCGGTGCGGGCTCTCGAGCCCGTCGGGATCGCCCGCGACGAGGGCGGCTGACAACCGGCCCACCATGAAGCTGTGGGCCTGCACCTGATCACGCCGGGACTGCATGGTCACCCACCGATGCCCCGGACCATGGCGTACACATCGAGCACGGCAAGCGCCACCGGCACCAGCGCCACCGTGGACAGCGTCTCCAGCACATCACCGGCCCGCCCCCAGTAGGGCGACAACCTGCGCTTCGACAAAGCCCGCCCGGCCACGAGCAGTTGCACGATCGACACCGGCAGCGCCACCAGCACAATGCTCACCCGCAGGACCGGCTCAAGCTGACCGAGGCCGTCGATCGCCAGCACCGCGAGGCCCAACAGCGCCGGAACTCCGAGCGCAGCCCGATGCCATGCGCTTGTCATCGTCCTGGACATGAGCAACCGGGCGATGCCCGCCAGTAGCACCAGCAGCGTCGTCGCCCAGGTCCCCGCCAGGGCAAGCAGAACCAGGCCGATGCCGCTCACGATCCCCGCCCCGCTGTGGAGCGCGGTCATGAGCCGGTCGGCGGCCAGGCCGTCGGCGAGAACCCGTTCGCTCGGCTCCGGGTCGATGTCCTCCTGCAGGTGCTCCCACTTCGTGGGCAGCGGCGCCAGTCGGATGCCGGTCATTCGTGCTGCTAGCAACGGGACAGCTACCGTGAACAGGGTGGCGGCGACGACTGTCACGGCTACCGCCTGGGTGACCGAGAGGTCGGCGAGGGTGCCGAGGGCCCCGCCCAGCACGACGAAGCACCCGAGCGATGCGACGGCGGCGAAGAGTGGGCGGGCACTCGGGTACACGTACGCGGCGACGACAGCGCCGGCCAACATGGCCGTCCCACCGGTCAGCACGTGCGGTGCGCCGAGACCTACGTCCGCTTGCCCACTGCTGGCATCGGGGGCGATGACACCCGCCACGGCGAGTGCGGCGATGGCGCTCACCGCGCACAGCAGGCCGAAGATGTGTTCGTCGAAGACGCGCGCGCCAATCGCGATCCCGAACAGCAGCACGGCAATTCCCGCGGCGCCGACGGCCCGCAGCAGCGCCGGTCCGGCAGTGGCGACGGCGACCAGGGTGACAGCCACTGCGACCGCGCCGACCGTCGCCATGGCATACCGGGTGAACGCCGGTCGCCAGTATCCTGACCTCTTGGTTACCGAGGTTGCCACGCCGTCGATCAAATCGTCGAAATGCACTGGCGGTAGCTGGTCGGCCAGAGGTCTCAGGAACAGCGTCTCGCCGTCGTGCAGGTCCAGCGAGGCGACGGTCACATCCGCGTCCAGCGGCGGTCCGCCCACGCGCTGCAACACCCAGCCCCCATGGGCCAGGCCACTGTCGGCGAGGTTCGATCCGAGGTGGTCCAGCAATGCCGGCAACAGGTCGGCGACCACCACGTCCGACGGTACGGCCAGTTCGATTCTGCGGTCTGGTCCGCTTATGACCAGCCGGCTCGGCGCCGCGGGAGATACCGTCATGCACTTAACAACGGCGTAACCGACTTCCGGTTCAATGGACGTTCATAAGAGTTCACCTCTGAGCAGCGGTTGCCCCTACAGCGCGCGAAGTCGACCAGTCAAGGCGGGTCAGGTCGCGTGGGCATGGCAGGCAGACCAGACCGATGACCCGCCATGCCGATGCGGCGGATCGCCGGCCCCAAACCACGTCCCGGGAGGGTGATGCTCAGTGTCCGGGCGTCACGTCCTCCACGGTCAGCACGCGCATCTGCTCGACGGTCGGGGCGCCGATCGCCCGTAGGCGACCGGCCTGCCGGGTGACCGCGTCGTCGAAGAGAGTACGGGCGTAGCGGGCGTTGCCGAAGGCGGCGCCCTTCGGGACCTGTTCGAAGTGCGTTCGCAGTGCGGTGAGTGTGCTGCCGGGACAGTCGTAGCCGTTTGCCTGAGCAAAGCCGTCGAAGATGGCCACCAGTTCGTCTGGTCCGTAGTTGGCGAAGTGGATTCGCCGGGTGAACCGCGACGCGAGACCGGTGTTGGCCTCAAGGAACGCGGCCATCTCCCGTTCGTATCCGGCTGCGATCACGACGACTTCGTCGCGATGGTCCTCCATGAGTTTGACCAGCGTGTCAATAGCTTCACGACCGAAGTCTTGGCGTGACTCGGAGGGCGCCAGCGTGTATGCCTCGTCGATGAACAGCACACCGCCCCGGGCCCGCTCAAACACCTCTGTGGTGCGGTGCGCGGTCTGACCGATGTACTCGCCGACCAGGTCCGCCCTGGCGACCTCGACGACCTGCCCGGAGGACAGCACGCCGAGCGCGGCGAGCAATTGGCCGTACAACCGCGCCATGGTGGTCTTTCCGGTGCCGGGAGGCCCGGAGAAGATCAGATGCCGGGATACCACCGGTGCCGGCAGGCCGGCGCGAACCCGCGCACGTGTTGACGACAGAAGGTCGATCAACTCCTTCACCTCGCGCTTCGCCTCCGCCAGCCCGATCATCTGCTGCAGCTTGGCCAGCAACGCCCCCAGTTCAGCGGCCCGCGCGTCGTCGGGGCCGTCTGACACCGCGGCCTCGCCGAGGTCCTCCGGCAGCAGCTGCGCGAGTTCCACGCCGGAGAGCTGGCCGCTGCCGGCGAGCCGCACTGCCTGTCGACCGAGCATTTCCTCGAAGATCTTGCGCGCCACGCGGGCGTTGCCGAACGACTCGGTTCGCGCCATGCCGTCGAACATTCGGGCCAGGACGACGCGGGTGTCGTACTCGAGCGAGTAGTGGTGTGTGCGGCACAGCTGCTCGACGATACTCACCAGCTCTGCCGTGCTGTAGCTGTCGAACTCGACCGTCTTGGCGAACCTGGAGGCGAGACCCGGGTTGGAGTCCATGAACGCGCGCATTTGCGGCGAATAGCCGGCGACGATGACGACGATCTCGTCCCGGTGGTCCTCCATCAGCTTCACCAGCATGTCGACGGCCTCCCGACCGAAGTCGTGTCCGCTTCCGCCCCCGTCGACCGGGGAGAGGGTGTAGGCCTCGTCGATGAACAGGACGCCGCCGAGCGCCTCGTCGAACTTGGCTTTCGTCTTGACGGCGGTGCCGCCGATGTGCTCGGCGACGAGATCCGCTCGGGACACCTCGACGAGCTGACCGCCGGGCAGCACCCCGAGCGTGGCGAGGATCCGGCCGTAGAGCCGCGCGACGGTGGTCTTGCCCGTACCCGGTGCTCCGGCGAACACCATGTGCCTCGAGATCGGCGGCACCGGAAGCCCGGCGGCACGCCGGCTCTGGCCCACCCGATGCAGCCCGACAAGCGTGGCGACCTCGCGCTTCACCCCGGCGAGGCCGACCAGCGCGTCCAGTTCTTCGAGCAGCTTGCCGACCGGGTCGTCGCCGCCGTTCGACTCCGGTCCCTCCGGAGGGATGCTCGCCGCGGCGCTACCGATCGGGTTCGCAGCCGGCGCTGCGGCCGGGTCCGCCCCGGCCCAGTCGGGCGTCGCCGGTGCTGAGCGACCATGGCCGTTCGTCGTTTCGTCGCGCCCGAGGGCCGCTGCGGCGTCGACGATGGTGCTGCCGTCGGTGGTGACCGGACGGCGGGTGTCGATCTGCAGCGCCCGGGCACCATTGCCGACGACTTCGGAGTCGGTGACCTCGCCCGTCGAGTCCTCGGCGAAGCGGATACCGCGCACGCAGCGATGAACACGGGTTCGGAACATCCGGAGTGTCCCTCGGCCGTCCACCTGCACCCCGACCGTTCGCGAGCCACTGATATCGCAGGATGAGACGACAGCGGTGGCGGCTGATCTGATGACCATGCCGGGGCCGGCGCCGGCGAGGGTGACCTCGTCCAGGTCGATCCGGCTGTCCTCGTCCACGACCACCGCCACCGCGTCTCCGTCCACGCTGAGATGGCTGTGACGCAGTGCGGCGCTGCTCTGCCCGGACATGTGCACGCCGGTCTCGCCGCATTCCGAGAGAGTGAGCTTGCCGACGTCCGCCTGCGCGTCGTCGTCAACGGCGATGCCGACGTCAGCCTCGTCGATGCTACAGCCGACCAGCGCGGCGCGGCTGCGTTCGCGCAGCAGCAGCGCCGTTCGGCCGCCGGCGCTCAGCTGACAGTCATGCAAATCGATCGACGCGTCCCCGACAAGCGCGGCCAAGGCGGCGTCGCCCGGATGAAGCTGGCAGTCCCGCAGGCGTCCGCGCGCGGAGCCGGCGAGGATGATGGCGTGGCCTGCGGTGGCGGCGATGCTGCATCCGGTCAGCACCGCGTCGGCGTCCCCGGAAACGACGACGCCGTGCGTGGCTACCTGCCGAATCTCGAGATTGGTGATCACCGGCTTCGCGTCGACGATCGTGACCGCCGCACCGGCGGTGTCGCGGACGGAACCACCCGTGATGCGCGGTCGCGCCCCGCTCTCCACCGCGATCGCCGGGCCGGTCGTGGCCGTGATCGTGCAGTTGTCCAGTGTTCCGCGCGCTGCCTTGGCGAACAGCACAGCCGCGCCGCCCACGTCGCGGAGGGTGCAGCCACTCAGGAGTGGATCGGCGCCGTTCAGGACCACGACGCCTGCCGTGCCGGTGTCCGTGATCGTGGTGCTCTCGACGGTCGCCTTCGCAGCAGCGCCCTCGATGAGCAAGCCCGCGCCGCCGGGGTTGCTCACCGCGCAACCTCGGGCACTCACCTCACCGCCCGCCACGTGTACGGCCACGACGGCCGAACCCTCGACGTCGCAGTCAGTCAGAACGAGCCGACCGCCGCGCAGCTGCACTGCGGGCAGCTGATCGTCGCCACCGCGTAGCCGGAGGCCCCGCAAGGTGGCCATACCGCCAGCTCCGAACACTGCGACGCTCTGACCGCCGTCGATGGTGACCGTGCCTCGCCCCTCCTCGGCCAGGATCGTCACGTCGCGCGTCAATCGCACGTTCTCTCGGTAGCGGCCCGGCTGGACGACGACCGTGCCTCCGTGACCAGCCATGTCGATGGCCTCCGCGATCGAGGAAGGGCACCCTGGCTCCGTTTGGGAAACAGAGATGACGTTCAGACTCATCGCGCTCCAGCCTCTCCTCGATCCCGTCGATGCGAGCGGTCGTGCTGCGCAGCCGGGGTAACCGTGTCGCCAGGTCGCTGCCGAAATGGGCGACCCGATGTGTCGAGCCCCAGGGCGAACCCGACGCAGGCGTTGGCGGCCGCGGAGGCCGTACCGTCGCTTGCCGCTTGCAGGCGCGCGACAACCTGTTCGTTGTCAGTGGTCGGACCGCCGTAGCGGCCAGCCAGGCCAACCGCCGAGACGCGGTCCCGCAGCAGGACGCGGGCCGGCTGTCCTGATGTCACCGGCGGCTCGACCGCCAGCACGGTGAACCGGGAGCCCGGAGGGAAGAGGGCCCGGCGTTCGGTCGCCCGACCGAGCGGTCCGAGGCGGCGGGCGCTGGCCGACCAGATCACATACTGCACCTCGCCAGGAGCCGTTCCCGGGTCGAGCCCGACGTCGATGAAGCCTGGCTCCACGAGCTCGTCTCCCGGGCGGTAGCGGCTTGCCGCGGTTGCACCCGCCGCCCCGGTGCCGCTGGTGAACACCGGCCCGTGCGCCGCGGGGAGTCGCCGGAGGCCGGCAGCCGCGCATCGAGCGACCGTCGCACTGGGGGACGTCGATCCGTCCGGTGCACCCCGCAGATATTCGTTCACCGGTCCGCGCAGGTCCTGCACATATGCCTGCACGGCGACCAGACCCGCCACGGTGCCGACGTGGGAGGTGCCGCCGGAGCGCAATCCCGGCTGCTCCGCGAGCAGCCTCGTGACAACCCTCGCGTGCGCGTCGTACCGCCCGTTCAGCATGCGGCGCAGCTCGGTTTGGTCATCGGCCGACAGGGACGAATGTGGCTGCTCCATCAGCAATCCGGCTGCGATGACCGCGGGCTCGTCGGCCGGCGGCGGCTCCGGCCCGTCGGCGGCGGGTCGAATCTCGAGGCGCCGATGCGGCGCCCCGGGCGTGGCGTCGCCGCCTCCACTGGCGAGCGGCCCGATGCCCGAGGACGGACGGCGGGAGACGATCCCGTACAGCGGCAAGCGCTCGGCAAGCACCAGTGCTTTGACGCCGGCGTCGACCGGCGCCGGGTCCTGTGCTGGCGGCAACTGCGTGGCGGCGTCCGGTGTCTCGGGCGCCGCCCTTTCCGGCACGGCGGCCGCGCCCACCGCCTTCCCGGTGGTCATGTCACCCGAGGCGTGATCTGTCATCGGGTTCGGGGCGGCTCGCCGTGGCAGCGGACGCGGGGGGAAATACCGGTCGATCAGCTCGGCCCGGGAAGTCTTCGCGACTCCCGGCATGTCCGGTGAAGACGGCGCCCAGCGGCGGAAGCCCATCGGCGCGACGAGCACGCCATTCGCGGTGACGAAGACGGGACCGGTGCACGACAGCAGCGGTGTACCGAGGTTCCGCGCCAGGCTGCTGAGGAAGATCTCCGCCGAGCGGGCCGCGCCGCCGTGTAGCAGCAGTATCAGGACGCCAGGTTGTCCGTGCCGTGCCGCGTCGATGGCGGCGGCGACGGCTCGGACGGTTGCCGGCCTACCCTCGACAAGCGGGCCGGTCGACCCCAACTCCAGCTCAACGACGAACGCACCGCCGATGGGAGCTCGGCAGCGTGTTCGGGATGGGCAGAAGGACCAGCCGGCAGGTGAACGCTGACCAGGAACGGCAGTTGTCCCGGCACCCGGCGGATGGTCGCGCCGGTCCGGCGATGCGTCGGATCGAGACCGCCACACGATCGGGAACCGCGCGGGGACGAGGCGGTCGAGGCGAGGCCCCCCAGCGTTGGCTACCGGCGCCGCGACACTGGGCACCACGGCTGGCTGACCGTGGAGATCTCCCAGCTCCGCAAAGTGCGTCACGGGGGTCGGGGCGGCGGTCGGCACATCCCGGGGGTCACGTTCGGCCGGGGACGGCGACGCCGCTCCGGGGGGTTGAGCCGAGCCGCCGTTCGGCAGTGGCTCCAGCCGGACACGGTTCCCCAACTGCGCGGCGAGGGACCGTGCCGTCTCCGCCAGCCCCACCGGGCCGGCGAAGTCAGGGGCGTGATGCAGCAGCACGTTGCCCGCCGCGCCGCCCAGCCACTTCGCCAGCGCCTCCAAAAGGAGATCTGCCAGGTCGGGCTGGGTGCCCAACATGTCGCCGAGCACGACGTGAACCGTCTCAGGCGACGGGCGTAGCGCCGCCGCAACGGCGGCGAGTGCCAGCGGATCGTCGTCGGCGTGCCGAATCACCAGGACGTCATCGACGAACTCGCAGACCACGTAGGGGTCTTCCATCGAACCTCCGTCCCGTGCTCAGTGGCTTGCCACATGCGTTCAGGTTGGGTTGAGCCACGGCAGCCCGTACAGCGTCGACAGCGCACGATGCAGGCTGATCGGGTCGACTTCGGGGACAATGCCGTCCCGCTCACTGATATGCCGCACGAGATCGTCCTGGGGTGCCTCGTCGTGCACCCGCAACCGGTCGGATATGGCTGTGGACCAGATCCAGTGGCCGTCGGTGAACCATCCGCCCATCGGGCCCCCGGCGGGTGACTGTCCCTCTGGTGCTTCCGCTCCCGGCAGCGCGAGCGGAATGCCGCCGTCAAGGTAGGACAGCACCATTTCGCGGAGCGCCGGGTCGAGTTGCCGGGGTCTGTCACCTGGTGTGTTGGCTGTCGCCGCGACTAACGGCGGCGTCGACGGCTCGCGGGTCCACAGCAGCGCGGCCGCCGACAGGGCCACGCGTTGATACCCTGGCAGTTGCGTGACGTCCGTGAAGACCTCCACCATTGGCGCCGGGCCCGTCGACGCGGGGGCCAGCGACCGCCCCACCGAGGCCGCGATGTGGGCGAGTTGATCGTCGGTCGAAACATCGATGTACAGCAGGTAGATCCGCCGTGGTGGCGGCCAGGGCGTGTCGATCGCCGGGAATCGCCACGCCCGCCACAGTCCGGCCACGTTGTGCCGGCCACGAGCGGCGACGATGGCTGCCGTGTCGAGGTCGTCCACACCTACGTCAGGGTCGTGCGGCACCGTGAGGTCCAGGCTGTATGCGAGGCGGTCACGGCACTCGGCGAGGACCGCCGGGCCGACCGGGGCCAGCGCCCACCAACTCCCCTTGCCGCCGACGGCCTGATCGAGACAGGTGGGGTCAAGCGCGGCATCGAGCAGCGTCCCACGCAGCAGCGCGAGCTCCTCCTCGCTGGGGAAACACAGCCCGGTCGCGATGGCGAACCCGACCGCCTGCGCTACGTCGACCAGCCTGCCCTGCGCAACCCAGTCCCGCGCGTTGAGCAGTAGTTCGTCGGGCAAGCTGTCGGCGAGCCGCGACAGCAGGTGGTGGTAAGCGGCGCGCGGCGTCCGCGTCGCCGCAGGATCGGCAGACACCGTACTTTCTCCTCCCGGTCGTCGTCCGGTGGAACTACGACCGCCGGGGCTGGTCGGTTCAGTTTCTTCGGCGATCAGCGCCGGTGGCGGGATGGTCGGGGTGATGACCAGGACGGCCGATGTCTCGTCCACGACGAGGCGGCCTTCAGTGACCCGATCGGCCACTCGTCACGTAGTTAGCCTCGGAGGCCCACAAGTCGTGGGCCGGGAGGGCGCATGACGTGGGTACCGTGCTGTTCCAGCGACCTCCGCGCCGTACCGGTCCGGAGACACCGAGCGGCGAGGTGCACCTGCAGGAGCCCCCGGAGCTGCCCGAGGCACAGTCCAACGCAGCGAGAACCATGATGACCATGATGCCGATGGCCATCATGTCGGGCGTCATGGTCATGATGTTCACGAATGGCTCGCGGGGGCCGCTCACCTTTGTCATGGCCGGCATGATGGGCGTCGCCATGGTCGGCATGGCGGCTGGGACGATGGCGTTCAGCGGGGCCGACCGTAAGAAGCGACTGGGCGGCGACCGTCGCGACTACATGCGGTACCTCGGCCAGAACCGCAAGCGGGTACGGCAGAGCATTTTGCGGCAACGCGATGCGAACAGTTGGCGACACCCCGATCCCACCTCGCTGTGGTCGCTGGTCATGACGACGCGGCGGTGGGAACGCCGGCCAACCCATCCTGACTTCCTGGAAGTTCGCGTCGGCACCGGCCAGCAGCGTCTGGCCACCCGCATGGTGCCGATACAGACCAAACCCATCGAGGATCTGGAGCCGCTGTCCGCGAAGTCCCTACGCCGCTTCATCCGGGCCTACACGGCCATCGAGGATCAGCCGGTCGCGCTCTTCCTTCGGGGGTTCGCGACGGTACGAGTCGGGGGCGAGCACGCCCGCGCGTTCGTGAGGTCGCTGCTGTGCCAGGTGGTGGCGTTCCATGCCCCGGAGGACGTGCGCATCGCCTTCTGCCTCGACGAGGAGGGCCGGGCCGCATGGGAGTGGGCGAAGTGGTTGCCGCATGCGCAGCATCACAGCGCCCAGGACGGCGCAGGCGCGGCCAGATTGGTCGGTGAGAGCGCCGAGGCGGTGGAGACGCTGCTCGGCGAGGACTTTCCCGAGCGCCCTCGCTACGAGCCGGATGCCACGCCGTCGCGTGACGAGCCGTTCGTGATTCTCGTCCGTGACGGCGGACGGATCGGCAACGCTGCCCGGTTTGCCACCTCCGGCTACCGCAACGCCGTGCTCATCGACCTCGACGAGACCGCCGCCACGCAAGGCCGCACCCTGTTGTGCCTGCACTTGGACGGCGATGACCTTTTCGTGGTCCGCAAAGATCGCGTCGGGGTCGACATGCGCAGCCGGCTGGCTCGGTCCGACCAGGCGAGCACCGCGGCCGCCGCCGCCCTCGCCAGGGTGCTTTCGCCCTACCGGCTGAGCCTGAGTACCGAGGCCCCCGCCGATTCGCTGCGGACAGACATCGACCTCGCCCGGCTGCTCGGTATCGCGGATGTGACGCGGATGGACGTGTCCCGGCTGTGGGCTCCGCGAAACCCGTCCGAGCGGCTGCGCGTGGCGATCGGGGTGGATACCGACGGTTCTCCGGTCGAACTCGACATCAAAGAGTCGGCGATGGGCGGGGCTGGCCCGCACGGCATGCTCATCGGCGCCACCGGCTCGGGCAAGAGTGAACTCTTGCGAACGTTGGTGGTCGCACTGGCTGCCACTCATTCATCCGAGACCCTGAACTTCGTACTCGTGGACTTCAAGGGTGGCGCGACGTTCCTGGGCCTCGACCATCTGCCACACACCTCTGCAGTGATCACCAACCTTGCGGACGAGGTTGCGCTCGTCACGCGAATGCGGGACGCGCTGCACGGCGAACTTGTCCGGCGCCAGGAGTTGCTGCGACAGGCCGGTGGCTACTCCTCTGCCGTGGAATACGAGCGAGCCCGAGCGCAGGGTGCGCCGTTGGATCCTCTGCCGACCCTCTTCGTCGTGGTTGACGAGTTCAGCGAGCTGCTGAACGCCCACCGCGACTTCATCGAGCTGTTCGTCATGATCGGACGCCTCGGCCGGTCGCTGGCGGTACACCTGCTGTTGGCCAGCCAACGCCTAGACGACGGTCGTATCGGCCAGCTCGAATCCCACTTGTCCTACCGAATCGGGCTTCGGACCTTCTCCGCCATCGAATCCCGGTCGGTGATCGGCGTACCGGACGCCTACAGCCTTCCGCCGGCTCCTGGCAACGGCTACCTGCGCACCGACGTGTCCACCCTGGTGCGCTTTCGGGCTGCCTACGTCTCCGGCGTACACCGGGGCGACGCCAAACATGTCCACCAGGAGGCCGTCCGCCGCCAGGTCGTGCCGTACTCTCTGGCGCCGGTCGCGGTGGTCGAGCCGACGAACCCGACAGTCGACGAGGACGAACCGGTCGACGAGCCGGGCCGCAACCTCACGATCATGCGGCTGATGGTCGACCAGATGGTCGACCAGGGCCCGCCCGCGCACCAGGTGTGGCTCCCGCCGCTGGGCGAGCCGCCCACCCTCGACCAGTTGCTACCACCGTTGGTACCTGATCCCGAGCACGGTCTGCGGGCCATGGACTGGCCGGGCGCGGGGCGTCTCGCCGTACCGATCGGCTTCGTCGACCGGCCGTTCGACCAGGCGCGTGACCTGCTCACGGCGGACCTGGCGGGCACCGGCGGGCACGTCGGCATCGCCGGCGGCCCACGGAGCGGCAAGACGACGCTGTTGCGCACCCTGCTGTGCAGCCTCGCGCTCACCCACAGTCCACGCGAGGTGCAGCTGTACCTCATCGACTTCGGCGGGGGCGGATTGGCCGCGCTCGCCGCGTTGCCGCACGTCGGTGGCATCGCCGGTCGGCTCGACGCCGAACGGGTCACGCGGACGATCGCCGAGATCAGCAACCTGCTCACCGAGCGGGAGCGGACCTTCGCCGCGTTGGGTGTCGACAGCATCGAGGCGTACCGGGACCGCCGGGCCGCAGGTCACCATCAAGAGGATCCGTTCGGCGACGTGTTCCTCGTCGTCGACGGCTGGTTCACTCTGCGGCAGGACTTCGAGGCGAGCGAGGCGGTGATCCGGCAGATCGTCGCCCGCGGCCTCAACTTCGGAATTCATCTGGTGCTGACCACCTCGCGATGGTCCGAAGTTCACCATGCGATGCGGGACCAGATCGGGACGCGATTGGAGCTGCGCCTCGGAGACCCGGTCGACTCCGCCGTCGATCTGCGGCTCGCCGCGACCGTCCCGCAGCAACCCGGCCGCGGCCTGAACGCCGACAAGCTGCATTTCCTCGGCGCGCTGCCGCGCATCGACGGTGTGCCCGACGGTGAGTCGGCAACCGAGGCGGCCCGGACGCTCGCCGCTACGATCCGGGAGTTCTGGCCGGGCGACCCGGCACCGCCGGTGCGGACGTTGCCGGCGGAGCTGCCGGCCAGCGCACTGCCACCCGGCGACGGCGAGCTGGTGCTCGGTCTCGGCATTGACGAGGAACGACTGGAGCCGGTCTGGCACGACTTCAGGCAGCTGGCGCACCTGACCGTCGTAGGTGACAGCGGCAGCGGCAAGACCAACCTCCTCCGCTACGTCGCCCAGTGGATCATCGGCCGGTTCCAGCCGGAGCAGGCTCGCATATTGGCTGTCGATTACCGTCGCGCGCTCATGGACGATGTCCCGGAGCCCTACCGCCTCGGCTACGCCGTCACCGGCGAAACAGCCCGCGCCGCGGTGGCCGACGCGGTGGCCGGCCTGCGGCAGCGGGAGCCGGACAGCTCCGTGAGCGCCGAGCAACTACGGCGCGGCGACTGGTGGCAGGGGCCACGACTTTTCGTGCTGGTCGACGACTTCGACATGTTGGCCGGCCATGACAGTCCGCTGACGCCGCTCGTGCCGTACCTGGCCCAGGGTGCTGACATCGGTCTGCACCTGGTGCTCACCCGCGGCGCCGCCAACGTCATGCGCATGTCGATGGACCCGCTTATTCGGCGGCTGGCCGAGACCAACGCGCCGGACGTGGTGCTGTCCTGCCCGCCGACCGAAGGGCCGATGCTCGGCAACGTCAAACCGCGGCACCTTCCTCCCGGTCGAGCGCTGTTGTGCACCCGACGTGGCGGACGACTGATCCAGACGGTACGCGCGACGGACGAGTGACGGCAGCGGCTCGGCGCCCGGCGGTAGCACTGCTGGCACCGCTCGGTTGACGTTGCGGTGCGGGGCCCTGAGGAGGTCAGGGCCCCGCATCTCATGGCTGGTTCTGTACGGATGTCAGCGGGTGCCTCGGTCGGCGTCGACGATGAGCTGCGTCACGACATCCGGGTGGCTGACCATGGCCACGTGGGAGGCGGCGACCTCGACGGTCTGCGCGTCGGCGCGCTGGTATTCGTAGCGCTGCAGTGCGGGCGGGATGGCTTTGTCGTCGGTGGCGATCAAGCCCCACGAGGGGATGGTGTGCCAGGCGGCGGCCTGGGTCAGGTCGGTGAAGCAGGCGGCGCTGAACGGCCGCTGCGTCGCCGCCATGATCTTCGTGGTCGATGCCGGCAGGTCGGCGGCGAAGACCTGGCGAAGCTTGTCGGCCTGGAGGTACAGGTCGGTGCCGGTGGTGCCGTCCGGGTTCGGGTACGGGACCGGGTTGAGGGCGGCCTGGATCTCGCTGCCCGGGTACGTGGTGATGAGCTGGCCGAGGGCCTCGCCGGTGTCGGGGACGAACGCGGCAATGTAGACGAGGGCTCTGACGTTGGGGGCGTTGGCGGCGGCGTTGGTGATGACCGCGCCACCGTAGGAGTGGCCGACCAGGATGACCGGACCGTTGATGCTGCGCAGCAGGCTGGCGATGTAGGCGGCGTCGGAGGGCAGGCTGCGCAGCGGCGTCGCTGGTGCGATCACCGGATAGTCACGCTCTTGCAGCCGTGCCACGACGCCGCTCCAGCTGGCGGTGGCGTCGGCGAAACCGCCGTGGACGAGCACGACGGTCGGTTTTGCCGGACGGGTGCGGCCGGCCGTGGCCGGACTGGCCGCCATAGCCATCGCGGAGGTGGCTACTGCGGCGCTGACGCCGGCGACGAATGTGCGCCGGGAGACGTTGGCAGGCATGAAAGCTCCTGAAGTGGTGGTGATTGTCAGTGGGTGGCCGACGCGGCGGCTTCACGGATGAGGTCGGCGACCGCGCCCGCCTGGGAGGCGTAGATGGCGTGGCTGCCGATCGCTTCGGCGACAACGGCGCCGGCGCGGGTGGCCATCGCCCGCTGCGCGGCCGGCGGGATCATGCGGTCCTCGGTGGCGACCAAATACCAGCTGGGCTTGTGCCGCCACGCCGGCTCGGTGACCGCACCGGCCAGTGCCCCGACGCCCCACGGCACCTGGGAGTCGGCCAGGAAGGCCGCCTCGTCTGCGGGCAGATCGGCGGCGAACGACGCGTGGAACTTGGCCCGGTCGAGAAACAGGAACCCGTCGCGGGGCGGCAGGATCGGCGGGACGGGCGCGCCAGGCGGCGGGTCGGCGATCAGGGTGTTGACCGACTCGCCCTTGTCCGGGGCGAACGCCGCGATGTACACCAACGCGGCGACCCGGTCGTGGGTGCCGGCTTCGCTGATGACCGCGCCGCCGTAGGAGTGGCCGACCAGGATGGCCGGGCCGTCGAGCCCGTCAAGGATGAAGCGTGTCGCGGCGACGTCGCCCTCCAGCGACAGCGTCGGGTTCTGTACGACAGTCACCGTGAAGCCGTCGCGGGTCAGCAGGCGGTGCACGGCCTGCCAGCCTGATCCGTCGACGAAGCCGCCATGGACCAGCACGACGTTGCGGGTTGTTGGTGTGCTCATGGAATGCTCCTGGAGTTCCAGGCGGCGGGCGGATCGCCCGCCGCTTCGCATTCCATGCAAGCCGCCGCACCCGCGCCGGCCCAGGCAGAACAGTATGCAGAACTAATTAGGAGATGCCCACACCATTGCCTTTCGCGGCAGCCTTTTCCCGGCAGCTGGACGCATCATCGAGGAGTCCGGCCGACTCGTATATCTCTGCGGCTCGCAGCAGGCACTCTTGCGCCTCGGCAACCTGGTCGTCGCCATACAGGTCCTCTGCGAGGATGAGCAGGATCGCCGCCTGAGCAACGATGTTCTGCATCTCTGCCGACAGATCCACCGCCCGCAGTGCCAGGGGTATGCCTTCGGCAGCGCGCCCCGCCCGGCCGAAGGCCCGAGCGGCGTGGCCCAACACAAACGGCAGCGTCCCCGCCGCGACCGACGGTGTCATGCCGGAAGCCGGATCATCCGCCATCTCCACGGCGCGCTGGAGGCTGGCCAGCGCCTCGTCCACCTCTCCGAGGGCAAGCGCGATGTCGCCGCGCCCGGTCAGGGTCAGGCAGAAATTGTCGGCGTCTCCGGCCTGCTCGGACCGCTCGGACGCCGCGCGCACCGCCTCCAGGGCACCGTGCGGATCGCCGAGCATTTTCCGGGCACGAGCGGTGACCAGCCATGCCCGCCCCTCCTGCAGGACGTCGCCGGCGGCTCGAGCCGCGGCCAGCGCACGCTCGGCATACGACAGTGCCGGCCGAAAGTCTCGCCCCGGATACGTGTAGGTCCACGCGACGGCGGTGAGGAATTCGGCCTGCCGTGTGGCGTCGCCGAGCGCGACCGCCGAGTCGACGGCGAGCATGAACAGATCGGTCCAGCGGGGCCAATGCACCCAGCGGTCAGCAAACCAGTGCAACGGGCTGACGGCGTTGACGACGGCGTGGTGGTCGCCGGCGGTCGCAGCGTCGCCGAGCGCGGGAAACCAGTGCTCGGCCTCGGCCCGGATCCAGGCATCCGCCTCTTCGACGGAGCCGAAAGCGGAGCCGGCCGTACCGGGAGATTTCGGTTCGAACCACCGGCCGGCGTCGGTAAGTGTTGCCAGCAGCCAAGCGACCATCCGGCGGCGGCTGGCCGTAACGGTGGCGGCCTCGTCGTCCTGCTCGAGGCGCTGCTGCGCGTAGAGCCGGACCAGGTCATGCAACCGGTACCGGCCTCCCTGAGCCGTCTCCACGAGCCCGAGATCCACAAGGTCGTCGAGGTGATCTTCAGCGTCCGGCACCGTCACCTCACCGGTCACGGCCGCCAGCGAGGCGCTGAAGTCCGGGCCCGGTGCCAGCGCCGTCCGCCGGAACACCTGCCGGGTCAGATCGGGCAGCTGCTCGTACGACATCCCGAAGGCCGCCGCGACCTTCAGATCGCCCGCGCTGAGCTGATCCAGCCGGCGCCCGGCGACCGACAACCGCGCGGTCAGATCGGCAGCGCTCCAGATCGGCCGCGAAACGAGCCGGTTTCCCACGATGCGTACCGCCAAGGGCAGCCCGCCCAGCAAATCCACCAAGCTCTGCAAGTCGCGGTCATCCGGCACGTCCGCCCGCTCGGCGAGGATCCGCCTGAGCAGGTCGGACGTGTCGGCCACCGGCATCGGATCCAGGTGAAGCCGCTGTACGCCTTCCAGCCCGGCCAGCAGGCGCCGGCTGGTTACCAGTAGCTGGCTGTGCCCACCCCCGGGAATCAGCGGGCGTACCTGTGCCTCTGACGCCACATCGTCCACAATCACGAGCACACGCTTTTCCCGTAGCAACTGCCGGTAATGCCCAGCACGCTCGGCAGCGTCCTCCGGAATTTTGTGGTCCCGTACGCCCAGCGCCCGCAGCGCACGTGCCAGGATCTCGTCACTGCCGACCGGGCGCGCACTCATCCCCAGCGCGTCGAGGAAGTGCACCCCGCCCGGGAACCGGTCGCGCAGGCGGTGCGCAGCCCGTACCACCAGGGTCGTCTTACCCAGCCCGGCACCACCGGAGATCACCGCCGCATTGGACCGGTCGGCCGGCTCGTCCACCGCATCCACCAACCGGAAGATCCATGCCAGCTCGGCCGCCCGGCCAGTGAAGTCTCCAATGGATCCCGGCAACTCGCACAGGCCCGGCGCGGCGGCCGTGTACGTGGGCCGCGTACGCCCGGCCTTGGCGAGCGCGACGAACTCGTCCCGGTGAACGCCTACAAGCTTGAGCGCGTCGGCGATCAGCGCCACCGTCCGCCGTTGTGGTCCAAGCGCCCGTCCGCGTTCCATGTTGCTCAGCGCCCGCACGCTCACACCAGATGCCTCAGCCAACTCCTCCAGCGTGAGCCCAGTGCCATGGCGCGCCACCCGAAGCGCCACCGCGAACGAACCCTCGCCGCTCATCCCACCGTCATGAGCCGCCAGGCCGCCCAAGCTGGGCAGTGGCGCCGGCCGGGTACTGCTGGGAGTCATTGCGATGTCGGGAGCCGGTTGCTGGGCGAGGATCGCCCGTTGGGCATCGACGAGCGCGCGCCCCGGGTCCGCACCCAACTCCTGGCGCAATCGCTCACGAATGCGGTCGTACGTCGCCAGGGCCTCCCACGGCCGTCCGACGGCATTCAGGCATCGCATGACCGACGCCTGTACGGTCTCGTCCAGGGCATGCTCTGCGGCGATGCCGCGCAGGCCCGGCAGGACGTCGGCCGCCATGCCGCACAGCAGCGCCTGTTCCGCGGCGGTCACCGCGACCCGGACCCGCTCGTCCTCGATCGCCACGACCATGGGCAAGTCGCGAAACAGCTCGTCGGCGGGCGGCGCGGCGGCGACGCCCATCGCCTGCACGAGCAGTCTGGTCGCCTCATCAGCCGAGCCGGTCCGCTGCGCCGAGCCCGCGGCCGCGACGAGGCTGCGAAACTGAAGCAGGTCACAGGACGCCTCATCGACGGCCAACCGGTAGCCGGACCCGGTCGGCAGCAACCACCGCCCGACAGCCCGGCGCTCGATGTCCGGCTCGAAGATCCGCCGTAGCACGCCGATGTAGCGGTGAATCTGATTGAGGGCCGTCGCGGCCGGCTCGTCCTCCCACAGCACGCTCAGGAGCTGCCCGATGGTCACCGGCTGTCCACCTGCGGCGAGCAGCAGACCAAGCGTAGCGCGCTGCTTCGGCGGCCCCAGCGCCAGCTCTACGTCGCCGCGCCACACCCGGACGCCGCCGAACAGGCCGAACCGCAGCGTCGGCTGCGGCGATGGAGTACTGGTCACCACTACATCTTGCAGGAGTCGGAGATGTGGTCGCCGCCCCGTTGTAGCGGTGTCGCGGCCCGCAGGATTCCCCGCCGCGTGGCGAGTTGTGCATCGCCCGGCTCGGGCCGGCCACTCGATGTGCACTACTTGCACACGGCATCGCCCTAGCGTCCGTGACATCCACATCCGCGCACACCGAGGGAGGTTCTTTTGAACCAGAATGCGAACAACGTCGTGCTCGTGCACGGCGGTTTCGTCGACGGTTCCGGCTGGCATCAGGTCTACGACCTGCTCACCCAGGACGGGCACCAGGTCAGCATCGTGCAAAACCCGACGTTCTCCCTCGCCGGCGACGTCGAAGCCACACGGCAGGTCCTCGACGCTCAGGACGGTCCGGTGGTGCTCGTCGGCCACTCGTACGGCGGCGCCGTCATCTCCGAAGCCGGCAACCACGACCAGGTGGCGGCGCTGGTGTACATCGCCGCCTTCGCCCCTGACGAGGGCGAGTCGGTCAACACCCTCATCGCCGACCCGCCGCCCGGGGCGCCGGTGCCGCCGATCCTGCCGCCGCGCGACGGCTTCCTGCTGCTGGACCGGGAGAAGTTCGCCGCGTCGTTCGCCGGTGACCTGCCGGCGCCGCAGGCGGCGTTCATGGCCGACTCCCAGGTGCCGTGGGGCGTGGACGCGCTGGCCGGGGCCGTCTCCAAGCCCGCGTGGCGCGCCAAGCCGAGCTGGTACCTGGTCGCCACGGACGACCGCATGATCCCCCCGCCCGCGCAGCGCGCCATGGCCGAGCGGGCCGGGGCGACCACCGTCGAAACCCCCGGCAGCCACGCGGTGTACGTCTCCCAGCCGGCCGCCGTGGCCGACCTGATCAAGAAGGCCATCCAGGCATCCGCCTGAGCAAGCGACCGCGTCGTGTTCCGGGGCACTGGCCCCGGGACACGTGCCCCGGCACCGCCACACCCATCAACACGGATCGCCGGCCGGCCGTCAGCGTCCAGCGCCAATCCGCCTCGGAGGATCTACTGTGCATCAAAACGGTGATTTCATCGCATTGAACGACGTGCTCACAAGCCCGGACACAGCGACCGACCTTCAGAAGCAAGGTCCGGTCCACCGGGCGACACTGCCCAACGGAGTGCCGGTCTGGTTGGTGGTTGGCTACGACGAAGCCATCGCCGCCCTGAACGACGACAGGCTCTCGGCGGCTGCCATGTTGGCGAGCGGGGGCCTCGACGGCGGGAAGCTCAACCCGGACATGCGGGACGCGCTGCTGAAGAGTCTGACCAATTCCGATCCGCCGGACCACACGCGCCTCCGTCGCCTGGTGTCCAAGGCCTTCACCGCCCGTCGCGTCGAAGCTATGCGACCGTGGATCAGCCAAATGATTGACGAGCTGATCGACGGCTTCGCGCAGCACGACCAGGTCGATCTGATGGCCGAGTTCGCCGCGCCGTTGCCGATCCTGGTCATCAGCGAACTGCTGGGCATCCCCGAAGCCGACCGGCCGCGGGTCCGAGCCTGGTCCCGGACGATCATCTCCGGCTTCGGCTCGCCCGACTTCGCGGTGCAGGATGCCACGGCGTTTGTGGAGTACCTGCGCGGCCTGATCGCGCAGCGGCGCGACGATCCCGACGTGGCCCTGATCTCCGCCCTGATACGGGCCAGGGACGAAAGCGACGCCCTCAGCGCGAACGAGCTCACCGCGACGATCTTTCTGATGATCGTCGCTGGACACGACACAACCCTGAGCTTGATCGGTAACGGCGTACACCTGCTCATGAAGAAGCCAGATCGGGCCGCGCGGCTGCGCGAGGACCCCAGCCTGCTCCCGGCAGCGATCGAGGAGTTCTTGCGCCTGGAAAGCCCGGTTCCGGTGGCCAACTTCCGGGCCGCAGTCGGCTCGTTTGACATTGGCGGGACGCACATCTCGGCAGGCGACCTCGTCGCCATCAGTCTCCAGGCAGCCAACCGGGACGATTCCCAGTTCGCGGACCCCTCCCGATTCGACCCGGCCCGAAGGAAAGGCCGGCATCTTGCCTTCGGCCATGGGACCCACTACTGCCTGGGAGCTCCGCTGGCTCGGCTGGAAGGCGAGCTGGCTATCGGGGCCCTGCTCAAGCGCTTCCCGGATCTGCGGCTCGCGGTTCCCGCCGCCGAACTAACCTGGAGTCAGGCGCCGTTCATACACCGGCTGGACAGGTTGCCGCTCTTGTTGTCCTAGCCGCGATCCGTGGACAGTCACCAACGACATCGCCGCTGACCTGGCCGTCCAGCTTGGCCCCGACCGAACTACACATCGACCGGGCCTACCTGGCCTCGACCATGGTCCACGACCGTGGCGACGAGGGTCACCATCTACTCCACGGGATGGCGGGTGCGCAACACCACCGGCCGCCACACCAGAACCGACTTCACCCTCGATTTCACCACCAACCAACTGCCCTGCCCCGCCCGGGGTGACTGAAGCCGACTGCGAGGATGCCCTTGACGGTGCGGTAGCTGTAATCAGCGACGGCGGTCGCCCTGGCGCAGGCGGCCTCGAGCCGGCCGGGGCCGTGCTTGTCGGCCAGGCCTAGCACGCCCTGCGCGCCGCGCAGCCGGAACAGGGCGTTGACGTCCGGCAGCTCGCCGATCAGCCGGATGCAGGCCGGCCCGATCTCGGCGGGGCCACCCGGTCGGCGTCTTCAGCTGGCATGCGGTACGCGGCCAAGCCCGGACCAGACCCGCTGCACGCCCACGTGTGCATCGCCGCTGACCTGCATGAATTAGCCGTTCCCGCGCTCGTCCAAGGCAGAGCTGGCTGTTGTCGCCACAGCCAGCCGATCGCATCCGCCACGACGTCGAAGGCAACCGTCGAGCCGGCTTGAAGAGCGGATGCGTAAGCGCTCGGCGACCGAGGGACACGCGACAACACGCCGATGCTACGCAGTGACCTCGGTCGCCGACCCGCACCGCGATCTCACCAGCGGCCATCTCCCGCTCTCGTCCGCGGGCCGCCCAGGCGACCGAGGCGAGCAGTTGTCCTGCGGTCCGAGCAACCGGCGCCCAGACAGAATTCTCCACCAACGGTGGAGACCAGCAGGCGTGATCAGGCGACCTCCGCACAGGAACTCGGCTCTGATCAGCGTCCCCGGCCGAGTGCATCGCTGGGAAGCGCGGCAGCGTGGGCCGACGGGTCCGGTCGCCCACCTACATGCCGGCGATTGCCGACCCCATCTGACGGATCGACCCGGCACGAGGTGAACCAGCGGACCTCCCCGCACGTCGTCAGGTGTAGTCGCCGGGCCACACACCGTCCCTTCTGCGTCGGACGCCATGGAGTCCGATCTGAGGAACTGGCCGCGCGACGTACCCCACCAGCGAGAGCCCTGAACGGCCAAGAGGTGGTTCCGGCGGGAAAGAAATCCATGCGTATCAAGACCATCCTCAACAAGACGGCCATCGGTGCCGCCATGGTGGCGACGACCATCGCGGCGAGCCTGGCCGCGACGACCAGGCCGGCAGCTGCGGCGATGGGCAACGGGCGAGTGCAGCTCTGCTCGCAGGGGAACTACTGGTCCTTCCTGAGCTTCGCGGGCAACGGCGCGACAACCGGACTTGTCGCCCCGGGAACCTGCCTGAAGACGGACATTCCTTTCGGCACCTACCAGATCATCGTGAACGGCAAGTGGAACACCTCGGAGTCCACGTGGGAAATGGGGCGCTTCAACGCCACTCCCAACGATGATCCGGGCTACAAGGTCTACACCTACGGCTCGACGGCAAACGGTGGCGCCCGCGCGGGCCGGTACGTGACCAGGGACTGGCGCCCTGATCACGCCGGTGTCCTGCCGACTGCATCAGGTGGCTGCCGGTCGGCCCGTCCACACGCCGGCCCGGCCGGCACCAGGCCGCACTCGACCCACTTCAGAACGACCGTCCGCGGGTGCGCGCGGTCAGCCCGCCGACCGGCAGTTTCGCCAAACAACCTCCCGTCCGGCGGCGCCAGCCTGACCGCTCGACGCGCACGCCGAGCCGCCGCTGCGTTGCCGTGAGAAGAGCTGGATCGGAGTGTGGAAATGCGGAGTGTCCTGAGCCCAGGTGAGCGCAGCGCCGAACAGCGGAGCACCAGCGACGATCACGGCAAGGCTTGGCCGGCGGCCGCACGTGCTCTGGTCCCGCAACTCCGAACGCACTCTGCGGGAACCGAAGCTGACCGTGAGTTGGCGGACGACAGCTTTCGGCGCTGAGTGACGGCGGGTTCTTCCGGCCGGCTACGCCTCGCACGCTGGGCGGGCAGGCCGCGTCCGTACGCACTGCCATCAAGGTCTGCGCGGAGTTGCGCATCCAGTTCGTGGCTGGTCGGCATCGCGTACGGCGGCAACCTCTTCGCGTCGTTGTTGGAAGCCCCTGTGCGCTGAATGGTACGAGGGAACAATCCTGACGCCTTCGTCTGCGGGGCGGCCAACCCGTCCGCTACGGGGACAAGGCATGCTCGCAGGCGATGATGGGAGTCACGGCCGGACCGCCGAGTATGTCCAAGCCAACATCGCGGCGTAGGTGAGCGGCGCAGTGGTCGACAATGTCAGGCAGTGTCCGGTAGCGGGAATGACCACGGCCTGAAGGTGGGCATCCGGTCCGTAGTACTCGGCTTCGTAGTTGCGTACCGCGGTCGCCGAGTTGCAGTCGATCCAATCTGCCCCGCAGAACATCGCATCGCGCTGGCCCGCCACGACGAGCACCGGCACGTTGACCTCATGAGTCAGGCCGTCCTCCGGACGGATCGGGAACAGCAGGGCGGCGGCCTCTGCCAGCTTCGTGGTGAACGCCATGACGTCCTTGGTCTGCTCGTCCATCTGCAGTATCTCCGGATCTGCCGTGCTCGGATCGTAGAACAGCTGCGCCCGGCCGCCAGGGCGGAACGTCTGGTATCCGGAGTCCAACCCGGACGCGGCGAACTTGGGGTCGTCGGTCGCCGGATATACCTGAGCCGCCAATGCCGCCGATTGTTCGGCGCTTTGACCATGAAGCAGACCCGTCACGACCAATGCGTCGATATCGCGGTAACGGGCCGCTACGGCTATGCCGTCCATCGAACCCAGCGAGTGTCCTACCCAGATGACGTGACGGAACGCCGGCCCGGCCTTACCAGACCGGAGCGCGGTAATCACATCGTGCAGCGCGACGGCTTCGGCCGTTATCGTCAGTACGCTCGACGGCGGCACAGAGCTGTTGCCAACTCCGAGCGCATCGACGTTGAAGGTTGCATAGCCGGCGAGCGTCGCTGCGCGAACGTACGAGTACTGGTTGTTCTGCACCGGCGAGTCCCAGTACAGATGGCTGTAGGACGCACCGTGGACGAGCAACTGGACGGTCTCCGGCGGGTCCTCGCCGCGGTAGCACAGCTCGCCCCAGACGAGTTGGTCGTACGGCCCGGGATCGGCGGTCCGAACCGGGACAACGTGTGTCGAGCAGTGGGTCGCGGAGAGCTGTGCCGTACGCGGCCCAGTGGCGGCGGCCGGGTCTGCGGCTACCGCGACGGCCGCCGCGGCCACTACCGCCGCGACGATCCGCGCGACGCGGTTGGGGATCGGCGATGCGGCACGGCTCGCCGATGCGGGTGCGAACATTCCGCTGCAGAGTTCCACTCTTCCTCCTTGGGTTTGTCAACCGCCGGGCTTTGGCACGGCTGATGGTCAAGTGGCCCGGCACATGACCGGCACGACTGAGCCGGGACGGCAAGTCAGGTCCGGGCCTCGGTTACCGGGCCAATGGTCTTGGTCCGAGGTAGCGGAGCTGTTGCCCGGCTACCCGGGTGCGGTCTCCGTGACCAACATGGCTACCGCTTGGGGCCGGGGCAGATAGATGGAGGCCGTCAGCCGGTCGGAGATCCGCTGCCAGTTGAGTGGGGGTTCGGGGAAGGCGCTTGCGCCGGTCAGGACAATCGACCGATACGCGCCTGGCCAGACGGGGAGATGACTTCAGGGCTGACCCACGTCGGATCGGCTGGGGCAGCGGTGAGGCGACCGGTACTGACACCCAGGCCGTGCCGTTCGGAGATGCTGGCAATGGTCGGTGCCGCGTCGCCAACCTCAACGGGTAGGGAGGCTCGATGCCCGGAAGGCCCGTAGTCGGAAAGGTCCTCGGCGTTCAGAAGTTCGAACTCGACCTCGGGCTGGCCAGCGCGTGAGCTGCTCGCGTCGATGAGGAAGTGGGCGGTGGCGTGTTCCCCGGTCGGGATTGGCGGCACGCTGACCGCTCCGCCATGCACCTCTTGCCGAACGCGCCGCCGGTCCTGGTCGGACCATGTGTCGAGAATGTGGACACCGTGGTCAGCGAGCGCGTTTCGCCCTGCCGTAGTGATGTTGAGTAGGGTGTCGTAATCAAAGGGTCGGTGTCCGGTGTTCCGGAGATCCACCGCGAGATAGCGGGGTTCCGGCCCGCGGAGTCCGTCCTTGCACGGCGTAAGGTCCTTTTTCACCGCTCGCCACCGGAAGACTGTCATGCCGGTACCAGCGGGTCGCAGTTCGACCACGAGATCATTCGGGGTGGCGTCACCCGGCCAGTAACGGTCCTTACTGAATATTGTCTGCTTCTTCACCCCGCGCCGGGTGACGAGAGGGCCAGGCACGAACAACGTGTTCGGCCGCCACAGCCCCCCGGCATTGTGCTCGATACGAAGCCGCCAGGTGTCACCGGAGATCTTCCGGGAGACGCCCAGCACTGCGTCGATCACCAGATTCACGGCACCCTCGATGATGATTCGCTGAGGCCAATCCGAGATCTTCTGCACCACACGGATATTCCAGGTTCCGTGATAGGTGAATGAGCCAACTCTCGACAGGTCAGTCATCTCGCTCCCCACCATCGCTCGCACCAGGCCGACGAGGTCCGCCCACCCCTGGCCAGCCCGACACCAGCGAGGCGTGCACCCGTCATGCCTGCAGCGTGAGCTGTCGTCATCCCCGTCGACGTATCAGCGCACCCGCGAGTTCACCTTCTCGGCAGCAAAATCAACGACGTATCTCGCAAAGCCATGGCAAACCTGCCGAAACGGCAGATCGAGCCCCTGACACCAGGGCTTTTGCATGGTCGGGATATGATCGTTTCAGGTGATCTTTAGGATTTGTAGGGCTCGGTCCGGATTGCGGTTGTCCAGGCGGAGGGCTTACCTGCTTCGGCCCTCAGCGGCAAGGGTGCGAATGTTGGTAGTTTGTTGGTATTCCCGGCTTGTGGATGGACGCACGGACTCGTCCTTCCGACCCGACAGGTGCCCGGGTTCTGCGATCGGGTGGGCAGGGTCAAGGGTCGGCGAAGCCGATCGCGTAGCGAGGTCACGTCCGCTCCAGCAACAGCCGGGCCGCCTCCAACTCCGGCCGACCAGCGGCGTTCTGGCTCACGGTGCCTCACCGCCCGCCATGGCAACGTGTACACCAGCAAGCAGCCGGTCGAGCACTGCAAGGGGATGCGCCACCAGGACCACTGCCACGGTCGGCGGCGAGCAAGACGCGGTCCCCGGCCGCCAGGCGGCACCACCGACGCACCGCCAACGGCAGATGCAGATGACCACGATCACCGATGCAGTGGACACCATGGTAGTCGCGCTGGCCACGATGATTCCCGCGTGCTCGCGGATGTCCAGCCGTGTGCCCGGGACCCAGCCCAGCACCCGGAGGATACTGCGATCGGCAACCCGGCCACTCTTGTCCACCGCGCTCAACGCGTAGACGGTGTCCGCCACGCGTGAGGATCCGGCATCCAATGCCGGTACGGGAAGCGGAAGTCGGCCCCGACCCACCAGGCCGGCGCTGACACCGCCAGGTGTCAACTTAGGGATCACCGCCGGTACGAACGAGGCAGTCACGAGGACCACCCCCGCCTGGCGTTCACCCGCAGTGACGGTAGAGGGTAGATGAGGTGTTCAAGGATGCTTGAACACGAACACGTGAAACAGCGCACCAATGCGGAAGATCTGTGTCCGAGGGGGGATTCGTACACATGTTCGCGGCACCCATGCGCAGCATGGGTGCTCATGCCGTAATCCTATAGCAGCCAGTGGGCACTGTGGAGAATTAGCCGGTGGTCGGAGTGAGCAGGACTCCGGACTACTCATTACATGACGAAGCATTGCAATATCTGACAGGCCAGGCCGCAGCGAGGTGCTCAGCCAGGATCTGAAGACCTCGCGGCCCCCCGCCCCGGACTCCAGAATTCCTCAAAGATCCGCTCTCGATTGCTGGTGCGCACGTGAGCGAGTTCGATGTTGCTCGAGCAAGGCATGCCCTGCTGCGCACAGAGTGATTTACTGCCCCTGTGAGCAGCTCATACATGGAGTATCGCGGATCTGGCTTTTGGGTCCGCGACGGAACGTGTCAAGGGATTGAGGCCAACGGGAGTTAACCTAAGGGGTGAGCACGGACAGTACTTACCGCCGACGCCGGTCAGCTGAGCGCGTCCGACCTCCCTACGGCACGCAGCTCCCCGGCTTGTTGCCGGACCGAGCCCCACCGGCTGGCAGGCCACCCGGCGCAGGGCGGCGACGGACGAGTGCCGGGCCGCCCTGACCCCACTCGCCTACCGAGCAAGCGCTTGGTACCCTTCGGCATGCGATTCGGCATTCTCAGTCCCGTGGTGTTCCGGCCACCGGGGCAGTTCAGCCCCTGGGAGATCGGGGCCGGTACCGAGGAGCTGGTCACCGTCGCGCGGGCGGCGGACCGCCTCGGCTATCACCACCTCACCTGCAGCGAGCACGTCGGCGTACCGACCCGCATCGCCGCCCGGGGCGGCGGCACCTACTGGGACCCACTCGCCACCCTCAGCTTCCTGGCCGCGCAGACGACGCGGATCGGCCTGGCCACCCACGTCCTGGTCCTCGGCTACCATCACCCGCTCGACATCGCGAAGAGCTACGGCACTCTCGATCGGCTCAGCGGCGGACGGGTCATCCTCGGGCTCGGCGTGGGCAGCCTGAAGGAGGAGTTCGCGCTGCTCGGTGCGGACTTCGAGGGGCGCGGTGCGGCCGCCGACGATGCGATCCGGGCGCTGCGCGCGGCCTGGGGAGAGCCGGTACCCGCGTACGAGGGAACGCACTACCGCTTCCAGGACTTCGTCATCGACCCGCACTCGCCCCGCCGTACCGTGCCCCTGTGGATCGGCGGGTACACCCGGCGCTCGCTGCGACGGGCGGTGGAACTCGGCGACGGGTGGGTTCCGTTCGGGCTGACGCCGGAGCAGATCGGCGCGATGATCGCGGCGGCGGCTCCGCCCGCGGGCTTCGAGGTGGTCGTGTCGCCCCCGCCGTTGGACCCGCTCGGCGACCCGCACGAGGCCCGCCGCCAGGTCGAGGCGGTGGCGGCGGGCGGCGCCACGATGATGAACATCGTCCTGCGCCACCGCGACGCCGAGCACTGCGTCGAGCAGTTGACGGCCTTCCGGGACCTGTTCCCGGAGGCGGAGTGGACCGGCGTCGACCGGGACGGGAAGGCGGTCGCATGAGCGTTCGGCGTGACCGGCACGACGATGTCACGGTCCTCACCATCGACCGGCCGGGGGTGCGGAACTGCCTCGACCACGCCACCCTGTCAGCGTTGACCGCCGGACTGACCGAGGCGGCCACCGACCCGCAGGTACGGGCCGTCGTACTGACCGCCACCGGCGAGCGTGCGTTCAGCGCCGGTCTGGATCTGAAGGCGGTGGCCGCGGCCGGGATGCCCGATCCCACGACCAGCCCGCTGCACCTGCTCCGCGACGGGTACCCGCTCCCGGTGATCGCCGCGGTCAACGGGGCGGCGGTCGGCGGTGGCTTCGAACTGGCACTCGCCTGTGACCTCCGGGTCGCCGCCGAGCACGCGTACTTCGCCCTGCCGGAGGTCTCGCTCGGCATCGCCGCCACCGAGGGCGGGACGGAGCTTCCCCAGCGCATCCCGTTGGCCGTGGCGCTGGAGATCGGATTGGGCTGCGAGCCGCTCAGCGCGGCACGGGCGTACGAGTTGGGTCTGCTCAACCGGGTGGTCCCGGCGGCCGAAGTGCGGTCGGCGGCGCTGGCCCTGGCCGGGCGGATCGCCGCCCACTCGCCGGCCGCCGTCCGCACCACCAAGGAGCTGATGTACCGGTCCCTCTCGGCGGACCCGGCCCACCTGCGGGCCCGGAACCGGGCCGCGACCGTCGCCCTGCTCGCCGGCCCCGACGCGGCCGAGGGGATGGCGGCCTTCGCCGAGAAGCGGGCACCACGATGGGCCGCGTCGACAGTCGGCGAGTCCCCCGCCCCGCCTCCGGGTCAGTGGTGAGGTACATCACCGCCCGCCCACCCGCAACCAACCAAGCGCTTGGTAAGCTCACCCTGGCGGGGCCGGGGTGAGACACCCACCCCACCGTACGGCCACGGACCGGAGGAGAGGCAGCATGGCGGAGGCCTACATCGTCGAGGCGGTTCGGACGCCGGTGACCCGACGCCGCGGCGCCCTCGCCGGGGTGCATCCCGCGGATCTGGGCGCCCGCGTAATCTCCGGGCTGATGTCGCGCAGCGGGGTGGATCCCGCAGCCGTGGACGACGTCGTCCTCGGCTGCGTGGACACCATCGGCCCGCAGGCCGGGGACATCGCCCGCACCGCGTGGCTCGCCGCCGGCCTGCCGGACCACGTGCCCGGGGTGACGGTCGACCGGCAATGCGGTTCGTCCCAACAGGCGGTGCACTTCGCCGCCCAGGCCGTGCTCAGCGGCACCGCCGACATCATCGTCGCCGGCGGCGTGCAGAACATGAGCGCGATCCCCATCTCGGCGGCGATGACCACCGGGGCCGAGTTCGGCTTCCCGGACCCGTTCTCCGGCTCGTCCGGATGGCGCCGCCGCTACGGTGACCAGCCGGTCTCGCAGTTCCGCTCCGCGGCGATGATCGCGCAGAAGTGGGGCGCGAGCCGCCCGGAGATGGAGGCGTTCGCGCTGCGCAGCCACCAGCGCGCGCTGACCGCGATCGCCGAGGGCCGGTTCGACCGTGAAATCCTTCCGCTCGACGCGGCCACGGTCGACACCTGCCCCCGGGCGGACACCTCGCTGGAGAAGATGGCCGGCCTCCCACCGCTGGAGCCGGGCGGCAGCATCACCGCCGCGATGGCCAGCCAGAACTGCGACGGCGCGGCGGCCCTGCTGGTGATGTCCGAGCGGGCGGTGCGGGAGCACGGGGTCACCCCGCGCGCCCGGATCCACCACCTGTCCGTACGCGGCGCCGACCCGGTCTGGATGCTGACCGCCCCCATCCCGGCCACGGCCCACGCGCTGGCCCGTACCGGCCTGTCGATCGCGGACATCGACCTGTTCGAGGTCAACGAGGCGTTCGCATCGGTGGTGCTTGCCTGGATCAAGGAGACCGGCGCCGACCCGGAACGGGTCAACGTCAACGGCGGGGCGATCGCGCTGGGGCACCCGCTCGGGGCCACCGGCGCGCGGCTGATGACCACCCTGCTGCACGAGCTCGAGCGCACCGGTGGCCGGTACGGCCTGCAGACGATGTGCGAGGGCGGCGGACAGGCCAACGTCACGATCATCGAGAGGCTCTGATGGATCCGGACCTGACCGGCAAGGCGGTGATCGTCACCGGCGGCACCCGCGGCATCGGCGCGGAGATCGCCCGCCGGTACCTTGCGGCCGGCGCGCGGGTGCTGGTCTGCGGCCGTACCGCGGTCGACGAGTTGCCGGCCGGCGGTGAGCGCGGCGCGGAGTTCGTCCAGGCCGACGTCCGGCAGCCCGAGCAGGCCGCGGCGGTGGTCGACGCTGCGGTCGAGCGGTTCGGCCGGCTCGACATCCTGGTCAACAATGCCGGCGGCTCACCCATGGCCGACGCGGCGACCGTCTCCCCCCGGTTCATCAGCTCGATCGTCTCGCTGAACCTGTTGGCCCCCTTCTTCCTCGCGCAGCCCGCCAACGCGGTGATGCAGCGGCAAGCCGAGGGCGGGCTGATTCTCAACATCGGCAGCGTCGCCGGGCGCGACCCCGCGCCGGGCACCGCGGCCTACTCCGCGGCCAAGGCCGGGCTGACCACCCTGACCCGGGCCCTGGCGCTGGAGTTCGGCCCCAGGGTGCGGGTCAATCAGGTCACCGTCGGCCTGGTCCGCACCGAGCTGGCGCACCTGCACTACGGCGACGAGGAAGGGGTGCGGGCGGTCGCGGCGACGATTCCCCTGGGGCGGATGGCGACACCGGACGACGTCGCCGCCGCCTGCCTGCTGCTCAGCTCACCGCTCGCCGGTTACGTGAACGGCACGGAGCTGCTGGTCGACGGCGGCGGCGAGATTCCGGCCCGGATCCTCGCCGCCCGGCCCGGCGACAGTTAGTCCAGGTGTTCCGCGCGCTGCGGCATCCATCGTTCCGCCTGCTGTGGACGGTGGTCCTCCTCGGGCAGCTCGGGTACTGGATCTCGTCGGTCGCGTTCCAGTGGGAGGTGGCCCACCGTACCGGGAACGATCCGCTGGCCCTTGGCCTGCTGTACTTCTGCAGCCTCGCGCCATACCTGCTCCTGTCGCTGCCCGCGGGCATGCTGGCGGACAGCATGGACCGGCGGAGTCTGATGGTTTCCGTGCAGGCGGCCGCAGCGCTGCTCGCGGTGGCCGCCACGCTGCTCGCCACGCTGGCGGTCATGTCGACGCCGGCCGTGATGGTGCTCAGCTTCCTGGCCGGCTGTGTCATCACCATCGTCTCCCCGGCCAGTCAGGCCCTGATCGCCGCGATGGTGCCGGAGGAGGATCTGACCAGCGCCGTGCCGCTCCAGGCCGCCGGGCTGAACCTGGCCCGGATCACCGGCCCGGCGCTGGTCGGTCCGGTGCTGCTGATCGGCGGCGCGGCCAGCGCCTTCGTCGTCTACGCGATGCTGTCGCTGGGCGCCGCCGCGCTGGCCGGCCGGCTCGTCGCGGGCGGACCTGCGGTGCGGACAGCGCGGGCGGCGCCGGGCGGGACGGCACGCCGCCGGCTCGCGGCCGCCATCCACCACGTGCGAGAGCGGCACCCGGCCCTGCCGGCGCTGGGCGTCGTCGCGGCGACCTCCGTCTTCGGCTCGTCCTATCTGGCGCAGCTGCCGCTGATCGCGGCCCGGGTCGGCGGCGACAGCGAGTCCACCTTTCCGACGCTGGTGACCCTGGGCGGCATCGGCTCGTTCCTCGGGGTGCTCTCCGTGGCGTGGCGGGGCCGGGGGTTGAGCCCGCTCCCGGCGGCGGTCCAGCTCGTGGTGCTCGGAGTGGTGATGGCGCTGCTCGGGGTGGTGGCATCGTTCCCGCTGCTCATCGTGCTGATGATTCTCGCCGGCGGGCTCACCCTGTCGATCATGACATCGATCAATTCGATCCTGCAGCACCTAGTGGACGACGCCCAGCGCGGGCGGGTGATGAGCCTGTACTTCATCTGCTGGGGTGGGCTGCTCCCCTTCGGCGGCCTGGGTCTCGGCGGCCTCGTCCGGTGGGTCGGCGCCGGCTGGGCTTTCTCCGTCTTCGGAGTGCTGGCGAGCCTCGCCGGTCTTGCTCTCGCACTGGGTGCGCGCCGCGCCAGGCCTTGACGGCTACCGGCGGCCGAGCCTACCTTCCAAGCAAGCGCTTGATAGGATAATGGAGGAGGCCCGATGAGCGTGCCGCAGTTCGGCTTCACCCCTCGCGACGTCGTGCTGGTCACCGGTGCCGGCAGCGGCATCGGCCAGGCGGTCGCGACCAGGGCCGCCGAGATGGGCCTGACCGTCGCCGCCGTGGACCTGAACCCGGCCGGCGCGGCGGCCACAGCGGAGCGGATCGAACGGTCCGGTGGTCGGGCCGCGGCGATCACTGCCGACGTCAGCGACCCTGCCGCCGTCGCGGCGGCGGTCGCCCGCGCCCGGGAGCTGGGGACCGTTCGCTACCTGGTGAACAACGCCGGCCCGTCCTCCGCCGTGGACCTGGAGTTCGACGAGGCGCTGCGGATCGCGGTGGGCAGCGTCCGGCGGGTCACCGACACCTGGCTGGCGGGCGGGGCACCGCCGGGCGCAGCGCTGGTCAACATCGCCTCCGTCGCCGGCAACCTGGTCGGCACCGCCTCCGACTGGTACTGCGCAGCGAAGGCCGCGATCACCGGCTACACCCGCCACCTCGCGGCGTATCGCAGCGACGAGGTGCGCAGCAACGCGGTCGCGCCCGGGATGACGGACACTCCCCGCCTGGCCGGCTTCGTCGACAGCGAGGTCGGGCAGCGGGTCCTGGGCCGGATACCGCTGCACCGGATGGCCACGTCGGACGACATCGCGTACGCGGTGCTGTTCCTGCTCTCTCCGACGGCCGGCTACATCAACGGGGTCTTCCTGCCGGTCGACGGTGGCTGGACCGTCACCCAGTAGCCGCAGGGCAGCGGACGGGAGAGGAGGCGCGGATGTCGGGGACCCAGGCCGCCGAACCGGCTGACCGGCAGCAGATCCACGAGGTCGTCCTGCGCTACTGCCGGGGCATCGACCGACTCGACCTCGATCTGGTGAGGTCGGCGTACCACCCCGACGGGGTCGACCACCACACCGGCTTCGACGGACCGATCGACGAGTTCCTGGCGTGGGTGGAGCCGCTGCTGCGCCGGCTCGCCGGCACCATGCACATCGTCGGCAACCACCTGGTGGAGCTGCACGGCGACCGGGCCGTGGCCGAGACGTACGGGACCGCCGTGCACTGGGGAGAGCCGGCCGACGACCCAAGTCTCAACTTCACCAGCGGCTTCCGCTACGTGGACCTGATGACCCGCCGGGCCGGGCGGTGGGCCATCGCCGAGCGGTGGGCCGTACGGGAGTGGACCCGGTCGGAGGCGGGCCGGTGGATGCGGCGCGAGGCGCCCGGCCCCACCGGCTCCCGCGATCGGCGCGACCCGCTGTACGCGCTGCTCACCCGGCTGTCGTCGGGAGCCGGATAGCGGGGGTCAG
>NZ_JBFALG010000042.1:0-61356 GCF_040656135.1 Micromonospora sp. NPDC050200
TTGATGCTCTTCCCTAGACAAGAAGATCATCGACCAAGGGCTGTTTCCGTGACCAGTCAGGGTCCCCAAAGGACCGTCGGAGGTTAAAGATCAAGTTAGACAGCTTCAAGGCCTATCGCCAGGCCGGGGGTCGGGACTGGCAGGTTCTGTTGATCGAGTAGTCGGAATTCTCTCATCAACGCCGTCAGGGTGACGCTCTGTCACGGGCCGAAACCTGAGCCGCCCGTGCCGAGCATCCGCATCTAGCGATGAGCGGGCGTCTGGTCAGAACCGCTCAGACGACGTCCGCGCCTGCCTCCCCCCGATGGCAAGCATGTACGGTCGGGGCATGCTCGAGTCCCAACGCGAAGCTGTGCCGCGCAACGACGGTGGCGAGCTCGACACCGCCCTGGCCTTCTTGTCCTTCGCTCGGTCATGCGTGCTGAAGAAGGTTGCGGGCTTGAGCGAGGAGCAGTTGCGGCGCCGCCTGGTCGTCTCCGACACCACACTGCTGGGCCTGGTCCAGCACTTGACCGACGCCGAACAGTACTGGTTCGGCTACACGTTCGCCGGTGACCAGCGCTACGCCGACGTCGACTTCGACATGGCGGTCGAGCCGGACCGGTCCCCAGATCAGCCGGCTATCGGGCTGCGATTGCCGAGAGCGACGTCCACATCATCGCAGCCGCTGGCCCGGACGTCCTCACCGCGCAGCCGGTCGGTGACTCGCCTCGTACGCTTCGCTGGGTGCTCGCCCACATGACGAGCGAGACCATCCGGCATGCCGGACACGCCGACATCCTGCGGGAGCTTATCGACGGTGCCACCGGCCGGTAAGAGGTCGCGACTCGGGGCCGCACCCCATCCGGTCGGCGGCGGAGCGCATCGACGGCCCGGTGCTTGCTGACGGTGACCAGCCACGCCCCCGGGTTGGCCGGTACGCCGTCGCGGACGATCCCCGCGATGCCGGCGACGACCCGCCCGGCTTCCATCCGCCACGCCATCTCGACAGTGCGCCGCACCTCGGTCTCTCCCATGGCCCTCATGACCGCAGGCAGGTCCGAGCTTCGCCAGGAGGCGGGCTGCTGCGGGTCGCCCTCAGTCGTGAGGGCTGAGGAGGTCGGTGATGAGGGTAGCGAGCTCCTGTGGGCGTTCGGCGACCATCGCGTGGCTGGCGCCGGCGAGATGCCACACCCGCAGAGACGAGTTGTCCACAGTGGCAAGCCGTTCGGCGGTGACCTTGCGGTACGCCTCGTACAGGCTGTGGAACGGCTGTTGTTCGGGGAGGTCCTCGGTGGCGAGAACGAGCAGCAGCGGGCAGCGGACGTCGCGGTAGGCGGGCATCAGGTCGAGGGAGTCCATGGCGTCCCGGAGCTGCCGGGTGAGGTCCGGGCCGGGCCGCAGCCGGCTGCGGCCGTCGTCGCCGGGCACGAGGTTGCGTTCGAAGGCCGCCACCCAAACGTCGGGTGCGGCGCCGTAGCGCTGGGCCATGGCCCGCTGCCCCGCCAGCATGGCGGCCACCTGTTCGGCGGTTAGCGGTTCGGCCAGCATCGCGGCCATCCCGTCGAAGACGGCCCGCAGCTTGGCCAGCTCGGTCTCGGCCTGCTCCGGATCCATCCCGGCGAGCTGGTCCGGACGGTTTAACGGCGGATTGCCGTCCAAGCTGACGGCACCGGGGCACTCCGGGTGACGCTGCGCCCAAAGGGTGGCGAGCATACCGCCGAGGGAGACGCCGACCACCGCGGGGGAGGTGAGGCCGAGGTGGTCGGTGACGGCGGCCAGGTCGGCCAGTACGTCGTCCCAGCGCCACCGGCCGTCTCCGGACCGGCCGTGACCGCGCAGGTCGACGGTGACCACCCGGTGGGTCGGGCGCAGGTGCTCGGCGAGGGTGGTCATCTGGGCGAGGTTGCCGCCAGCGCCGTGAAGGAGCAGCAGCGGTTGTCCGGGTCCGCCGAAGTCGCGGATCGCGATGGGCACGGTCCCGGAGTCGATGATGGTCTCAGACACGTCGGGTTCCTTCCTTGAGCAGTCGGTCGCGTACGGAGGCGGAGCGCACGCCACCTACGGGGTGGCGGGCGAGCTTGTCGCGGGAGACCAGGTCGTGGACGCCCTGGCGGGTGATGCCGAGCATGGCGCCGGCCACCGCGTACGACACCGATTCGGCGGTCGGGTGGCCGACCCGTCGCGCGACGGCCTGGCCGAAGGGGCTGCGCCACCAGTCGAGGGGGGGGTCGAACGGTCCGTCCCCCGGGTAGAGGGTGGAGATCGCGCGCATGACCACGCTGACGGCGGCCCGGTCGTCGCCGCTGACGATCGTGGTGGCCCAGGATCGGGCCCGATCCCGGATGACGGCGCGCAGCGGGTCGATGGCGTCGTGGCCGTCGACCAGGATTTCGAGGGGGTCGAGCAGGCGGATGTCGATCAACCGGATGAACTGCTCGGTCAGTTCCTCGTGGGTTGGCGACATGCTGCCTCCTCCGTTACTTGACACCCATCGTCAAGCACTTGACGTCGAGTGTCAAGCACGATGGCGCGAGCACGGTTGGCGGTACGGTCGGCCGGTGCCCGGGCATCGACGGCGTTACCGCTACGCGGAAATCGCGGCGGTGGCGCTGCGCGGCGGCGCGGGCCGGCTGACCCGATCGGCGGACGAGTTCCACGCCTGGATCGGCTCGGTGGACGCGCGGGAACTGGCGGAACCGTTCAGCGCGGGCATGCCTCACTTCGGACAGATCAACAAGGCGTAGAAACCTTGATGACCTTCTGAACCGGTCATGCCCGACCTGCTACCACCAAGAAGGCGCGTCTACACCAAACACTTCTAGCCGGGCACCTCACGACTTTGCGGCGCTCCTGACTGATGTGTGGGTCATGTCCGGCCTGGTAGGGCGGGTCGGTGGCCGCCGAGTTGGAGCATGGCAAGGGCGATGATGGCCTCGGCGCTGTGGAATCCGAAGCCGCGGCGGATGATCAGCCGGATGCGGGTGTTGACCGACTCGATGCGGGCGTTGGACAGTCCCGACAGCAGCGCCGCGTGGATGGCGTCACGTTGGCGGGTGATCCGTTTGGCCAGTTCGACGAAGGCGGGGATGCGGCAGCGCCGGGCTCAGGAGATCCACGAGTTGAGCGCCTCGATCCCGTCGGTGCCGTCGGCGGCGAAGACGGTACGCAGCCCTTCCTTCAACAGGTAGGCGCGGTGCAGCCGCGGGTCGGTCTTGGCGATCCAGGCCAGCTTGGCCTGCTGACGGTCGGTGAGGTTCCGCAGATTCTTCCATAGGGCGTACCTGGCCCGCTTCAACGCCTTGGACGTCTCGGTGGCCTTGCCCTTGCCGCCACGGGCAGCGTTCCACACCTGCCGGCGTACCACGTCCAGGGCGTCGGTGGCCCAGGCGACGATGTGGAATGCATCAGCGCAGCGCATCGCCCGCGGGGCACGCCGGGCGACCACGGTGGCGATCCATTCGGCGGCGTCGGCCGTGACGTGGGTGAGCTCGGCGGCCCGCTGCTCGCCGAGCGCGTCGAAGAAGGCGTCCAAGGTCTTGGCGTCACGGCCCTCGGCGGCCCATACCAGACGGCCACTGTCATGATCCACGACAATGGTCAGGTACTTGTGGCCACGCCGGAACGAGATCTCGTCCACGCCGATGCGACGCAGCCCCGCGAACCGGTCGGCCGCGCCGCCGCTGTCGGCCCACACCCGCGCCACGACCGACCCGACCGTGCGCCACGCGACCCTCATCAACTGCACCACCGCGCTCTTGGCGCAGGCGGTGGCCAGCCACGCGAGCGTGTCGTCGAACATCCGGGTATGCCCGGCGTCGTGACGCACCCACGGCACCGCGGCCACCACGACCCCATGCTCGGGGCGGGTGACCCGCGGCGCGTCGGCCTCGATCACCACCCGCAGCGGGCCCAGGTCCAGCCCCCGCCACCGTCGCCTGCCCCGGCCGGAGTCATAGCCGGCGCACCGGCGCCCGCAGCGCCGGCAGCGGCGCCGTGCGCCCTTCGACGGCCGGACGTGCACCACCACCAGGCCGCCGCCGCCCTAACGCCTGAGCGTCACCGCGTACCACCTCTGCGCGTCTACGACGTGCGCAACACAAGATCAGATGCACGGATCTGCCGCCGGCATGGCGCGCCAGTCGTCCCGACACCCTCACTGTCAGTCCGGCATCCGGGTCGGCCGCCGCGCCGTCAGATCATGATCGTTGGCTGCAGATCTGGCCACCAGCACCAAGGGCAGCGTGACCCACCGTGATTGCTGGACCGGCCATCAACGCGAATACAAGACAGTTGGATTACCTGACCCTGCCAGTCGGGCGGCCCGTCCGGTGACCCGCCGGGGCGTACCCGGACACGACGACGCCGGTCCACCGCGGACGGTGGACCGGCGTGCGGAGCCGGTGGTCAGACCTCGACGACCGTCGGGACGATCATCGGACGGCGGCGGTACTTGTCGTTGACCCAGCGCCCGACGGTGCGCCGGACGATCTGCTGGAGCTGGTGCGGGTCCGTGATGCCGTCCGCCGCGGCCCGGTTGAGCGCTTCGGTGACCAGCGGGACGACCGGGTTGAACGCCTCCGGGTCCTCGGAGAAGCCCTTCGCCGAGAGGGTGGGGCCGCCGACCACCTTGCCGGTGACCGAGTCGACCACCACGGTGGTGGCGATGAAGCCGCCGTCGCCGAGGATCCGCCGCTCGGTGAGCAGCGACTCGCTGACGTCGCCGACGGCGAGGCCGTCGACGTAGACGTAGCGGCTCTTCACGTGCCCGACCAGGCTGGCCCGGCCCTCGACCAGGTCGACCACGTCGCCGTCCTCGCAGATCACCACCCGGTCGGGGGCGACGCCGGACTCGACGCCGAGGCGGGCGTGTGCCCGCAGGTGCCGCCACTCGCCGTGCACCGGCATCAGGTTGCTCGGGCGGACCACGTTGAGCAGGTAGAGCAACTCACCGGCGGGAGCGTGACCGGAGACGTGCACCTTGGCCACGTCCTTGTGCACGACCACCGCGCCGGCCCGGGCCAGCCGGTTGATCACCCGGTAGACGGAGGTCTCGTTGCCCGGCACCAGCGAGCTGGCCAGCACCACGGTGTCGCCGGGGGCGATGGTGATGTGCCGGTGGTCGCCGCTGGCCATCCGGCCCAGCGCGCTCATCGGCTCGCCCTGCGAGCCGGTGGACATCAGCACGATCTGCTCGGGCGGCAGCGTGGTCGCCTCCTCGATCCCGACCACCAGGCCGGCCGGGATGTTGAGCAGGCCGAGGTCCCGGGCGATGCCCATGTTGCGCACCATCGACCGGCCGATCAGCGCCACCTTGCGGCCGTGCTCGACCGCCGAGTCGAAGACCTGCTGCACCCGGTGCACGTGCGAGGCGAACGAGGCGACGATGATCCGCCCCTTGGCCTTCGCGAAGATCGAGTCGAGCACCGGCCCGATCTCGCGCTCCGGGGTGACGAAGCCGGGGATCTCCGCGTTGGTGGAGTCCGACAGCAGCAGGTCCACGCCCTCGGCGCCGAGCCGGGCGAAGCCGGCCAGGTCGGTGATCCGGCCGTCCAGCGGGAGCTGGTCCATCTTGAAGTCGCCGGTGTGCAGCACCAGGCCGGCCGGGGTGCGGATGGCCACCGCCAGCGCGTCCGGGATCGAGTGGTTGACCGCGAAGAACTCGCACTCGAACGGGCCCAGCCGCTCCCGGCCACCCTCCCGCACGGTCAGCGTGTACGGCTGGATCCGCCGCTCGGCCAGCTTCGCCTCGACCAGGGCCAGGGTGAACTGGGAGCCGACCAGCGGGATGTCCGGCTTGTGGGCGAGCAGGTACGGCACCGCGCCGATGTGGTCCTCGTGACCGTGGGTGAGCACGATCGCCTGGACGTCGTCCAGCCGGTCCAGGATCGGGCCGAAGTCCGGCAGGATCAGGTCCACGCCCGGCTGCTCGACGTCGGGGAAGAGCACCCCGCAGTCGACGACGAGCAGCTTGCGGTCGTACTCGAAGACGGTCATGTTGCGACCGATGGCGCCGAGCCCGCCGAGCGGGATGATCCGCAGGCCGCCCTCCGGCAACGGCGGGGGCAGTTCACCCTCGATGTGCGCCTCGGTCACGCGTCCACCTCATTCTGCGACGCCGTTACCCGGCGTCCGTCGTGTCGTTCGATCATTCGGGCAGTTCCAGGCCCGCCGCCGCGCAGTCGGCGCGCAGCTGGGCGAGTTCATCGTCGGTGGCGTCCACCAGCGGCGGGCGCACCGGGCCGGCCGGCAGGCCCTTGGCGGCCAGGCCGGCCTTCACCAGGATCACACCCTGGGTACGGAAGACGCCGGTGTACAGCGGCAGCAGCCGCCGGTGCAGGCTGAGCGCGGTGCCGGTGTCCCCCGCCTCGTACGCCTCGATCAGCTGCTTGGTCAGCGCGCCGGTGAAGTGCGTCGACGTGCCCACCAGGCCGACCCCGCCGACGGCCAGCGCCGGCAGGGTGAGCGAGTCCTCACCGCTGTAGAAGGCCAGATCGGTGCGGCTGAGCACCCAACCGGTGGCGGTCAGGTCGCCCTTGGCGTCCTTCACCGCGACGATCCGGCCGTGCTCGGCGAGGCGCACCAGCGTGTCGGTGGCGATGGCCACCCCGGCCCGGTGCGGGATGTCGTAGAGCATGATCGGCAGCCCGGTGGCGTCGGCGACCGCGGTGAAGTGGCGCAGCAGCCCGCTCTGCGGCGGCTTGTTGTAGTACGGGGTGACCACCAGCAGGCCGTGCGCCCCGGCCTTCTCGGCCGACGCGGCCAGCTCGATGGTGTGCCGGGTGTCGTTGGTGCCCACCCCGGCGACGATCCGGGCCCGGTCGCCGACCGCCTCCACGACCGCCCGGATCAGGGTCTCCTTCTCCGCGTCCGTGGTGGTCGGCGACTCCCCCGTGGTGCCGTTGAGCACCAGCGCGTCGTTGCCCTGCTCGTCGACGAGGTGGGCGGCGAGCCGTACGGCACCGTCCAGGTCGAGGGACCCGTCGGCGGTGAACGGGGTCACCATGGCCGTGAGGAGTCGCCCGAACGGGCGCGAAACGCCCCGGTCGGGGGTGGCAGGGTGGTCGTGCGTCATGCTCACAACCTAGCGGACGACCACCGGACGGCTGGTGGGGAAGGGCTCAGGACAGCTCTGCGTGCGGGCTGGTCGCCACCTCGGTGCCGTCGGGCAGGGTGGAGACGACGAAGTCGGCGAAGACGTTCGGGGCCACCCGCTGGAGCTGGCGCAGGCACTCCACCGCCAGCTCGCGGATCTCCACGTCGGCGTGCTCGGTGGCACGCATGGCGATGAAGTGCCGCCAGGCCCGGTAGTTGCCGGTGACCACGATCCGGGTCTCGGTGGCGTTGGGCAGCACCGCGCGGGCCGCCTGCCGCGCCTGCTTGCGCCGCAGGGTCGGGTTGGGCTCGTCGGAGAAGCGCCGCTCCAGCCCCTCCAGCAGCTCGGTGTAGGCCCGGACGCTCGCCTCGGCGGCCTCGACGAACTTCTTGTGCAGCTCCGGTTCCTCGGCGATCACCGTCGGCTCGACCATGGCCGCGTCCCGCTCCGGGACGTACCGCTGGGACAGCTGGGAGTACGAGAAGTGCCGGTGCCGGATCAGCTCGTGCGTGAACGAGCGGGAGATCCCGGTGAAGTAGAAGCTCACCGAGCCGTGCTCCAGCACCGAGAGGTGCCCGACCTCCAGGATGTGCGCCAGGTAGCCGGCGTTGGTGGCGGTCGCCGGGTTGGGCTTCTTCCAGCTCTGGTAGCAGGCCCGGCCGGCGAACTCCGCGAGAGCCTGGCCGCCGTCGGCGTCGGTCGACCACGGCACGTCGTCCGGGGCCTGGAACTGGGTCCATGCGATCAGCTTGACCTGGGGCTGCACCATCTCCGGCATTCCTGCGACTGTAGTGGCCCGGCACCGGTGGGCCAAAGTCGGGCTCGCGGGACGGAAACGCCGCGCCACCTGCGAATCTTGGACGCTTTCCGTTCCATTCGAACGGCAAGTGTCCAAGATCTCGCGAAGGGCGTGCCACGTCGGGCCGTTGGGACGCGCGGCAGTGGCGGCGCGAGCGGGCGGCGCAAGCGGGCGGCGCGAATGGCGCGGCGAGTGCCGCCGGGCGCGCGGCGCGGGCCGGGGGACGGTGGGGTGGTCAGACGTAGAGCGCGGTGAACGGGGCCCAGGGCAGGTTGCGGGCGACGGAGAAGGCCAGCCAGACGGCGAGGAAGCCGGCGATCACCGGTGGGCTGATCCGCAGCTCGGGCAGGCGCCAGCCGAACGCCTGCTGCCCGGCCCAGGCCACGAAGAGGTACGCCAGGAAGGGCAGCGCGAAGACGAACAGGAAGTGGTGCCGGGCGGCGGCGGGCAGGTCGGCGTGCAGCACGTACCAGAGGGCACGGGTGCCGCCGCAGCCCGGGCAGTCCAGCCCGGTGGTCAGCTTGAGCAGGCAGCTCGGGGCGGCGTCCGGGTCGCTGCGGGTGGGGTCGCTGACCAGCGCGTACGCCACGCCGATGCCGACGCAGCCGAGCGCGGCCAGCGGCGCCGCCCAGCGCGGGGAGCGCGCGTGCACCCGGAGCACGAAACGGGTGAGTCGGTCCGGCTCGACCTGCTGGTAGGCGCCGGGCGGCCAGGCGGCGGGAGCGGCGTCGTACGGCCAGGCGCCGGCGACCGCGTCACCGTGTGGAGCGGCGTCGCCGTGCGGGACGGCCTCGGCCTGCGGAGCGGCGTCTCCGTGCGGGACGGTCTCGGCCTGCGGAGCGGCGTCGCCGTAGGGGGCGGGCGCCGCCGCGGGTGGGGCGGCCTGCGGCGGGTCGATGTCGGGCACCTGCTGACCCGGCTGACCCGCCGACCCGTCCACGCTCGTCACGCGCTCACGGTACACCGGCCACGCCCTTCAACGCGGCGGCCAGCGGATCGGCGAGATCCCCGGCGACCGGCGGGGCCACCGCGTCCAGGCCGAGCCAGCCGGCGAGCCGGTGCAGCTCGGCGGCGAGGGCGACGGCGGTCTCCCCCGGGTCGGCGCCCGGCTCGATCCAGGCGGCCGGCACCAGCAGCACCCCGGCCCGGCGGTCGGCCTTGAGGTCGACCCGCGCGGTGAACCGCTCCCCCTGCAGGAACGGCAGCACGTAGTAGCCGTACACCCGCTGCGGCGCGGGCACGTAGATCTCGATCCGGTAGCTGAGGTCGAAGAGCCGCTCGGTGCGGGCCCGCTCCCAGACCAGCGGGTCGAAGGGGCTCACCAGGGTGGTGCCGCGCACCCACCGGGGCAGCCGGGCGGTCGCGTGCAGCCAGGCCGGCTGCCGCCAGCCCTGCACCGTCACCGGCCGCAGCTCGCCGGCCTCGACCAGCTCGGCGATCGCCTGCCGGGCGCCGACCAGCGGAAGCCGGAAGTAGTCGCGCAGCTCCGGCTCGGCGGCCACCCCGAGCGACCGCGCGGCCACCGACACCAACGTGCGGTACGCCTCCGCGTCGGTCGGCGTGGGCGCGGCCAGGACGGCGGCCGGCAGCACCCGCTCCGGCAGGTCGTAGCGGCGGGCGAAGGAGGTCGTCCGGTCGGCGGCGGTCACCTCGCCGGCCCAGAAGAGGAACTCCAGGGCCCGCTTCACCGCCGACCAGTTCCACCCCCAGTTGCCGGTCTCCCGGGGCGCGTCGTGCTCGATCTCGGCGGCGGTCAGCGGCCCCCGGGCGGCCACCTCGTCGCGGACCCAGGCGACCAGCTCGGGCTGCTCCTGGGCGATGCGCCGCATGCCGCCCCAGGCGTGGGAGTGGGCCCGGGCCATCCGCCAGCGCAGCGCCGCGTGCAGCCCCACCGGCACCAGCGACGCCTCGTGGCCCCAGTACTCGAACAACTCGCGGGGGCGGCGGTAGGCGGCGGTGTCGAGCAGGGCCGTCGGGTAGGGCCCGAGCCGGCTGTAGAGCGGCAGGTAGTGCGCCCGTTGCAGCACGTTGACCGAGTCCATCTGGATCAACCCGACCCGGTCCAGCACCCGGCGCAGGTGCCGCCGGGTGGGCACGCCGGTGGGCGCCGGGTCGGCGAAGCCCTGGGCGGCGAGCGCCACCCGCCGGGCCTGGGCGAGGGAGAGCGATTCCGGTACGGCCATCGTCGGGCACCCTAAACCAGCGGTACGACGCCGGAGCGGACGCTGGACGGTACGCCCGCCGAGGCATAGAACGGACACATGCTCACCATCCGTTGCGAAGAGCCCGAGGACGCCGAGGCGATCGCCCGGGTGCACATCCACGGCTGGCAGGCCGGCTACGCCGGGATCATGCCCGACGAGGTGCTGCGCCGGCTCAACCCGGTGGCCTGGGCGCAGCGGCGACGGGACCTCGGCACCGCCGACCCGGAGCACCCGTTCACCACGCTGCTCGCCGAGGTCGACGGGGTGCCCGCCGGGTTCGCCACGTTCGGGCCGTACCGCAACAACCAGGACCGGGGCGACCTGGACCCGGCGTACGGCGAGGTGCTGGCGACGTACGTGGAGCCGGCGCACTGGGGCGACGGCACCGCGCGGGCGCTGCTGGCCGCCGCCCGCGACGGCCTGGCGGCCCGGGGCTGGCGGGAGTACCGGCTCTGGGTGCTGGCCGAGAACGCGCGGGCCCGCCGCTTCTACGAGCGGGCCGGGCTGTCAGCGGACGGCGAGCGGTCGACCTACCCGGTGCCGCTCGCCGGCGGGCGTCCCCCGGTCCGGCTCGACGAGCTGCGGTACGCCGGCCGGCTCGACGGCTGACCCGGGCGGCCCCGGGCGCCGGGTCGGACCGGCGGTGGCCGGGGCGGCCCACCGCCGGATCGGCAGCAGCACCAGCAGCGCCAGGCTGATCCAGACGTAGGTGTTGCTGCCGAGGAAGCCGTCCACGCCGGTGAAGTCCTTCTCCCAGGCCCAGACGATCCGGCTGATCAGGAGCCCGTACGCGACCACCGCGAAGGCCAGCAGGGCGCGCCGCCGCAGTCCGCCGGCGGGCGCGGCCACCGCGTTGTCCACCAGCAGGATCAGCGCGGGGATCAGCCAGACCAGGTGGTGCACCCAGGTGACCGGGCTGACCAGGCACATCAGCGCGCCGGTCAGCGCCAGCCCGGTCGCGGAGTCGCCGACGGCCGCCGCCGCCCGGGACCGCCACGCCCAGACCGCCAGGGTGGCCAGCACCAGCACCAGCCAGGCCAGGGTGCTCGGGTGCTCCGGGTTCAACCGGGCCACCACGCCGCGCAGCGACTGGTTGGAGACGAACGCCAGCTCACCCACCCGGTTGGTGTTCCACAGCGCCGAGGTCCAGAACTCCCGGGAGGCGTCCGGGAAGAGCGCGCCGGCGAGCAGAGTCACCACCGCGGCGGCGGCCATCGAGGTGAACGCGGCCCGCCAGCGGCGGGTGATCAGCAGGTAGACGATGAAGACGCCCGGGGTCAGCTTGATCGCGGTGGCCACGCCGATGCCCACGCCCGCCCACCGGTTGCCGGTCGGCAGCAGCCGGAGCAGGTCCAGCGCGACCAGGAACAGCAGCAGCATGTTGACCTGGCCGAAGTTGATCGTCTCGCGCATCGGCTCGAACGCGGCGGCCAGGCAGAGCGCCACCGCCAGGGCGAACCAGCGGGCCCAGCCGGCCCGGCGGGACACCGGGTCCAGCAGCCACCAGACCAGCACGGCGCTGACCACCACGCTGGCGGCCACGCTCACGGTGATCGCCGCCAGCCACGGCAGGTACGCCATCGGCAGCATGACCAGGGCGGCAAACGGTGGATAGGTGAAGCCGTACTGGGTGCCGGGCTTGAGGTAGTCGTAGATCTCGCCGTGGTCGTGGACCCAGAAGGTCAGCGCGCCGTAGTAGACCTTCAGGTCGAAGAAGCCGTGCCGCACGGCCGCCACGGAGAGGAAGGCGGCCACCACGGCGGCGAGCGCGACCACCCCGACGACCTGGGCGGCCGTCCGCCTGGCACCCTGCGCCACCATCGTCACTCCCGCCCTGCGTAGGCTTCCGTCCCATGGCCATGGGGTACGTCCGCCCGGCGCGTCCCGAGGACGCCGGCGAGATCGCACGAATCCAGCTCGCGACCTGGCGGGTCGCCTATCGCCGGATCCTGCCCCGGCACGTGCTCGACAACCTGGACGAGGCGTGGCTCGCCCGGCGGTGGAGCGCGGCGGTGCAGGAGCCGCCCTCCGGCGCGCACCGGGTGCTGGTCGCCGTCGAACAGGCCGAGCAATCCTATCTGGTGGGGTTCGCCGCCTCCGGTCCGGCGGACGCCGAGGCGCTGGCCCCCGGCGAGCCGGCCGAGGCGCTGGCCGACGGCGTGGCCGCGGTGACCGACCTGCTGGTCGAGCCCCGCTGGGGCCGGCGCGGGCACGGCAGCCGACTGCTCGCGGCCGCGGTGGACCTGTGGCGGGAGGACGGCTTCGACCGGGCGGTGGCCTGGGCGTTCGACGGCGACGAGGCGACCCGGAAGTTCCTCACCTCCACCGGCTGGGAGCCGGACGGCGCGGCGCGGGCGCTGGACGTGGACGACATGCTGGTCCCCCAGCTCCGCCTGCACGTCGCGGTGCCGACCGAGCCGGTCCCCACGGACTGAAGGGGCCGCCGCTCGGTGGCGGCTTCCGGCGTGGGCCGGGAACCGCCACCGGCCGGTCAGCCCTTCTCGGCGCCCTCGTTGGCGCCCCGCACGAAGTACCGCTGGAAGATCACGAAGAGGACCGCGACCGGGATGGTGGCCAGCAGCGCCGCCCCCAGCTTCAACGGATACTGGGTGCCCTTGCCGAGCGAGCCGCTGACCAGGTCGGCCAGGCCGCGCGGCAGGGTGAACAGATCCGGGTCCTGCACCGAGACGAGGCTGTGCGGGAACTCGTTCCAGGAGCCCTGGAAGGACAGGATGGTGAGCGTGATCAACGCCGGTCTGGCCATCGGCAGCACCACCGACCAGTAGGTGCGGAAGACGCCGGCGCCGTCGATGCGGGCCGCCTCCTCCACGCTGACCGGGACCGACTCGAAGAACTGCTTCATGATGAACACGCCGGCCGCGTCGGCGAGCAGCGGCACCACCAGCCCGGCGTAGCTGTTGTAGATACCGAGCTGGTTGAGCACCAGGAACTTCGGGATCAGCAGCACCACGCCGGGCACCGCCATCACCGCGATGACCGCGGCGAACAGCCCGGACCGGCCCTTGAACCGCAGCCGGGCCAGCGCGTACCCGGCGAGCGAGTCGAAGAACACCCGGCCGAGGGTGACCAGGACGGTCACCAGCAGCGAGTTGCCGAGCCAGAGCGGAAAGTTGGTGCCGGCGAAGATCCGCTCGATGCCGGCGAGGGTCACCGGGTCGGGAATCGGCGACAGCGGGTTGGCCGCCGCGTCCGGCTCGGTCTTGAACGAGTTGCCGAGCTGGATGACGAACGGGTAGAGGAAGACCAGCCCGAAGAAGATCAGGACGGCGTACCCGAGGAACCGGCTGGCCAGGGTGCGGGCCTCGCGGCGGTCGCGGCCTGCGGGGGCCGCCGCCACCGGCGGGCGGTCGGTGAGCGCGGTCATGACTGCGGCCCTTCCGGTACGCGCCGACGCCACCAACGGCCGCGCCGCGGCCCGTCGGTGTCCCGGTCGGCCATCACCCGGCGCTGCACCAGGGTGAGCACGATGATGATCAGGAACAGCACGAACGAGATCGCCGCGCCGGGGCCGTAGTCGAAGTCCCGGAACGCGGTCCGGTACGACAGGTAGGCCGGGGTGAGAGTGGTCTTGGCCGGCTCGCCCTGGCTCATCACATAGACCTGGTCGAAGACCTGCCAGGAGCCGATGATGCCGAGGGTGAGCACCAGGAACATGGTCGGCTTGATCATCGGCAGGGTGACGTACCGGAACCGCTGCCGGCGGGTCGCGCCGTCCAGGGTGCTCGCCTCGTCCAACGCCACCGGCACGTTCTGCAGCGCGGCCAGGAACATCAGCATGAACGTCCCGGAGGTGGTCCAGACGACCAGCGTGATGATCGACGTCATCGCGACGCTCGGCCCGGACAACCAGTCCCACCAGCTCAGCCCGAGCGGACCGCCGCCGGTGAGCGCGGCCGGCGCGGTGTCCACCCCGACGGCGCCGAGCAGCAGGTGCAGCACGCCGCGCGAGTCGGCGAACCACTGCGGCCCGTCGATGCCGAACAGGCCGAGCATGGCGTTGACCGCGCCGGAGTTGGCGAACAGGAAGAGGAAGACCACGCTGATCGCCACCGAGCTGGTCACCGACGGGAAGTAGAAGGCGCTGCGGAAGAACGCCTTGCCCTTGAGCATCCGGTTGTTGACCACCAGCGCGAGACCGAGGGCGAGCACCGTCTGCGCCGGCACCACGATCGCCACGTAGTAGATGTTGTTGCGGATGCTGGTCATGAAGTCGCGGCGGGCCAGCCCGTCCTCGGTGAACAGCTTGGTGTAGTTGTCGGCGCCGACGAACGGCACCTCCGAAGTGAACGGGCTGCCCTGCCCGTTCCAGTCGGTGAGGCTGACCCAGAGCGCCATCAGGATCGGCAGCAGCATGAACAGGCCGAGGATCACTATCACCGGGGCGACGAAGAGCCAGCCCGCGACGTTCTCGTTGCCCCGGATGCCGCCTCCGGGGCGGCGCGGCGGGCGGCCGGTCGCGGTGACCGGTGCCGCGAGTGCTTCGGTTGCCATCTCCCCTCCTTCGACTCGCGCGGTGGCCGGTGGGGGCGCCGCCGTTCGGCGGCGCCCCCGGGATCCACGTCAGCCGCCGAGCGCCGCCTTGGCGTTCTTGTCGAAGTTGCCGAGGATGGTCTTCGGGTCGCCGTTGCCCAACCCCTGCAGGCCGGACTCCAGGTCGTTGAGGACGCTGTCCATCTTCGGGGCGTTCACCGGGCCCTGGGCGTACGCGGCGCCGTCGATGAACGGCTTGTCCGCCGGGAACGCGCCGGTGTACTGGTCCCGCACGGACTGCCGGGACGGCATCACGCCGAACGCCGTGGCGAAGGCCATCTGCTGGTCGCCTGCGGTCATCGCCTCGACGAACTTGATCGCCTGGTCCTTGTACTTCGACTTCGCGGCGACGCCCCAGCACTGGGTGAAGGAGAGCGTCCCCTTGCCCTTCGGGCCGGCGGGCAGCTCGACGACCTTGTACTTGACGTTCGGGAAGTCGTTCTGCAGGGCGCCCTTGATCCAGTTGCCCTCGATGGTCATCACGGCCTTGCCCTTGCCGAACGCCTCACCGGACCAGCCGGCGTCGAGCTGCTTGGGGGTGCGGGCCAGCCCCTCGGTGAGCAGCGACTTGACGTAGGTGAGGGCGGCCACATTCTCCGGGGTGTCGCCGGTGGACTGCTTGCCGTCCTTGCTGAGCAGCCAGCCGCCGTTCTGCACCAGGAACGCGCCCATCCGGTCCCGGGTGTCGCCGAGGGCCAGCGGCACCTGCCCCTTCGCCTTGATCTTGCGGGCGGTGGCGGTGAGCTGATCCCAGCTGGTGGGGACGTCGGCGTCGGTCAGGCCGGCCTTCGTCCACAGGTCGGTGTTGATCTGGAGGGCGAGGGTGGAGAAGTCCTTCGGCGCGCAGTACAGCTTGCCGTCGTAGGTGAACGTGGTGCGCAGGCTCTCGTAGAAGTCGTCCTTGTTGCTGATCTTGTCGCCGTACGGCTCCAGCGCGCCGACGCTGGCGTAGTCGGCGAACCGGGCCGCGTCGACGTAGAAGACGTCCGGCGGGGTGCCGCCGGCGAGAGCCTGACCGAGCTGCTGGGTGAGGTCCTGGGCCGGGGTGACGGTGGCCTGGTTGCCCGAGCCGCTCGCCCACTTCGCGGCGGCGTCCTGCACCGCCTTGGTCTCGGCGTCGCCGGAGGAGCCGATCAGGATCTGCAGGTTGGCCGGGCCGCTGGACTGCGTGGTCTCGGTCTTGTCGTCGTCGAAGCCGCTGCCACAGGCGGCGGAGCCGAACAGCGCGACGGCGGCGAGGCTGGCTACCGCCGCGCGGGTGAGGGTTCGAGGTGCCATCGGTTCTCCTGGTTGGGGGACGGGTGTCAGGCGGTGTGCCGCAGAACCAGCGAGGGCTGGAGCAGCACGGGGGCAGGGGTCCGCGGGGGCCCGTCGAGGACCGCGGTGAGCAGGTCCACGCAGCGGGCGGCGGCGTCGTGCAGGGGTTGGCTGACGCTGGTCAGCCCGACCGCCGCGGCGACCGGGGTGTCGTCGAATCCGATCACCGGCAGGGCCCGCGCGCAGGAGCGGGCGGCCCGGAGGACACCCAGCGCGAGCGAGTCGCTGGCGCAGACCAGGGCCGTCGGCGGCGACGCGGCGGCGAGCAGGTCGGCGGCCAGCCGCTCACCCTCGGCGATGCCGTCCACCGCCTCCCGGTCCAGTCCGGTCGGGTCGACGCCTGCGGCCCGCAGGGCCTCCCGCCAGCCCGCGCGGCGGTCGTCTCCCACTCCGGAGCCGGCCGGCCAGCCGATGAAGCCGACCCGGCGGTGACCGGCGGCGAGCAGGTGGCGGGTGGCCTGGGCCGTCCCGGCGGCGCCGTCCACGTCCACCCACGGGTGGGCGTCGGGGTCGTCCCAGGGCCGGCCGAAGGTCACGAAGGGCACGCTGCGGTCGGCGAGCCAGGCGGTACGCGGGTCGCCGTGGTCGGTGCCGGTGAGCACGAAACCGTCCAGGTCGTACGCGCTGAGCAGGTCGTCGTAGGTGGCGATCTCGGCGCCGGCGTCGGCGGCGGTGTAGAGCAGGGCGCGGTAGCCGGCCGCCTCGGCGGTCTCGGTGAGGCCGTGCAGGAAGCGGTCGAGCACCGAGCCGTTGATCCCGTCGCGGGTGGGCTCGATCCGTACGGCGATCAGCCGGGACCGGCCGGTGCGCATCTGCCGGGCGGCCTGGCTGACCCGGTAGCCGAGGGTGGCGATGGCCTCCTGCACGCGCTGGCGGGTCTCCTCGCGCACGATGTGCGGGGCGTTGAGCACGTTGGACACCGTCTGTCGGCTGACCTGGGCGTGCCGGGCCACCGTCGCGATGGTCACCTTTTCAGCCACTTGATGCCTCTCGACGTCTTGAACGATCCAACTCGGATACGGCAGGATTGGATCGTTCAAGTTTCTGGAATGTTTCGCACTTTGCACCGCCCCGGACGGCTTGTCAAGAGCTCGTCCACCCCCTCAGGATCTGGAGTCGAAACCGTGACCGAACGCCAGCTGCAACCCCTGCTGCACGACCTGGTCGGGGTGGTCCTCGCCCCGACCAGCGCGCTGGGTGACCGGGCCGGGCAGGTCCGCCCGGCCGGCGTCCAGGGGGTCTTCCACGCCGACGCCCGGGTGCTGTCCCGGGCCGAGCTGCGGATCGACGACCGGGAGCCGGAGGCGCTCACCCACGGCCCGGACGGCCCGCACGGCGCGCGCTTCGTCGGCCTCGCCCGCTGGCTCGGCGACCCCGGCCCGGACCCCACCGTCCGGGTGGAGCGGGCCCGCCGGGCCGGCCCGCACGGCGTCGACGAGGAGGTCCGCGTCGTCTCCACGGCCGCCGCGCCGGTGCGTGCCACGGTCAGCGTCGACCTCGGCTGCGACCTGGCGCCGATCGCGGTGGTCAAGTCCGGCGGCGCGGCGGTGCCGATCGAGGCCAAGGCCGGGCAACCCGGTCAGCTCAGCTGGGCCGCCGACGGCATCACGGTGACCGTCACCGGCGAGGGCGCCCGGGTGGACACCGACGGCGACCGGGCCGCCGCGCCCCGGCTCTCCTGGCCGGTCGACCTCGGCCCCGGCGAGGCGGTGACCCTGCGCTGGCGGCTGCGGGTGGACGACCCGCTGGCGGTGGTGACCGCCCCGGCCGGGGAGCCGAACTGGTCCCGGCCGGTGGCGCAGGCCGACGACCGGCGGCTGGTCCGGCTGCTCGACCGCTCGCTGGACGACCTGCGCGGGCTGCGCCTGGCCGAACCCGCCGCCCCCGGGGACGTCTTCCTCGGCGCCGGCGTGCCCTGGTTCCTCACCCTGTTCGGCCGGGACAGCCTCTGGGCGGCCCGGATGATGCTGCCGCTCGGCACCGAACTGGCCGCCGGGACGCTGCGGGTGCTCGCCCGCCGGCAGGGCGCCCGGCTCGACCCGGCCACCGGTGAGGCGCCCGGCAAGATCCTGCACGAGCTGCGCCGGAAGGAGTTCGCCCTGCTCGACGGGAGGCTACAACTGCCCCCGGCGTACTACGGCACCGTCGACGCCACCATGCTCTGGGTGGCACTGCTGCACGACGCCTGGCGCTGGGGTCTGGCCGCCGACCAGGTGGAGCCGCTGCTGCCGCACCTGGAGGCGGCGCTGGGCTGGCTCGGCGAGCACGCCGACGCCGACGGCGACGGCCTGGTCGAGTACGTCGACACCACCGGGCACGGCCTGGCCAACCAGGGCTGGAAGGACTCCGGGGACGCGGTCCGGTTCCGCGACGGCCGGCTCGCCGCGCCACCGATCGTGCTGGCCGAGGTGCAGGGGTACGCGTACGAGGCGGCCGTCGGCGGGGCGGACCTGCTCGACGCGTTCGGCCGTCCGGGCGCCGACCGCTGGCGCGGGTACGCGGCCCGGCTGGCGGAGACCTTCCGGGCCCGGTTCTGGGTCGACGGTGGCCCGCAGGGACCCCGCCCGGCGCTGGCGCTGGACCGGGACAAGCGCCCCGTCGACTCGCTGACCAGCAACATCGGTCACCTGCTCGGCACCGGCCTGCTCTCCGGCGAGGAGGAGGCGCAGGTCGCCCGCCTGCTCACCGGCGAGGCGCTGGCCGGCGGGTTCGGGCTGCGCACCATGTCCACCGACGACGCCGGGTTCAGCCCGCTGTCGTACCACTGCGGGTCGATCTGGGCGCACGACACCGCCATCGTGCTCGCCGGGCTGGCCCGGGCCGGCTTCCGCGAGGCCGCCCTCGGTCTGGCGGAGGGGCTGCTCGGTGCGGCGGAGGGCTTCGACCACCGGCTGCCCGAGCTGTACGGCGGCGACGACCGCGACCTGCTCGGCCGGCCGACGCCGTACCCGGCCGCCTGCCGCCCGCAGGCCTGGTCGGCGGCGGCCGCCGTGCTGCTGCTCCAGGCCGGGGCGGGCCTGTACCCCGACGTGCCGAACGGCCGGGTCGCCCTGCGCCCGCTGGCTGGCCCGGAATTCGGCGCGCTGACCGTGCGCGGCTTCCGCGTCGCGGGCGCCCCGGTCGACGTCCACGTCGACCACCAGGGCATCCCCACGATCACCGGCCTCCCCGCCCACCTCCAGGTCACCCCGCCGATCCCCACCCCCCGCCTTCCCCAGGACACTCCCGCCCCCCGCTGACCGCGGCCCGGGCCCGGTCCTGAGGCCGTGTTGATCATGAGATTGACGGCACGATCCGCGATCGACGTCGCCGTCAACCTCATGATCGACGGGGGTCAGGGGCGGAGTTCGGCGACGAGTTCGTCGTCCTCCAGGGTGCCGGTGGGGGTGAAGCCGAGGGAGGTGTAGAGGCGGGCGGCAGGTGTGTTGTCCGGGTGGTACGAGAGGCGGACGACGCTGCCGCCGGCCTGGGCGGCCAGCCAGTCGGCGAGGGTGCGGACGACGGCCCGACCGACGCCCCGGTCCTGCTCGGCGGCGCCGATCACCATGCCGCCGATCCAGCGGGACCCGTCGTCGTCGACCCCCCACATGACGTGCCCGACCACCGTCTCGTCGGCGTAGACGGCCAGCGAGGTCCAGACGTCGGAGCGCATCGTCAGCACCAGGTAGCGGGCGGCCAGCGCGGCAACCCAGGTGCGCTGGTCGTCGCGCGGGGCGATGTCGGCGACGTCCCGCCAGTTGTCGTCGTCGACGGAACGCAGCGTGACGTGGCGGCCGGCCCGGTCGCGCAGCCCAGAATCGATCATGGAGCCGAGCCTAGGCGCATTCCCACCCCGCGGACGACCGGTTTCCCCGTACCGACCGACGCGCTGAGCGCCACGCCGGCGACGACCGCCTTCCCCGCGCCGGTCGTCGCCGTCGAGCCCCGCGTCGGCGACGACCGGCCGACACGGCGCCGACGAAGGGAAGGGTTCAGGCCGCTCGGGCGTCCAGGAAGGGCCGTGGGTCGCCGGCGCCCAGGTCGGTGATCCCGGCGGTGTGCAGGGCGCCGATGGCCAGGGTCCGTGCCGCGAACTCCCGCCGATCCCGACCGGCCGCCGCGTGGCGGACGGCGAGGCCGGCGACGCGGACCGGTCGCTCTCGTCGGGCCAGTCGCCGCCGCGCAGGGCCGACAGCCGGTGCTCCTCCTGGGTGACCATCGCGTTGATCAGCGAACGGAGGGTCGGCCCCTCGTCGATGCTCTCCACCGAGACGGTGACGGGCCGCGGGGCCGGCGCCGCTTGATCGCGGTTGCGCACCTGCCGTGCCGGCCGGCCCTCTGCTCCGGCCGGCCGGCACTCAGTCGAGCAGCGAGTCCAGGCCGATGGTCAGACCAGGCCGGTTGCGCACCGCGCGGACGGCCAGCAGCACGCCCGGCATGAACGAAGCCCGGTCGTACGAGTCGTGCCGGATGGTGAGCGTCTCGCCGGTGGTGCCGAAGAGCACCTCCTGGTGGGCGACCAGCCCGGTGGCCCGCACCGCGTGCACGCGTACCCCGTCGATGTCGGCGCCGCGCGCACCCGGCACCTCGTCCGAGGTGGCGTCCGGCGCGGGGCCGAGGCCGGCGTCGGCGCGCGCCCGGGCGATCCGGCGGGCGGTGTGGGTGGCGGTGCCGCTGGGGGCGTCGAGCTTGCGCGGGTGGTGCTGCTCGATGATCTCGACGGACTCGAAGTGCCGGGCGGCCCGCGCGGCGAACTGCATCATCAGCACCGCGCCGATGCCGAAGTTCGGGGCGATCACCACGCCGACGCCCGGCTTGCGCTCCAGCCAGCCGCGCACCCGCTCGATCCGCTGCTCGGTGAAGCCGGTGGTGCCGACCACCGCGTTGATGCCCTGGTCGATGCACCAGTGCAGGTTGTCCATGACGACGTCCGGGGTGGTGAAGTCGACGACCACCTGGGCGCCCGCGTCGGAGGCGTTGAACAGCCAGTCGCCCTGGTCGACCATCGCCACCAGGTCCATGTCTCCGGCCGCGTCGACCGCCTTGCACACCTCGACGCCCATCCGGCCCCGGGCACCCAGCACGCCGACCCGGATCGGCTCGTCCAGGCCCTTCTCCTGCTCGTCAGTCACGGGGCACAACCTATCCCAATCGGACGCCGTCACCCGCCGGGACCACCCTCGTCCCACCGGACGGCGGTGATCCGCCCCGGTTGCGGCATGTCGTGCCTTTCGGCGGCGGCGGACACCGACACGCAAAGCGCCGCCGACCCGGCGCGCGGGCCGGGCAGATCCGAACGGGTGCGGGGTGGCGGGTCAGGCGGAGAAGTCGTGCTCGCCGAACGGGCCGACCACCGCGAGGGACATCGGCCGGCTCAGCAGTTCGGCGGCGAGCGTGTTCACGCCCGACAGGGTGACCGCGTCGACCCGGGTGAGCAGCTCGTCCACCGGCATCAGGTCGCCGTAGAGCAGCTCCCCCTTGGCCAGCCGGCTCATCCGCGAGCCGGTGTCCTCCAGGCCCAGCACGAACGAACCCTTCGACATGCCCTTGCCCCGGGCCAGCTCGGCCTCGGTGATCCCCTCGGCGGCCACCCGGGCCAGCTCGGCGCGGGTCAGCTCCAGCACCTCGTCCACCTTGCCGGGGGCGCAGCCGGCGTAGACGGCGAAGAGGCCGCTGTCGGCGTACTGGCTGGCGTACGAGTAGACCGAGTAGGCCAGGCCCCGCTGCTCGCGGATCTCCTGGAACAGCCGGCTGGACATGCCGCCGCCGAGGACGTTGTTGAGCACGCCGAGGGCGAAGCGCCGCTCGTCGGTCCGGTCGATGCCGGGGCAGCCGAGGATCACGTGCGCCTGCTCGGACTCCTTCGGCTCGACCAGAGTGGTGGCCGGTCTGGTGCGTACCGCCGGGGTGGCCGGCCGGTGCGTGCCCGGCCGCCCCTCCGGATCGGTGTCCAGCGGGGTGCCGCGCAGGGCCTGGCGGACCAGCTTGACCACGGTGGCGTGGTCGAGGTTGCCGGCGGCGGCGATGACGATCTGCGGTGCGGTGTAGCGGCGCCGGTAGAAGCTCTGGATCTGCCGCCGGGTCATCGGGGTGACCGTCTCCTCGGTGCCGGAGATCAGCCGGCCCAGGGGGTGGTCGCCGTAGACGGCGCGGGCGAAGAGGTCGTGCACCTCGTCGCCGGGCTCGTCGTCGTGCATCGCGATCTCTTCGAGGATGACGCCGCGTTCGGTCTCCACGTCGACCGCCTCGAGCACCGAGTCGGCGACCAGGTCGCACATGACGTCGATCGCCAGCGGCAGGTCCTCGTCCAGCACGCGGGCGTAGTAGCAGGTGTATTCCTTGGTGGTGAAGGCGTTGGTCTCGCCGCCCACCGCCTCGATCGCCGAGGAGATCTCCAGCGCGTTGCGCTTGTGGGTGCCCTTGAAGAGCAGGTGCTCCAGGAAGTGCGCGGCGCCGGCCTGCGGGCCGGTCTCGTCCCGGGAGCCGACCGCCACCCAGATGCCGAACGAGACGCTGCGCATCGCCGGGATCGCCTCGGTGAGCACGCGCAACCCGCTGGGCAGCACGGTACGGCGTACCGTGCCGCCCAGCGGATCGTCACTCAGCGTACGGGTGACCGCCCGGCCCGACCCGGCGCGACCGGGTTGCGTCCCGGTGACGTGCCGGCCGGCGCCGGACGGTCCCACCCCCCGTCGACCCGCAGGAAAAGACGAACGCTGGGCCCGACTCACGGAAACCTGCTCTCACTTCGACGAGGGGTGGGGTGGGACGAGCCGGCCGGGTGACGACGTTCGTCGTCACCCGGCCGGGTGATGCTCAGCTGTGCCGGGTCCGGCGGCGCGGACGCTCGCCGCCCTCGCCACCCTCGCCGCCGCCCGGGCCACGACCGCCCCGGTCGCCGCCCCGCTCGCGGTCACCGCGGTCGCGCGGACCCCGGTCGCCACCCCGGCCGGCCGGACGCTCACCCTCGGCGGCCTCACCGGCGGCCGGCGCCTCGGCGCCCTCCGGGCGGACCTTGTCCAGGTAGATCTTGCCCCGGGCGTCGATGTCCGCGATCTCGACCTCGACCTTGTCGCCGACGTTGAGAAAGTCCTCGACCCGCTCGACCCGCTTGCCGTCGCCCACCTTGGAGATGTGCAGCAGGCCGTCACGGCCCGGCAGCAACGAGACGAACGCGCCGAACGCGGCGGTCTTGACCACCGTGCCGAGGAACCTCTCGCCCACCTTCGGCAGCGTCGGGTTGGCGATCCCGTTGATCCGGTCGACCGCGGCCTGGGCCGACGGGCCGTTGGTCGCGCCGACGTAGATCGTGCCGTCGTCCTCGATGGAGATCTCGGCGCCGGTCTCGTCCTGGATGGCGTTGATGGTCTGGCCCTTCGGGCCGATCACCATGCCGATCTTGTCGACCGGGATCTTCACGGTGGTGACCCGCGGCGCGTAGTCCGACATCTCGGCCGGACCCTCGATCGCCCGCTGCATCACGTCGAGGATGGTCTGCCGGGCGTCGTGCGCCTGCTGGAGCGCGGCGGCCAGCACGTCCGACGGGATGCCGTCGAGCTTGGTGTCGAGCTGCAGCGCGGTGACGAAGTCCCGGGTGCCGGCGACCTTGAAGTCCATGTCGCCGAACGCGTCCTCGGCGCCGAGGATGTCGGTCAGCGTCACGTACTGGGTCTTGCCCTCGACCTCGTCGGAGATGAGGCCCATGGCGATGCCGGCGACCGGCGCCCGCAGCGGCACACCGGCCGAGAGCAGGCCCAGCGTCGAGGCGCAGACCGAGCCCATCGAGGTGGAGCCGTTGGAGCCGAGCGCCTCGGAGACCTGCCGGATGGCGTACGGGAACTCCTCGCGCGCCGGCAGCACCGGGATCAGCGCCCGCTCGGCGAGTGCGCCGTGGCCGATCTCGCGCCGCTTCGGCGAACCGACCCGACCGGTCTCACCGGTCGAGTACGGCGGGAAGTTGTAGTTGTGCATGTAGCGCTTGGACTTCTCCGGGGAGAGGGTGTCCAGGGACTGCTCCATGCGCAGCATGTTCAGCGTGGTGACGCCCAGGATCTGGGTCTCGCCGCGCTCGAACAGCGCCGAGCCGTGCACCCGGGGCAGCACGCCGACCTCGGCGGTCAGCGGACGGATGTCGCGTGGGCCGCGGCCGTCGATGCGGACCTGCTCGCGCAGCACCCGGTTGCGGACCTCGGACTTGGTCAGCGACCGGAAGGCGGCGCTGAGCTCCTTCTCCCGGCCCTCGAAGCGACCGCCGAGCTCCTCGGCGACCCGGGCCTTGACCCGGTCCAGGGCCTCCTCGCGGTCGTGCTTGCCGGCGATGGTGAGCGCCTCGGCCACGTCGGCGCGGGCCAGCTCGGCCACCGCCGCGTACACGTCGTCCTGGTAGTCCAGGAAGACCGGGAACTCGGCGACCGGCTTGGCGGCCACCTCGGCCAGCTCGCTCTGCGCCCGGCACAGCTCGCGGATGGCCGGCTTGGCGGCCTCCAGGCCGCTGGCCACGACCTCCTCGGTCGGGGCGGGGGCACCGCCGGCGACCAGCGCCACGGTGCGCTCGGTGGCCTCGGCCTCGACCATCATGATCGCGACGTCGCCGTCGGCCAGGGTGCGGCCGGCCACCACCATGTCGAAGGTGGCCCGGGCCAGCTCCTCGATGGTCGGGAAGGCGACCCACTGGCCGTCGATGTGCGCGACCCGGGTCGCCCCGATCGGGCCGGAGAACGGCAGGCCGGAGAGCTTGGTCGACATCGAGGCGGCATTGATCGCCACCACGTCGTACGGGTGCTGCGGGTCGAGCGCCAGGACGGTCTCGACGACCTGGACCTCGTTGCGCAGGCCCTTGACGAACGACGGGCGCAGCGGCCGGTCGATCAGCCGGCAGGTGAGGATGGCGTCCTCGCTGGGGCGACCCTCGCGGCGGAAGAACGAGCCGGGGATCCGGCCCGCGGCGTACATCCGCTCCTCGACGTCGACGGTCAGCGGGAAGAAGTCGAACTGCTCCTTCGGCTGCTTGCCGGCGGTGGTGGCGGAGAGGACCACCGTCTCGCCCAGCTGGGCGATGACGGAGCCAGCGGCCTGACGGGCCAGCCGACCGGTGGAGAAGGTGATCTCACGGGTGCCGAAGGCCCCGTTGTCGATCACGGCGGTGCGGGATTCGGTGCCGAGGTTGGTCTCGGTCATGGTGCTGTCGTGCTCCTTCGCGTCGGGGGCCCACGACACGGGAGCTGCTCAGACGGCCGGTCTTCGATCGAAGCGCCCGGGGGCCGGCGTGATGCCGGGGTGCCCGGAGGCCACTACCGGAGACCGGTGCGCTGACCGGCTCCCTCTCGGGTGGTCGAGCGGCCCTGTTCTTCAGTGGTACCGGAACGGGGGAGCGGCCGCAGGCCGCTCCCCCGTCACGTCACCGGCGCAGACCGAGCCGCTCGATGAGCGACCGGTAGCGGTTGATGTCCTTCTTCTGGACGTAGTTGAGCAGCCGGCGGCGCCGGCCGACCAGCAGCAGCAGCCCGCGGCGGCTGTGGTGGTCGTGCTTGTGCACCTTCAGGTGCTCGGTGAGCTCGGCGATCCGCTTGGTGAGGACCGCGACCTGCACCTCCGGCGAACCGGTGTCGCCCTCGGCGGTCGCGTACTCCGTGCGGATCTTGGCCTTGGCTTCCTGGTCGAGCGCCATGTTCTCCCTGTTTCGATGGGTTGATCACTGGTGTCCGTCGAACCGGTCAGGAGACCGGAACGGACCGGTACCTCGCACCCGCGGCGTCGTGCAGGCACGCGAGGCCCCACGTCGGTCAGCCGACGTCCCCGCCAGACTACCAGCCCACCCCGGTACCGCCCGGTCAAGGGCCCGCGACGCGGCCGGCGGTGCGCTCAGCCGACCACCCGGCGGGTCCGCTCGACGTCCTCGGCGATCTGCGTCAGGAGGGGCTCGATCGAGTCGTACCGACGCTGCTCACGCAGGTGCGCGACGAAGTCCAGGGCCAGCCGCTCGCCGTACAGGTCGCCGGAGAAGTCCAGCGCGTACGCCTCCACCCGCCGCTCGCGGCCGGAGAAGGTCGGGTTGGTGCCGATCGACACCGCCGCGGCCAGCGGCTCCCGCTGCCCCCGGCGCACCAGCCGCGCGGCGTACACCCCGTCGGCGGGGACCGCCGCGTGCCGGTGGCAGAGCAGGTTGGCGGTGGGATAACCCAGTTCACGTCCGCGCTGGTCGCCCCGGACCACCACCCCCTCCAGCCGGTGCGGGCGGCCGAGCGCGGCGGCGGCCGCGGCCACGTCGCCGGCGTCGACGCAGGAGCGGATGTACGTCGAGGAGAAGACGGTGCCGGCCTCGGCCACCAGCGGCGCGCCCTCCACGCCGAAGCCGAAGGTGCGGCCGAGCCGTTCCAGCAGGGCCACGTCACCGGCGGCCCGGTGCCCGAAGCGGAAGTTGTCCCCCACCACCACCAGCGCGGCGTGCAGGTGCTCGACCAGGATGTCGTGCACGAACGCCTCGGCCGGCAGCCGGGAGAACTCCGGGGTGAACGGCACCACGCAGAGCACGTCGACGCCGAGGGACTCGACCAGCTCCGCCTTGCGGGCCGGCTCGGTGAGCACGGCGGGGTGCGAGCCGGGGCGCACCACCTCCGCCGGGTGCGGGTCGAAGGTCACCACCACGGACCGCACGCCGAGTTCCCGGGCCCGGGCCACGGCGTGCCCGATGGTCGCCTGGTGCCCCTTGTGCACGCCGTCGAAGACGCCGATGGTGACGACCGAACGCCCCCAGCCACCGGGCGCCGCGTCGTACCCCCGCCACCGCTGCATGCCGCTCCTCCCCTGCTTCCCCGGGCCTCGCCGGGTGCCCGCGCCGGCCCCGCGACCGGCGCACCCGCCACCGCCGTCAGGCCGGGGCGAGCACGATCTCCGCGCGGGCCCGGCCGTCCCGCTCGCTGACGATAGCGATCAGGCCGCCGTCGGGACCGAAGACGGCGTACGGCCCGGCGATGCCGGCCGCGTCGAGCGGCCCGCCGTGGGAGAGCACCTTCGCCTCGTCCGCGCCGGCCTCCCGGCGCGGGAAGAACCGGTCGGCGGCCGCGTCGAGCGGCAGGTTGACCACCTCGGGCGCGCGCTGCTCCAACTGCTCGAGGGTGGCGGCCTCGGCGAGGCGGAAGCCGCCCACGGCGGTGCGCCGCAGCGCGGTCAGGTGCCCACCCACCCCCAGCGCCAGGCCCGCGTCCCGGGCGATGGCCCGGATGTACGTCCCGGACGAGCAGGTCACGTCGATGTCCACGTCCAGCACGTCGGGGGTGTCCCGGCGCACGGCCAGCACGTCGAGGCGGGAGATGGTGACCCGCCGGGCGGGCAACTCGACGCTCTCGCCCTCGCGTACCCGCTTGTACGCCCGCTGCCCGTTGACCTTGATGGCGCTCACCGCGCTCGGCACCTGGTCGACCTCGCCGGCGAGCGCGGCGAACGCCGCCCGGACCGCCTCGTCGGTCAGCTGACCGGCGGCAGTGGTGGCGATCACGTCGCCCTCGGCATCGTCGGTGACGGTGGCCTGGCCGAGCCGGACCGTGGCGGTGTAGCTCTTGCCTGCGCCGATCACGTACGTGAGCAGCCGGGTCGCCCGGCCCACCCCGATCACCAGCACGCCGGTGGCCATCGGGTCGAGGGTGCCGCCGTGCCCCACCCGCCGGGTCCTCGCCAGCCGGCGGATGCGCGCCACCACGTCGTGCGACGTCATGCCGCCCGGCTTGTCCACCACGATCAGACCGTCACCGCTCACGACCGCCAAGCCTGCCAGACGGGGTCGCGCGGGCCGCCACCGCACGGCACAATGCCGTCGCGTCCCCGCCACCGTCCCGGGAGTCCCGATGACCAACCCGCCTTCCCACAAGCATCGTGCCCGGGTCGACCTGCCCGAGTGGATGCGCAACCCCGAGCCGCCCCGCCGCACCCCGGGCCGGCTGCTCTCCGAGCTGGTCGACCGGACGCCGGTGCTGCGGGAGGTGCGGCGTGCGGTGTGGCGGTGGCGGGAGCACACCCGGTTCAGCGAGCGGCACCCGGTGCTTGCGGCAATCGTGTCGTTCGTGTTCGTCGCGGCCGCCGCCACGGTGCTCGTCGCGGGCGCGGTCTACATGTTCGGCAGGATGCGCGAGGGCACCCTCTGAGCGGGCCGGGCGCGGCGTCCCGGGCGAGGTCCACGGCTCCGGCGTCCCGAGGAAATCGGACAGCGCCGCCGAGGTGTGGGGTGCGAAGATCATGCGCCTCTTCCCCGCCCAGCTCAGGGACCGCACGATGACCGACGACCAGCCGTCCACCTCCGCCGTCACCCGGGACCCGTACGCCGTCGCCACCGCCGACGAGCCGATCCGGGTGCCGTCCTGGATGCGGGAGCCGGAGACGGAGCACGAGCTGACCCGCGGGGAGCGGCTGCGGCTGACCTGGGAGACGCACAGCGGGAAGGTGCTCGGCGCTGTCGTCGCGCTGGTCGCCCTGGCGCTGGTCACGCTGCTGGGCATCGGTGGCGTCAGCTTCGTCCAACGGGTCCGCGATGGCGAGTCGCCCATCCCGGGACGGGCGGCCACCCGGCCTCCGGCCCCCCGGCCGACCGACGAGAGCGGCAACAGCCTCGGCCCGTACGTCGCCACCCCGGCGGAGTCGTTCGCCGAGGGCGAGGCGGCGATCGTCCTGCCCGCGGCGAGGGCGACGGGGCCGTTCACCGCGAAGCAGGTAACCGACGGGCTGGCCGCGGTGAAGCGAGCGATGGTCGAGGGCCGGTTGGCGCCCCGGATGCTCCGGGGCGAGCCCGATCTCTTCCTCGCCCAGCTGGCCCCGGACGCTCGGGACGACATCCGGGCGGACCTGGCCGACGGCGCCAACCTCGGCTACGCCACCCGGATCACGGACGAGGCCGACCCGGGCCTGAAGCCCGGGGAGAGCGTCCGGGCACGGGGCACGCTGGAGTACCGGGCGACCACGGTCTCCGACGGCGTCCGGGTGCTGGAGATCACCACCCGGCACATCTGGGTCTACCCCTTCGACCTGTGGCTGCCGCAGCAGTACCCGCCGGGCGCGGAGCTGGTCACCGTCCGGGACCAGGTGGTCTGGCAGCTGCCGCACCCGGACGACGTGCGTCCGGCGGCCCGGGGGCTGTGGATCGACACCGCGGACGTCACCCTCCAGAACGCCAGTTGCGCCGCGCTCGAGCACGGGTACCTGGCACTGGCGGGGAAGGAGCCCCTCCGGCGACGAACCGCGCCGGCGCCCACCGGTGACGTCTACGACGAGGGCTGGCGCGCGGGCGAGGGCGAGGACTGCTGAGGCGGCGACGCGGGGCGCTTTCAGCCCGGTACGCCGAGCGGGTCAGCGGACCGCGCCGACCACCGCCCACCCGCCGGAGCGCAGCCGCAGCAGCAGCGCGACCAGCCGGATCACGATGAACAGGGCCAGCCCGGCCCAGATCCCGCCGAGCCCGAGGTCCAGCCCGTGGGCGAGCCAGATCGCCGGCAGGAAGCCGCCGAGCGCCGCCACGATGGTGAGATTGCGCAGGTAGCGCACGTCCCCGGCGCCGATGAGCACGCCGTCGAGGGCGAAGACCACCCCGGCCAGCGGCTGCATCGCCACGAACCAGGGCCAGGCCACCATGGCCTGCTCGCGTACCTGCGGGTCGGAGCTGAACCACGACGGCACGACGCCGGCGCCGGCGGCGATCAGCACCGCGAAGCCGATGCCGCAGACGCTGCCGAGCAGCACGAACCGGCGGGCGAGAGCCCGCGCCCCGGCGGCGTCGCCGGCACCGAGCGCGGCGCCGATCAGCGCCTGGGCGGCGATGGCGAGGGCGTCGAGGACCAGCGCGGTGAAGAACCACAGTTGCAGGGCGATCTGGTGGGCGCCGACGGCGGCGGCGCCGAACCGCGCGGCGACCGCGGTGGCGGAGAGGAAGCTGGCCTGGAACGCCACGCCCCGGACCAGCAGGTCACGGCTGAGCACCAACTGCTGCCGGATCAGCCGGGGCCGGGGCCGCAGGGAGACCCGCTCGCGGACCAGCGCCGCGGCGAAGAGCGCGCCGGAGACGGTCTGGGCGACGGCGTTGGCCACCGCCGAGCCGGCCAGGCCGAGCCCGGCGGGGTACACCAGCAGCGGGCACAGCACCGCGGAGAGCAGGTTGGGCGCGAGCACGAAGACCAACGGACGGCGGGTGTCCTGGATGCCGCGCAGCCAGCCGTTGCCGGCGGCGGCGAGGAGCAGCCCCGGCGCGCCGAGCGCCGCGATCCGCAGCCACTGCGCGGCGGCGCCGGCCACGTCGTCACCACCGCCGGCGAGGGTACGCGCCAACGCCCCGCCGCCGACCTGCATCGCGAGCGCGACGAGCACGCCCGCCCCGAGGGCGAGCCAGGACGCCTGCACGCCCTCGGTCACCGCCGCCGCCCGGTCGCCGGAGCCGAACCGCCGGGCCACCCGCCCGGTGATCCCGTACGCGAGCACGGCGCCCAGCCAGGCGGTGAGGGTCATCACCGTGCCGCCGACGGCAAGCGCGGCGAGCGGCACCCGGCCGAGGTGCCCGACGACGGCCGTGTCGACGAGCACGTAGAGCGGTTCGGCGGCGAGCACCACCAGCGCGGGCAGGGCGAGGGCGGCGATCCGGCGCGGCGGCGCGATCACGGATCCGGTGCGGGCTGGTCGGCTCATCGTCGCCGATCCTGGCACGATCAGCGTAAGGGATGCAATATCTTCCGCTGCTTACTTCACCCACCCCCCGGCCGGCGCTGCCTGGTCCGTTCCCGCCAGGTCCGCCAAGTGCTCACCAGCCCTGGCCCGGCACTGGCATCACTGTCGGTAATGGGTCGCGCGGCGCCGGCCGGAAGGGCGGCGTCCACGCCGTCCGCCGGCTGGACGGCTCGCTGTCCTGTTCGCCGCCGCCTTGTTCCCTTACGCCACCGGGCACGCCACGGACCGTCAGCAACCGGGTGGCCGGCGGTCCGGGGGTGCGCGACGGTCAACCGGTCGGCAGGTCGTCCCGCCAGCGCCGGACCTGGCGGCGGCTGCGCAGCCGGACGACCGGCAGCTCCGGTGCGTGGGCGGCGACCGCGGCGAAAACCCGGGGCCGGGACCGGCCGGGGTAGCGCCAGATGTAGGGCAGGAAGTTCAGATCGAGCCGTTCGGGGCAGCCGGCCGGCAGGTCGGGACGGCCGGCGGCGCGGCGGTCCCAGCGGCGGCGGACGACCCGGGCGAGGCAGAGCGGCCAGGGTAGGTCGACCAGCACAAGCAGGTCGGCGTGGGGCAGGCGGAGATCGAGGGTGGCGGCGTAGTTGCCGTCCATCACCCAACTCTGGCCGGCGGCGAGCGCGGCCACCTCGGCGCGGAAGGCCGCGTCGTCGGCGGGGGCCCAGCCGGGTCGCCAGTAGTGCTGGTCGAGGTGGATCAGGGGCAGGTCCAGCCGGCGGGCCACCGCCCGCGCGAGGGTGCTCTTGCCGGCGCCCGAACTGCCGACGATCAGGATACGGCGCACCGCAGGACTGTAACGGAGCTGCCGCCGGGCTCAGGCCTCGTACGCGAGCGAAGAGCCGGGCCGAGGGGCGGTGACGTCGGCGACGCGGGACGCCGACGACGTCACCGCCGGTCGGACAGCGTCACTGACGGGTGTCCATCGAGGTCTGCAGGGCGCGCCGCATCTGCTCGCGCGCCTCCTCGGTGGTCTCGGGCTTGGGCCTGGTCGCCATGGGAGTTCCCTTCCAGGGTGCGGACCACCGGGGACGGCGGCCCTACGGGCGGTCCTGCTGAGCGCCTGGCGGGCGGTCCGGGATCACCGGAGCGGCTCGCCTGGCGGCGTGAGCCCGGGTCGGTCTGACCCTGGAGGGAGGCAGCGCCGGGTGTGGCACCACCGCCCACGACCTGCGTCGCGTCGCGGCGCCGGGTCCGTTTCCCAAATTAACGTTCAGGTCCACATGCTGCCCACAGTTCCCGCCATCTGGACGGGACGGCAGCCGGCGCGCTCAGCGGGCGAGGAAGTGCCAGCCCAGCCACCACCAGAAGCCGAACATCCCGATCCGGCCCACCGGAACCGGCCCGACCTCGTACCGCATCACGTACGCGCAGACGTCCCCGAGCGACGGCACCCGCGAGCCTCGGCGGCGGGAGGCCCACTCGACCGTGGCGAAGAGCAGCAGGGCGGCCAGGAAGCCGGCGATGGCGAGGATGCGCATCATCGCCGGACCAGCCCCCAGAACGCGGCCAGCCAGCCGAACCAGGCGGCGGAGCGGACCAACTCGTCCGTGAGCAGCGGATCCGCCAGCCGGGAGAAGGTGGGGAACTCGTCGCCGACCGACAGCAGGAACGTCGCGCCCTCGAAGACACCGAAGACGGCCACCGGCAGCACCCACCAGAGCGCACCCCGCCCGAGCCGGCGCGGCGCCGGTCGGCGGGGCACCCGGTTGCCCAGCCCCAGCCAGATCAGCGCGCCGCCGGTGCCCAGGATCCACAGGTCGGCCTGCGCCGAGAAGGACGGCAACTGCCCACCGACCAGGGAGAGGCAGGCCAGCACCGGCACCGTGACCACCGGACGGTCCCAGGCGCGCGGCAGGTCGACGGTGAGCTCGGGGGGCTGCTCCATGCTCCGATTCTCCCCGCGCTCACACCGAGTGGGAAGACCGCCACCCTCGGCAGTCGCCCGCAGCTCAGCGGGCGATCAGCGCGCCGTCGAGCTCGGCCCGGATCGACCGCACCACGTCCTCGGCGCCGCCCGCCCCGGTGAACCCGGCCGCGAACCGGTGGCCACCGCCGCCCAGCGCCACCGCCACGGCGCTCACGTCCACCGCGCCCTTGCTGCGCATGGAGACGGCCCACTCGGCGGGGCCCACCTGCTTGAGAACGCAGGCCACGTCGGCCTCGGCCGTGCACCGCACCGAGTCGATCAGCGACTCCAGCACGTACGGCCGCTGGTCGTGCCGAGCCAGGTCGTCCAGGGTCGCGTACGTCCAGACCAGGCCGTGCCCGGCGGCGGCTGTCGGCTCCAGCCGGGCCCGGCCCAGCACCTCGCCGAAGAGCCGGACCGCGCCGAACGGCCGGGTGTCGAAGACCCGGCGGGAGATGTCACCCGGGCGGATGCCGGTGGCCAGCAGCCGCGCCGCCAGCTGGTGCACCGCGGGGGTGGTGGCCTCGAACCGGAACGACCCGGTGTCGGTGGTCAGCGCGACGTAGAGGCACTGCGCGATCTCCGCGTCCAGCGGCACGTCGAGCCGGGTGAGCAGTTCGTCGGCGACGACCGAGGTGGCCGCGGCCCGCGGGTCCACCAGGTGCACCCGGCCGAACCGGGTGTTGGAGGCGTGGTGATCGAGGACCAGCGCCTCGCCGGCGGTGTCGAGGCGGTCGGCCAGGTCGCCCAGCCGGGACTCGCTCGCCGCGTCGAAGCAGACCACCAGGTCCGGATCCGGGTACGCCCGGGGCGCCGGCACCAGCAGGTCGAGCCCCGGCAGCCAGCGGAACGGCTCGGGCACCTCGGGCGGCCCGGGGAAGGTCGCCTGGAGGTGCCGTACGCCGAGCCGGCGCAGCCCCAGCCCGAAGCCGAGCATGCTGCCCAGCGCGTCGCCGTCCGGGTTGACGTGACAGATCAACAGCACCCGGGCGTCGGCCGGCAGCCGGCGTACCGCCGCGACCGCGGCGGCCCAGTCGGACTCGGCCGGGCCGGGGTGCGCCGGCCCGGTGAGCAGGTCGCCGGCCGCGCCCGGGGTGCCGGTCACCGCCGGTCCGTGGCCGACGGGGCGCCCTCGTCGGTGTCCTCGGTGTCCTCGGTGTCGTCGTCGTCCTCGTCGAGCCGGTACGGCTGGGCCTCGCCCGCGTACTTGGCCTGGGCGGCCAGCCGCTGCACCTCGGCGTCGGACTGGCGGGCCGCGGCGAGCAGGTCGTCGATGTGCTTGACCTGGTCCTGCACGTCGTCGAGGACGAAGGTCAGGGTCGGCGAGTGGCGCAGCCCGAGCGCCTTGCCGACGGTGCTGCGCAGCATGCCCTTGGCGCTCTCCAGGGCGGCGGCGGTGCTGGCCTGGGCGGCCGCGTCACCGAGCACCGTGTAGAAGACCGTGGCGTCGCGCAGATCGGCCGTGATCCGGGCGTCGGTGATGGTGATCATCCCGAGCCGGGGGTCCTTGATCTGGCTCCGCACCACCGACGCGACCAGTTCGCGAATACGCTCCGCGTGCCGGCGTACCTTGGCCGGATCCGTCATCTCCCCCACCTCCAGGGCGTTCTGCTCCCGGCCGGTACGACGGCGCGGGGCACCGTCGGGACCGACCGCCCAACATGTCGAACACTACCCGCGCGGCCAGGCCGGTCGCGCGGCACCGCCGGTGGCGACGGCCACCCCCGGCGTCAGTCGTCCTCGCCGTGCAGCCGACGGCGCACCGACAGCAGCTCAGCCTCGGGGCGCCCGGCCACCAGGCGCTCGCAGGAGTCCAGCACCTCGCTGACGTGGGACGCCTCGGCGGCCACCACGGCCACCCCGATCTCGGCCCGGCCGTGCAGGTCGAGCGCGCCCACCTCGGCGGCCGACACCTCGAAGCGGCGCAGCGCCGCCACGATCGGTCGTACATATGATCTCTTCGCCTTGAGCGACCGTGAGTCGCCCGGCAGCAGCAGGTCGAAGACCGCGGTTCCCATATACATCGCTCCGGACGATACGGACACCCCCGGACATGATCAAGGGGTTTACGCCGAACGGCGTAAACCCCTTGATCACTGTGTCAGCACCGGATCAGGCGCGCGGCTTCTCCCGCATCTCGAAGGTCTCGATGATGTCGCCGACCTGGACGTTGTTGAAACCGGCCAGCGTCAGACCACACTCGAAGCCCTCGCGGACCTCCGTCGCGTCGTCCTTGAACCGCTTGAGGGAGCTGATCGTGAGGTTGTCCGCCACGACCGCCCCGTCCCGCAGCAGCCGCGCCTTGGCGTTGCGGCGGATGATGCCGGACCGGACGATACAACCGGAGATGTTGCCGATCTTGGACGAGCGGAAGACGTCGCGGATCTCCGCGCTGCCCAGCTCGACCTCCTCGTACTCCGGCTTGAGCAGACCCTTGAGCGCGGCGTCGATCTCCTCGATGGCCTGGTAGATGACCGTGTAGTACCGGATCTCCACGCCCTCGCGGTCGGCGATCTCGCGGACCTTGTTGGCGGCCCGCACGTTGAAGCCGATGATCGTGACCGCCTCGGACGAGGCGCTCGCGAGCATGACGTCGCTCTCGGTGATCGCACCCACGCCCCGGTGGATGATCCGAAGCTGGACCTCCTCCGGGATGTCGAGGTTGAACAGCGCGTCCTCGAGGGCCTCCACGGAACCGGAGACGTCGCCCTTGAGCACCAGGTTGAGCGAGGTCTTCTCGCCCTCCTTGAGCTGCTCCATGAGCGTCTCGAGGGTGGCCCGGCCGCGGGAGTTGGCGAATGCCGCCGCCCGTCGCCGCGCCTGCCGCTGCTCGGCGATCTGACGCACCGTGCGGTCGTCCTCGGCGGCCAGGAAGGTGTCACCCGCACCCGGCACCGCGGTCAGACCGAGCACCAGGACCGGACGGGCCGGACCGGCCTCGGCGACCTGGTTGCCGTTCTCGTCGAGCATCGCCCGGACCCGGCCGTGCGCCCCACCGGCGACGATGGAGTCGCCCGCCCGCAGGGTGCCCTTCTGCACCAGCACCGTCGCCACCGCACCGCGGCCCTTGTCCAGGTGCGCCTCGATGGCCACACCCTGCGCCGGCCCGTCGATCGGAGCGGTCAGCTCCAGCGACGCGTCGGCGGTCAGCAGGACCGCCTCGAGCAGGGCGTCGATGCCGATGCCCGGCTTCGCCGCCACGTTGACGAACATGGTTTCGCCGCCATACTCCTCGGCGACCAGGCCGTACTCGGTCAGCTGCTGGCGGACCTTGTCCGGGTTCGCCTCCGGCTTGTCGACCTTGTTGACCGCCACCACGATCGGCACGTCCGCCGCCTTGGCGTGGTTGAGCGCCTCGATCGTCTGCGGCATGACGCCGTCGTCGGCCGCCACGACCAGGACCACGATGTCGGTGACCTGGGCACCACGGGCACGCATGGCGGTGAACGCCTCGTGACCCGGGGTGTCGATGAAGGTCACCGCGCGGTCCTCGCCCTCGTGCGGCACGTGGACCTGGTAGGCACCGATGTGCTGGGTGATGCCACCGGCCTCGCCGGCCACGACGTTCGCCTTGCGGATCGCGTCGAGCAGCTTGGTCTTACCGTGGTCGACGTGACCCATGACGGTCACCACCGGCGCACGGCTGACCAGGCGGTCCTCCGCGACCTCGGCGTCGAGGTCGATGTTGAACTGCGCGAGCAGCTCGCGGTCCTCGTCCTCCGGGCTGACGATCTGCACGTTGAAGCCGAGGTGCTCACCCAGCAGCAGCAGGGTGTCGTCAGAGCAGGACTGGGTCGCGGTGACCATCTCGCCCAGGTTGAACATCTCCTGGACCAGCGAACCCGGGTTGGCGTTGATCTTGTCGGCGAAGTCCGACAGCGACGCGCCACGGGAGAGCCGGACGACCTGACCCTGACCCCGGGGGGCACCCGAGCTCATGGTCGGGGCCGACAGGTTGTCGAACTCCTGTCTGCGCTGCTTCTTGGACTTGCGACCGCGGGTCGGCCGACCACCCGGACGCCCGAAGGCACCCGCGGCGCCGCCGCCACGACCACGACCACCGGCGCCGGGACGACCGCCACCGCCGGCCGGGGCACCCGGACGGAAACCGCCGCCGGGAGCGCCACCGCCGCCGCCACCGGGGCCACCGCGGTAGCCACCGCCACCGCCGCCACCACCGCCGGGACCGCCACGGAAGCCGCCGCCACCACCGCCAGCACCGCCGGGACCGCCACGGAAGCCGCCGCCGCCACCACCGGGGCGACCGGCGCCACCGCCGGGACGGCCGGCGCCACCGGGACCGGGACGACCGGTCGCCGGACGCTGGCTCGGCATGGAGGCCGGGCTGGGCCGGGGCGGCATGGAGGCCGGGCTGGGCCGCGGCGGCATGCCCGCCGGGCTGGGCCGGGGGCCACCGGCACCGGCGGCCGGGGGCCGCTGCTGCTGTCCACCCTGGATACCGAACGGGTTGTTACCGGCGCCGCGCGCCGGCGGACGACCGCCCGGCCGGGCACCCTGGCCCGGGGTCGGGCCACCGGGACGACCGGCGGCCGGGGTACCCGGACGCGGCGGCGCCGCGTTCGGGCCGGGACGCGGACCCGGACGGGGACCACCCTCGGTCGGGGGCTCCCGCCGGACGTTCTCGCGCTGCTGCTGGCGGGCGGCCTGCGCGGCCTTGACCGCGGCCTCCTGCTCAGCCTTCAGCGCTGCGGCGCGGGCTTCGGCCGCGGCCACCTCGATGTCGTGGGCACTCGCCGGCTTGGCGACCGGGGTCGCCGGCTGCGGCGGGCCGGGAAGTGGACCCTTGGGCTTGGGACCGGGGGTCGGCGCGGCCGGCCGCCGGGGCGGCATCGGCTTGGCCGAGACCCGGGGGGCGCCCGGGGTCGGGGACGGCGTCGGGGTCGGTGCCGGGCTCGGGGCGGCCGCCGGCGGGGCGGTCGGTGCCGAGGAACCATTGGCGGACGCGACGAATGCGCCGCGCAGCCGTCGGGCGACGGGCGCCTCGACGGTGCTGGACGCGGACTTCACGAACTCGCCCATTTCCTTCAGCTTGGCGAGAACGGTCTTGCTTTCGACCCCGAGCTCCTTAGCAAGCTCGTGTACGCGGGCCTTACCTGCCACTGCACTCCTCACTCCGAGGTCGTGCGGGCAGCACCCGCAGCAACCTCACTCGTGCACTTGAAGCCTGGTCATTTCTGCGACTTCATCGTGTGCTCATGTCGGTCGTCCTACCTTGCTAGCGACCCTCGCCCGGCCGGGTTGACCGGACGTAGTGGTTGGCGCATCGACGTGCTCCGCGAGGGCGCCGTGGTCGGGGACCCCGGTGATGCGCAGCGCACGCCCGAAGGCGCGCCGCCGCACCGCCAGCGCGAAGCAGGCCGGATCCGGGTGCATGTTCGCTCCCCGACCCGGCAGCCTGCGCGCCGGATCGGGCCGGAGGCTGTGACCAGCCTCGTCGCCGATCGCGACGATCCGCAGCAATTCGCTGGCCGGCGCACGTCGCCGGCAACCCACACAGGTGCGCTCCGGCTGCGCGCGTCGTACCACTGGCAGAAGTCTACCCCTAGCTGCTCGAGATCGCGCCGCCCGGCTCCGGGACGTGATCAGCCCCGCTCCGGGCGGCCGTGCTGGTCTGCTCCGCGTCGGACCGGATGTCGATCCGCCAACCGGTCAGTCGGGCGGCAAGCCGGGCATTCTGCCCCTCGCGCCCGATCGCCAGCGAGAGCTGGAAGTCCGGCACGGTGACCCGGGCCGCCCGGTTGGCCAGGTCGACCACTTCGACCCGCAGCGCCTTGGCCGGCGACAACGCGTTGCCGACGAAGGTCGCCGGGTCGTCCGACCAGTCGATGATGTCGATCTTCTCACCGTGCAGCTCGCTCATCACCGCGCGGACCCGCTGACCCATCGGGCCGATGCAGGCACCCTTGGCGTTCACACCCGGTGTGGTGGAGCGCACCGCGATCTTCGTACGGTGACCCGCCTCACGCGCGATCGCGCCGATCTCGACCGTGCCGTCTGCGATCTCCGGCACCTCCAGCGCGAAGAGCTTCTTGACCAGCCCCGGGTGCGATCGGGACAACGTGATCTGCGGGCCGCGCATTCCCTTGGCCACGTGCACCACGACGCAGCGGATCCGCTCGCCGTGGTCGTACCGCTCGCCGGGGACCTGCTCGGACTGCGGCAGCACGCCCTCCAGCTTGCCCAGGTCGACGCTGACGATGCCCTTCTCCTTGCGGGCCTCGTGCGCCTGCACCACGCCGGTGACCAGGTCGCCGTCGCGCCCGACGTACTCGCCGAAGTGCACCTCGTCGGTGGCCTCCCGCAGCCGCTGGAGGATCACCTGCTTGGCGGTCATGGCGGCGATCCGGCCGAAGTCGTGCGGGGTGTCGTCCCACTCCCGCACCACGGTGCCGTCGTCGTCCACCTCCTGGGCGTAGACCAGGGCGGCCCCGGTCTTACGGTCGATCTCCACCCGGGCGTGCGGCTCGGCCCCGTCGGTGTGCCGGTAGGCGGTCAGCAGCGCGGTCTCGATCGCCGCGAGGATCGTGTCGAACGGGATCTCCCGCTCGCGCTCGAGTGCGCGCAGCGCCGCGAGGTCGATGTTCACCTCTCCTCGTCCTCCACATCATCTTCGTCGTCGATGTCGTCAATGTCGTCGGTGTCGTCCGTGTCGTCGCCGGCCTCGTCGATGCTGCCGAACTCGTCCGCCTCGTCGATCTCGTCGAGGCGGCTGAACTCGACCTGCACCCGGCCGGGGCCGAGCTCGGCGTACGTGTACTCCGCGCGGGCGGAGTCGGTCTCCAGCACCACGCGCTCGTCGTCGGCCGCCACCACCCGGCCGGTGACCTGGCGGTCCCCGGCGGGCTGCTCGCCGCGCTGGCCGGGCAGGCCCACGCCGGCCCGGGTGGTCACCTTGACCAGGCGGCCCACGTTGCGCCGCCAGTGCCGGGGCAGGGTGAGCGGCCGGTCCACGCCCGGAGAGCTGACCTCCAGCTGGTACTCGCCCGCCACGATGTCGCCGCCGGCCTCCTCGGCCGCGTCCAGCGCCGCCGAGACCGCCCGGGAGACGTCCGCGACGGCGTCCAGGTTGATCCCGCCGTCGGCGTCCACGATCACGCGTACGACGTGCCGCCGGCCGGCCCGGGAGACCGACAGGTCCTCCAGGTCGTACCCGGCGCCCTGGACCACGGGCTCGATCACCTCGCGCAGCCGGTTGCGCCGGGCGGCGAGGTCACCGCCCCGGGGTGCGCCCGCACGGTCCCCGCCCCGGGGGCCGTCGGTGCGGCGGGGTCGTCCCGTCGGTCCCGTCGGCCTGGTGGCACGGCCACGCTGCGTCATCTGGCGCACCCTTCTCCTGTTGTGCGGCGGCCCGGTGGCCCGCCATGCCGGCACGCCACCGGGGCGAACGCGCCGGTGGCTGCGCAGAGCGTAACGCGCCGGTCGGGCGGCGGGCCGGGCGGCGCACCGGCGCCGGTCGCCCACCTGACGGCGGAGATGGTGTTGACTTGTCCGGTGGCGATCGGCAGAACGACTACGTACCGCGGGAGACCGGGACAAACCCGGCGGGCCGTGCTGCGCGCGGGGGCGCTCCTGACGGCAGGCGGCGCGACCCTGCCGCTGACTGGCTGTGATCTGTTCGAGCGGGAGGAACCCACCCCGCCGCCCGACCCGTTGGAGCCGCTGGCGGGGGAGTCACGCGAGCTGGCGGCCCGGCACCGGGCCGCCGTGGCCGCCGACCCGGGGCTGGCCGACCGGCTCACCCCGATCGCCGACGCGCACGCCGCGCACGCCGAGGAGATCCAGCGGCTGATCGGGCGCCCCGCCCCCTCCGGGTCGCCCGCCGCGAGCGCCACCCCGGCGGCGACCGACCGGGACGGGCTGCTCGCCGGGCTGCGGGAGGCGGAACAGCGCGGCCGGGAGTCGGCCGCGAAGGCATGCGCGGCGGCGCCCGGCGAGCGGGCCGCGGTGCTCGGCTCGATCGCCGCGGCCCGGGCCACCCACGTGGAGGTGCTGCGGTGATCCGGCGACAGGCACCCACCGACCCCGGCCAGGCGCTGGCCGCGGCGCTGACCGCCGAGTACGCGGCGATCTTCGCCTACGGCCCGATCGGGGTACGGCTCACCGACGCCGCCCGCCGGGACGCCCGCGCGGCCGAGGCGGCGCACCGGGCCCGGCGCGACGCGCTGGTGCTGCAGCTCAGCGGCGCGGGCGGTCAGGTCCCGGCGGACCAGGCCGGGTACGCGCTGCCCTTCCCGGTCACCGACCGGGCCGGCGCGCTGCGGCTGGCGGTGGAGATCGAGGAGCGGACGGCGGCGTTCTGGCGGGCGGCGCTGCCCGTCACCACCGGCGCGGACCGCACCCGGGCGTTGAACGCGCTGACCGACTGCGCCGTGCGGGCCACCCGTTGGCGGCGGACCGCGGGGGTGTCGCCGGTCACCGTGGCCTTCCCCGGCCGCCCCGCCTGAGCGTGGCGACCCGCGCTCCGGTTGCGGAGCGCATACCAGGTATGCATACTCCGTTGCCATGTCCATCCGTCACGGCCTGCTCGCCCTGCTGGAGCGTGGCCAGATGTACGGCTACCAGCTGCGGGCCGCGTTCGAGGAGTCGACCGGCTCGACCTGGCCGCTGAACATCGGGCAGGTCTACACCACCCTCAACCGGTTGGAGCGCGACGGCCTGGTCCGCTCGCTGCCCGAGCACGAGGGCGGGCAGCGGCCGTACGAGATCACCGACGCCGGGCGGGCGGACCTGGCGCTCTGGTTCGCCACCCCGATCAGCCGCGCCGACCGGCCCCGCGACGAGCTCTCCATCAAGCTGGCCCTGGCGCTGACCACCCCCGGCGTCGACGTCCGGTCCGTGGTGCAGACCCAGCGCAGTGCGACCATGCGCACCCTGCAGGAGCTGACCCGGTTGAAGTACGCCAGCGACCGGCCGGAGGACCTGCCCTGGCGGCTGGTGCTGGACGCGATGGTGTTCCAGGCCGAGGCGGAGATCCGCTGGCTGGACCACTGCGAGACGAGCCTGGTCCGGTACCGCCCGGCCCCGCCCTCCGCCGACCCGGCCGGGCGACCCGGGGCGGTGCGGCACACCGACGAGGAGGCCCACCGGTGAGCGACGGCGACCACGACCGGGAGGGCGTGCGGTGAGCAGGGCCGGCGACCCGGTGCTCGACCTGCGCGAGGTGCACCGCACCCACGGCGGCGGCGAGGCCGCCGTGCACGCGCTGCGCGGGGTGAGCCTCACCGTCCACCCCGGCGAGCTGGTCGCCGTGATGGGCCCCTCCGGCTCCGGCAAGTCGACCCTGCTGGCCCTCGCCGGCGGCCTGGACAGCCCCACCGCCGGTGAGGTGCGGGTCGAGGGCCAGTCGCTGGGCGCGCTCGACCGCCGCGAGCTGGCCCGGCTGCGCCGCCGCCGGATCGGCTACGTCTTCCAGGATCTCAACCTGCTGGGCAGCCTCACCGCGGCGGAGAACGTCGCGCTCCCCCTCGAACTCGACGGCGTGGGCGTACGGCCGGCCCGCCAGGCGGCGCTGACCGCGCTGGACGAGGTGGGGCTGACCGGGCTCGGCGGGCGCTTCCCCGACCAGATGTCCGGCGGTCAGCAGCAGCGGGTGGCGATCGCCCGGGCGCTGGTCGGCGAGCGGCGGCTGGTGCTGGCCGACGAGCCGACCGGGGCGCTGGACTCGCAGACCGGGGAGGCGGTGCTGCACCTGCTGCGCCGCCGGGTCGACGCGGGGGCGGCCGGCGTGCTGGTCACCCACGAGGCGCGGCACGCCGGCTGGGCCGACCGGGTGATCTTCCTGCGCGACGGGGTGCTGGTGGACTCGACCGCGCCGCTGGGCGGCGTCGAGCAGCTGCTCACCGGCAGCGGTCGGTGAGGCGGCCGCCGGTGCGGCGCGGGAGCGGACGCTTCGCCGGGGCAGTCGGGTCGTGGCGGGCCGCGCTGCGAATCGCCCGCCGGGAGGCGCGTCGGGCGCGGGGGCGTACCGCGCTGGTGCTGGCGATGATCACCCTGCCGGTGCTGGCGCTGACCTTCGTGGCGGTCAGCTACGACATGTCCGCGCTCACCCGGACCGAACGCGTCGCGCAGCGGATCGGCGCCGCCGACGCCGAGCTGCGCTGGATCGCCGACACCGCGGTGGAGCAGGACCCGTGGGGCGAGAGCCCGTACCCGATGGGGGGCGACTCACCGCGTACCGGCCGGGTCAGCGCCAAGGAGGTCACCGCGCTGCTGCCACCGGGCAGCCGGGTCAGCCGGGTGCGTTGGCGGGTGCCGTTCGAGGCGCGCGTCGACGACCAGCTGGTGGCCCTCAACGGCCGGTCGCTCGACCTGGCCGACCCGCTCGCCGGCTCGCTGGCCCGGCTGCGCGCCGGCCGGGCGCCCACCGGCCCCGACGAGATCACGGTCAGCCCTCGGGCGCTGCGCCGCCTCGACGTCGAGCTGGGCGGGACGGTCACCCTCGCCGACGGCTCCCGCCACTACCTGGTGGTCGGGGTGGTGGAGTTCCCCGACGACCTGAACGAGGTGGTCGCGCTGCACCCGGAGGCGGTGCCCCCACCGGACAGCGCGGCGGAGGAGAGCTGGCTGGCCGACCTGCCGTCACCGGTGGACGCCGCGCTGGCCGACCGGCTCAACGCACACGGGATAACGATCAGCGCGCGGACGCCGGTACCCGGCGCGGGCCTCGTCGAGGCGGACCTCACCCGTACCCCCGTCCCGGCGGATGCCGAGACGGCCGGTACGGCGGTGCTGGTCGGCGGGCTCGGCCTGCTGGAGGTGGTGCTGCTGGTCGGGCCGGCCTTCGCGGTCGGCGTCCGCCGGCGGCGCCGGGACCTCGCCCTGGTCGCGGTCGCCGGCGGGGACGCCGCCCACCTGCGCCGGATCGTGCTCGCCGACGGGGTGGTGCTGGGCGCCGGCGGGGCGACACTCGGGCTGCTGCTCGGCGTCGCCGCCGCGTTCGCCGGTCGGCCGCTGGTCGAGCAGTACGTCTTCGGCGCGCGCTCCGGCGGGTACCGCGTCTTCCCGGCGGCGCTGGCCCTGATCGCGGCGGTCTCCGTGCTGGCCGGGGTGCTGGCCGCGCTCGCCCCCGCCTGGACGGCCGCCCGGCAGGACGTGGTGGCGGGGCTCGCCGGGCGGCGTACCATGCCGCCGCACCGCCGCCGCTGGCTCGTCCTCGGCGTGGCGCTGACCGTCCTCGGGTCCGGGATCGCCGCGTTCGGGGCGCAGCGGAGCGGGCCGACCGTCATCCTCGCCGGACTGACCCTCGGCGAGCTGGGGCTGGTCTTCGCCACCCCCACCCTGATCGGGCTGCTCGCCCGGGCGGGCCGGGCGCTGCCGCTGGCACCCCGGATCGCGCTGCGCGACGCCAGCCGCAACCGTTCCTCGGCGGGCCCGGCCATTTCCGCGGTGATGGCCGCGGTCGCCGGCAGCGTCGCCCTCGGCGTCTACGTCGCCAGCGACGACGCGCGCACCCGGGCCGGCTGGCAGCCCGGCGTCCCGCCCGGCCACGTGATGCTGCTGCGGTCCGCACCGCCGGACGGGCCGGGTCTGCCGCCGGTGCCCGCCGTCGCCGACCGGGTCCGGGCCGTGCTGACCGCCGGCTCGGTCGCCCCGGTCGACGTGCCGGTCTGCGCCGCACCCCGGCAGCCGGAGGACCACTGCACGGTCACCGCGATGCTGCCGCCGGAGCAGGTCTGCCCGTTCGAGGCGGAGGTGTTCCGGTCGGCCGCCGTCCGGCAGCGCGCCCTGGCGGACGCCCGGTGCAGGCGGCCGACGCCCAGCCCGCACGGGATGTACCTGCCGGTGGTGGTGGACGACGGGGCCGCCCTGCCGGCGCTCACCGACGCCCCGGCCGACGAGGTGGCCCCGGCGACGGCCGTCCTGCGGGCCGGCGGAGCTGTGGTGACCGATCCGCGCTACCTGGTCGACGGCAGGCTGGCCCTCGCCACCAGCCGGGTGTCCGAGGGTTCCGGTCCGCCGACGACCACCACCGCCACCGTCCCGGGGTACGTGCTGCGCGGTGGCCTGCCGGTCGACCGGCTGGTGCTCTCCGCGCCGGCGGCGGCGCGGCTCGGCCTGGCCGCCGAACACCTCGGCTACGCGGTGGAGACCGACGGCGTGCCGAGCGCCACCCAGCAGCGGCGTCTCGTCACCGAGCTGCGCTCGCTGGTGCCGGTGCTGGTCGAGGTGGAGTCCGGCCCGCCCGCGTCGAGCCAGCGACCGCTGCTGCTCCTGCTCGCGCTCGGCTCCGGCCTGATCACCCTGGGCGCGGCCGGGGTGGCCACCGGGCTCGCCGCCGCGGAGGGCCGCCGGGATTTGTCCACCCTCGCCGCCGTCGGCGCCAGTCCCGGGGTACGCCGGGTGCTCTCGCTCTGCCAGGCCGGGGTGATCGCCGGCCTCGGCTCGGTGCTGGGCATCGTGGCCGGCCTCGGCTCGGCGGTGATCATCCTGACCTCGGTAAACCGCCAGTACGCCGAGGTCTGGCCGGTGGAGACGCCGTACCCGGTGGTGGTGCCCTGGCTGACCCTCGGGGTGCTGGCGGTGGTGCCGCTGGTGGCGATGCTCGGGGCGGGCCTGTTCACCCGGTCCCGGCTGCCGGTGGAGCGGCGGCTGGACTGAGCCGGACCGTCCGGGGGTGGCACCGGCAGGCCGAGGCGGCAGACTGGCGGCGTGTCCGTCCTGGGAACCCTCACGCGCCGACTCGGTCACCACGCGTGGTTCGGCGCCACCATGCGCCTGCTCGTCCCCGCCGACCGGGTGGTCGGGCGGCTCACCCGCGGCCGGGTGGTCGCGCTCGGGCTGATCCCCTCGCTGGTCGTCACCACCACCGGCCGCCGCTCCGGCAAGCCCCGCAGCAATCCGCTGCTGTACGTGCCGGACGGTGACGCGTACGTGGTGATCGGGTCGAACTGGGGGCAGCAGCACCAGCCGGGCTGGGCGATGAACCTGCTCGCGGAGCCGGCCGCCGAGGTGGACGTGAAGGGGCGCCGGGTCGCGGTCCGCGCCGAGGTGGCCACCGGCGCCGAGCGGGAGCGGCTGTGGCGGCTGCTGGTCACCGAGTGGCCGGCGTACCGGACGTACGTCGAGCGGGCCGGCGACCGGGAGATCCGCATCTTCCGGCTGGTGCCGACCGGCGGACCGGCCGGCGACGCGCCGGCCTGACCCGGGCGCGGCGGCCCGGTGCGGCAGCCGGTCCTGGCTAGGGTGGTGAGTCGTCGGTCGCCGCGACGAGCGCGCGGGTGATTCCCGGTTCGGTTACCGGCGGGCGCGGGCGCGACGGAGGTGGTGCCGGGTGGACGGGAGCAGCGCGGAGCTGGGCGCCGACCCGCACCTGGACGATCCACGGTGGAGGGTCGCCGAGCGGGTGGCCGAGGTGGCCCGGCGGCGGTTCCCGGCGGACATCCTCGCGGTGGCGGTGCACGGCCCGCTGGCGCACGGCGACGACGACGGCGGCGGGGACCGCGAGGTCGGCCTGCTGCTGGCCACCTACCGGGCCGGGGCCGGCCCGGAGCCGTCGACCCGGCGGGTGGACGGGGTGCTGGTCGACCTGACCGTGGCCGGCGCGGAGGAATACCTGCGGCAGGCCCGGGCGCTGACCGCGCTGTGGCCGCTGACCGCCGACCGGTACGTCACCACCACCGCCCTGTACGACCCGACCGGCTGGCTGCGTACCCTGCGCGACGAGCACCTGGGCCGGCTGGCCCGGGCCCGTCCGGCGGAGTTCAGCACCGTCGCCCGGCAGGCCTGGTACCGGGGCTGCGCGGCGCACGCCCGAGCGGCCCGGCTCGCCGAGTGGTACGAGACCGACCAGGCGTTGCTGATGCTCGGCGAGGCCCGGCTCGCGGCGGCCACGGTGACCGGGCTGCTCACCCGCACCTACTTCCGTGACCCGGGTGACGCGGTCCGCCGTACCGGGCTGGCGGGCGCCGACATGACCGAGGTGGGCGCGGTGCTCGGCCGGCAGGCCGACGAGCTGACCGCCCGGGGCCGCCCGGTCGACGGCACCGTCGACGATCTCCTCACCCGGTAGCCCACCCCTTCCCGCGGGCCGAGGGCGCCCCCTCTTTCCCGGACCTCTTTCCCGGAAGGAGTGGCCATTCCGCGTCGAATGGCCACTCCTTCCGGGACAGTGCGTGGAGAAGGGGGACGGCGGCGGGTCAGCCGATGCCGCCCTGGACACCGATCAGGGCGCCGACGAAGTACGTCGCGGCGGCGGCGGCGGCGCCGAGCAGCAGCTGCCGCAGGCCGCTGGTCCACCAGGGGCGGTTGGTGAACCCGGCGACGACCGCCCCGGCCACGAAGAGCCCCACCCCGCCGACGCCGAGCGCCAGCCAGAGGCTGGTGAAGCCGAGCAGGTAGGTCAGCAGCGGGAGCAGCGCCCCGAGGGAGAAGCAGAGGAACGACGAGATCGCCGCCGACCAGGGGCTGGGCTGCTCGTCGGGGTCGACGCCCAACTCCTCCCGGACGTGCACCCGCAGCGCCTCCTCCGGGTTGCGCCGGACCGCCTCGGCGACCTGCATGGCGAGGTCGCGGGGCAGGCCCCGGGCGATCCAGGCCTCGGCCAACTCGCGGGCCTCCGCCTCGGGGTGCCGCTCCAGCTCCCGCCGTTCCTTGGCCACCTCGGCGGCGACCTGCTCGTTGGCCGAGCGGACGCTGGTGTACTCCCCGAGCCCCATCGAGATGGCGCCGGCGACCAGGCCGGCCGTGCCGGTGAGGACGATGCTGCGCGGGGAGACGCCACCGCCGCCGACGCCCGCGATCAGGGCGATGTTGGTGACCAGCCCGTCCATCGCGCCGAAGACGGCCGGGCGCAGCCAGCCGCCGGACACGTCCGCGTGGTGCGCCTCGCGCAGCGCCGCCGGGGTTTCGGTCACGGCAGGGTGAGGATCTCGTAGCCGTCGTCGGTGACGACGAGGGTGTGCTCGAACTGGGCCGTCCACTTCCGGTCCTTGGTGACCACCGTCCAGCCGTCGTCCCACATGTCGTACTGGTAGGTGCCGAGGGTGATCATCGGCTCGATGGTGAAGGTCATCCCCGGTTCCATCACGTCGGTCGGCCGTGGGCTGTCGTAGTGCGGCACGTAGAGGCCGCTGTGGAACGCCTCGCCGATGCCGTGGCCGGTGAAGTCGCGCACCACCCCGTAGCCGAACCGCTTGGCGTACGACTCGATGACCCGGCCGATCACGTTGATCTGGCGACCCGGGGCGACCACCTTGATGCCACGCATCATCGCCTCGTGGGTGCGCTCGACCAGCAGCCGGGCCTCCTCGCTGACCTCTCCCACGCAGAAGGTGGCGTCGGTGTCGCCGTGCACCCCGTCGAGATACGCGGTGACGTCAACGTTGATGATGTCGCCGTCCTGGAGCACCGTCGAGTCGGGGATGCCGTGGCAGATCACCTCGTTGAGGCTGGTGCAGCAGGACTTCGGGAAGCCCTTGTAGCCCAGGGTCGACGGGTAGGCGCCGTGGTCGACGAGGAATTCGTGCACCACCCGGTCGATCTCGTCGGTGGTCACCCCCGGCTTGCAGTGCTCGCCGGCGAGCTGGATCGCCTGGGCGGCGAGCCGGCCGGCGACCCGCATCTTCGCGATGGTCTCCGGGGTCTGCACGTGCGAGCCACGCCACTCCTGCGGACGCTTCTTGCCCACGTACTCCGGACGGACGATATGGCCAGGAACCGCTCGCCACGGGGAGAGCGTGCCTGGGGTCAGCGGCGTACGGACGGTCATGACGACAGCCTATCGCCGAGCCGCGTGGTGACCCCCGCCACGGCCCGGCGGCAACGGTTGTTGCCGTGGGCATGCGGCTGTGCCATTGTGGCTGCGTGGATCAAGGGGCCGCACCTCCCGTCTTCTCCGCGACCGCGGAGCTCGACGGAGACCGGCTCCACGTCGTGGTGACCGGCGAGGTCGACATGACGACCGCCGACACGATGCTCCAGACCGCCCTGCGCGAGCCCGCCGCGCGGGTCACGCTGGACCTGCGGGCGGTGACCTTCTTCGACTCGGCCGCCATCCACGCCGTAGTCCGGCTCGCCCAGCGGGTCCCCGACCGGCTGACCGTGCTGCCGTCCCGCCAGGTCGCCCGGGTGCTGGAGATCGCCGGCCTGGGCGAGCAGGCCTGGCTGCGCCGGGGCTGACCCCGCCACCCGCGCCGGGGTCCGCGGCGGCCGGCCTCAGTCGCGCAGCCGCCGGGTCAGCCGCACGTCCGTCCCGTCCGGGGTACGGCTGACCGTCAGCTCGCCCAGCGCCCGGATCAGCGCCAGTCCCCGGCCGCGGAAGCCCTCCCCGGTCGACTCGCGCCACCGGCCGCTGTCGCGCACCGTCGCCACCACCGTCCGGTCGGAGATGGTCACCTCGACGCTGATCGTCGCGTCGGTGGGCGCCACCGGGTGCTCGATCGCGTTCGCGGCGGCCTCGGAGACCGCCACGGTCAGGTCGAACAGGTCGGTCTCGCCGACCCGGTGGGCGACCAGGAAGTCCTCCAGCCGCTTGCGCAGCACGCCGAGCCGGGTCGGGTCGGCCGGCAGCCGCAGCGCGAACCGGTTGAGCTCGGCGGCCTCCAGCGCCAGCACCGCCACGTCGTCGCGCCGGGTCCGCTCGGCGACCCGCCCGACCACGGCGTCAACCAGGTCGGCCACGTGCTCGCGCCGGACGGCGGCGTCCCTGCGGAGCTGGGCCAGCGCCGCGTCGATGCCCACCTGCCGGTCCTCGATCAGCCCGTCGGTGTAGAGCAGCAGCCGACCGCCGGGGGCGAGTTCGCCCTCGACGGTCCGGTAGGTGGTGCCGGCGATGGCGCCGATGGGCGGACCGAGCGCCCTCTCGTGCAGGAACGCCACGTCGTCTCCTCGGATCAGCAGGGGGGACGGATGGCCGGCGCTGGCATACCGCAGCCGGCCGGTGCGCGGGGAGAACCAGAGGCACACCACGGTGGCGAACGACTGCCGCTCGGTCGAGCCGACCAGCCGGTTCAGCCGGGTCAGCGACTGCCCGGGGTCGTAGCCCTCCAGCAGGTACGCCCGCAGCCCGTCGCGCAACCGGCCCATCGCGGCGACGGCCCGGACGCCCTTGCCGACCACGTCCCCGATGACCAGCACGACCTCGTCGTCGGCGAGCCCGATCACGTCGTACCAGTCGCCGCCGACCTCCACGTCGGCGCTTCCGGGCAGGTAGCGGCTGGCCACCACCGCACCGGACAGCTGGGGCAGGGCCCGCGGCAGCAGGCTGTGCTGGAGGGTGGTGGCGATCCGGTGCTCGGCCTCGTAGAGCTGGGCGTTCTCCAGGCGTACCCCGACCAGGCGGGCCAGTTCGGTGAGAGCGGCCCGCTCCGTGCCGTCGCCCTCGCGGCGCCACACCCGCAGCTCGCCCAGCTGCGCGCCGGTGGTGCCGGTCAGCGGCAGCACGTGCGACGGCTCGGCCGGGACGCGCCCGCCGCCGTCGACCTCGCAGCGGGCGCCGGTGGTGGTGATCAGCACCCGGGCCGCCTCGGCGAGGCTGAGCGCGTGCCGGGCGGCGACCTGCACCACGTCGGCGGTGGAGCGGGCGGTGTTGACCGCCACCGCCGCGTCGGCCAGCGCCCGCAGCCGGCGCTCGCCGAGCACCCGGCCGGCGGTCTCCTTGACGAAGCAGAAGACGCCGTTGACCCGGCCGTCGGCCGCCCGGATCGGGTCGTACGAGACGTCGAAGTAGACCTGCTCGACGAAGCCCTGCCGGTCGATGACGAAGGGGTGGTCCCGGCCGTGGTACGGCTCGCCGGTGCGCAGCACGCCGTCCAGCACCGGGCCGAGCACGTCCCAGGTCTCCGCCCAGTGCTCGCGGGCCGGCTGCCCGATGACGCCCGGGTGCTTGGTGCCGATGGTGGGCAGGTAGGCGTCGTTGTAGAAGGTCCGGTGGTCCTCGCCCCAGAACATCGCGATCTGGGCGCGGGAGGCGAGCATCATGCTGACCGCGTGGCAGAGCGCCGGCGGCCAGGCGTCGGGGGTGCCGAGGGGGGTGCGGGACCAGTCGTACGCGGCCAGCCTCCGGCCCATCTCGCCACCGGCCGCGAACGCCTCGGCGAGCTGGGCAGGGAGTGAGCCGTCGCCGGACCGCCCCGACGAGTTCCGCTCGCCCTCGCCGACCTGGGCCGAGCTCATGCACCCTCCCGCTCCGGCCGTGCCCGCGACGCCTCGGCGTTCACCGGCCGCGCCCCGCCTACTACCCGGACGGACCAGCGACGTAACGCATGGATCGACCCGAGTGCTGGTCACCTGGGTCTCATCCTGCCGTCATCGGCCCGACGCCGCTCGCCGGGACGCCTTCCCGTCATCCGGAACGGGCGGCGCGGACCAGGGCGGTCACCGGGCGGGGATCGGTTTCGTTCTCCGGATGCCACTGCACGCCGAGCAGGAAGCGCCGCCGCGGGTCCTCGACCGCCTCGACCACCCCGTCGTCCGCCCAGCCGGTGGCGGTGAGCCGCCCCGGGTCGGCGATCCCCTGGTGGTGGTAGGAGTTGACCCGGTCCACCCCGGCCATCACCGCACCCGCCAAACTGCCGGGCGCGAACCGGACCGGGTGCGCGCCGTACCGGCCGGGGGCCGGGCGGTGCCGGTCGTGACCGACGACGTCCGGCAGGTGCTGGTGCAGCACCCCGCCGTGGGCGACCGCCAGCAGCTGCATGCCCCGGCAGATGCCCAGCACCGGCAGGTCGGCGGCGAGCGCGCCGGCGAGCAGTGTCAGCTCGCCCGCGTCCCGGTCCGGCCGGGGCTCGGTACGCGGGTCGGGCGGCCGGTCGTACCGCTCCGGGCCGACGTCGGCGCCGCCGGCCAGGACCAGCCCGTCGAGCACCCGGACCGCGTCGGCGTCCACGTCGTCCGGGGGCAGCACCACGGCCCGGCCGCCGGCCGCGGTGACCGCCCGGACGTACGCCTGCGGCACCAGCGTCGCCGGCACGTCCCGCCACACCGCCCAGGCGGCCGGCTCGACGTACGCGCTGATCCCGATCAGCGGTCGGCTCACAGCGGGGTGACGTACGCGCCGGTGATGCCGCCGTCCACCACGAACTGCGCGGCGGTCATGAACGACGCGTCGTCGCTGGCCAGGAAGGCGACCGCGGCGGCGATCTCCTCCGGGGCGCCGAACCGCCCCATCGGCACGTGCACCAGCCGGCGGGCGGCCCGCTCCGGGTCCTTGGCGAACAGCTCCAGCAGCAGCGGGGTGGCGACCGGGCCGGGGCAGAGCGCGTTGACCCGGATCCCCTCCCGGGCGAACTGCACGCCCAGCTCCCGGGTCATCGCCAGCACCCCGCCCTTGCTCGCCGTGTACGCGATCTGCGAGGTGGCCGCCCCCATCAGCGCGACGAACGAGGCGGTGTTGATGATCGACCCCTTGCCCTGCCGCCGCATGTGCGGGATGACGTACTTGCAGCAGAGATAGACGCTGGTGGTGTTGACCCGCAGCACCCGCTCCCAGGCGTCCAGGCCGGTCTCCAGGATGGAGTCGTCGTCGGGCGGGGAGATGCCCGCGTTGTTGAACGCCACGTCCACCCGGCCGTGCCGCCGCACCACGCCGTCGAAGAGCTCCCGGACGGACGCCTCGTCGGCCACGTCACAGGCGACGAACTCGCCGCCCACCTCGTCGGCGGCCCGCTCGCCGGCCTCGGCGTCGATGTCGACGCAGACCACCCGCGCCCCCTCGGCGGCGAACCGCCGTACGGTGGCCAGCCCGATCCCGCTGCCCGCCCCGGTCACCACGGCGACCCGGTCCGCCAGTCGTTGCTGCACGCTCACTCCTCTGTGCTGATGAACACGTTCTTGACGTCGGTGAAGGCGTGCAGCGCGTCCGGGCCCAGCTCACGGCCGAGCCCGGAACGCTTCATGCCGCCGAACGGGGTCCAGTACCGCACCGAGGAGTGCGAGTTGACGCTCAGGTTGCCCGACTCGACCGCGCGGGCCACCCGCAGCGCCCGGCCGACGTCGCGGGTCCAGATCGACCCGGAGAGGCCGTACTCGGTGTCGTTGGCCAGCCGGATCGCGTCGGCCTCGTCGTCGAACGGGAGCACCGACACCACCGGACCGAAGACCTCCTCCCGCCAGTGCCGGTCGGCCGGGGAATCGGCGAGCAGCACGGTCGGGGCATGCCAGAAGCCGGGGCCGTCGGGGCACGAGCCGGTGAAGGCGACCTTCGCACCGTCGACGTACCCGGCGACCCGGTCCCGGTGCGCGGCCGAGATCAGCGGGCCCATCTCGGTGCTCTCGGCGGCCGGGTCGGCCACCCGGAAGGCACGCACGGCCGGTTCGAGGAGTTCGAGGAAACGGTCGTACACCGCTCGCTGGACCAGGATCCGGGAGCGGGCGCAGCAGTCCTGACCGGCGTTGTCGAAGACCGCGTACGGGGCGGCGGCGGCCGCCTTCGGCAGGTCGGCGTCGGCGAAGACCAGGTTGGCGCTCTTGCCGCCCAGCTCCAGGGTCACCCGCTTCACCTGCTCGGCGCAGCCGGCCATGATCCGGGTGCCGACCTCGGTGGAACCGGTGAAGCAGACCTTGCGCACGGCGGGGTGGGTGACGAACCGCTCCCCCACCACGCCGCCCGACCCCGGCAGCACGGTGAACACCCCCGCCGGCAGGCCCGCCTCGACCGCCAGCTCGGCCAGCCGCAGCGCGGTCAGCGGGGTCAGCTCGGCGGGCTTGAGCACCACCGTGTTGCCGGCGGCGAGCGCCGGGGCGAAGCCCCAGCCGGCGATCGGCATCGGGAAGTTCCACGGCACGATCACCCCGACCACGCCGAGCGGCTCGTGGAAGGTGACGTCCAGCCCGCCAGGCACGGGGATCTGCCGGCCGGTCAACCGCTCCGGGGCGCCGGCATAGTAGTCGAGCACGTCCCGGACGTTGCCCGCCTCCCAGCGGGCGTTCCCGATCGTGTGCCCCGCGTTGCGCACCTCCAACTGCGCCAACTCCTCCAGGTGCGCGTCCACCACCGCCGCGAACCGCCGCAGCACCCGCGCCCGGTCCCCCGGCGCCACGCCCCGCCACGTCTCGTACGCCGCAGCCGCCCGCGAGATCGCCCCGTCCACCTCGGCGACTGTGCTCCCCGCCACCCGCGCGACGACCTCCCCCGTCGCCGGATTCCTGACCTCCGTCACCCGTCACCCTCCCCGCACTCGGCGATCTTGCCGTTGCCGCCCCGACAAAAGCGGCCCATCTCCACGAACCGCGGGCACGAAGTGCAAGATCGCGCGGCGGGGGCGCGGGGGGGCGGGGGGGGCGTCAGAGGCGTTCGAAGCCACGGGTGAGCTCCCAGTCGGTGACGGCGGCGTCGAAGGCGGCCAGTTCGACCTTCGCCAGGTTGGCGTAGTGGGCGACCACCTCGTCGCCGAAGGCGTCCTTCGCCACCGCCGAGGATTCCCACCCGGTGAGAGCGTCGCGGAGGGTGGCGGGGACCCGCTCGGCGGCCCGGTCGTCGTACGCGTTGCCGCGGCACTCCTCGCCCAACTCCAGCTCCCGTTCGATGCCGTGCACCGCCCCGGCGACCAGCGCCGCGATCGCCAGGTACGGGTTGACGTCCGCGCCCGGCACCCGGTTCTCCACCCGCATCCCCGGCCCGTGGCCGACCAGCCGCAGCGCGCAGGTGCGGTTGTCGGTGCCCCAGCGCAGCGCGGTCGGGGCGAACGAGCCGGGCTGGTAGCGCTTGTAGGAGTTGACGTTCGGCGCGAAGAACAGGCTCAGCTCGCGCATGGTGTCGAGCAGCCCGGCCAGCACCCGCTGCCCGGTCACCGACAGGTGCGCGGGCCCGTCGCCGAGCATCACTGAGCGGCCGTCGGCGTCCCGCAGCGAGAAGTGGATGTGGCAGGAGCTGCCCTCGCGCTCGTTCGGCTTCGCCATGAAGGTGATCGACATGCCCTCCTGGGCGGCGATCTCCTTGGCCCCGTTCTTGTAGATGACGTGGTGGTCGGCGCAGGCCACCGCCTCGTCGTAGCGGAAGGCGATCTCGTGCTGGCCGAGGTTGCACTCGCCCTTGGCGCTCTCCGGGGTCAGCCCCGCGCCGGCCATCTCGGTGCGGATGCGGCGCAGCAGCGGCTCCACCCGGGCGGTGCCGAGCAGCGAGTAGTCCACGTTGTACTGGTTGGCCGGGGTGAGTTCGCGGTAGCCGCGCCGCCAGGCGTCCTCGTACGAGTCGCGGAAGAGGACGAACTCCAGCTCGGTGCCGGCGTACGCGGTCAGCCCGTGGGCGGCCAGCCGGTCGAGCTGGCGGCGCAGGATCTGCCGGGGCGAGGCGACCACCGGGCCGCCGCCGTCCAGCCACTCCAGGTCGGCCAGCAGCATGGCGGTGCCCGGCTGCCAGGGCACCCGGCGCAGCGTGGCCAGGTCGGGCCGCATGGCGAAGTCGCCGTAGCCGCGATCCCAGCTCGACATCGCGTACCCGTCGACGGTGTTCATGTCGACGTCCACGGCGAGCAGATAGTTGCAACCCTCGCTGCCGTGCGCGACCACCTGGTCGAGAAAGTAGGGGGCGTGGAACCGTTTGCCCTGCAACCGGCCCTGCATGTCGACCAGGGCGAGGACCACGGTGTCCAGCTCGCCATCGGCGACCGCGACGCGCAGTTGTTCCAGCGTGAGCGGAGCTTTCCTCATCGGCGCGCCTCCATCACCAAGGTCTACTGGTTCCCGCGATCACCGTCAATGCCCCCGTTCCGGGCTCCGGCAAACCCCGGGGCCCGGGTCGGGCGTGGTCAGGCCGGCTCGTCGGCGGGCGCGGCGTCCGTGGCCGCTCGCGGCGCCGGGAGATCGACGGTACGACGGGGGCCGGTGAACCACTTCCGGGCCGAGGCGTACCACCAGACGGCCACCAGCAGCAGCACCCCGCCCACGGCCAGCGGCGCGTAGTTCACCGCCGACCAGCTGAAGTCGGCGTTGCCGGGCACCCCGGCGGGGACGATCGGCAGCACGAAGTAGACCGAGATGACCGCTATCTCGACCACCGCGATCCAGCCGAGGAGCTTGTACTTCGGGCCCAGCGTCCACGGTCCGGGCTGGAACCGGTCTCCCATCCGCAGCCGCAGCGCGATCGGGATGACGAACGACAGGTAGAGGCCGATCACCGCCACCGACACCACCGCGTAGAAGGCGACCGGGACCCCGCCGGGGCTCTCGTAGAGGGCGGGCAGGGTGAGCAGCAGGCCGGCCAGGGTGGCGCCGACGATCGCGTTGACCGGGGTGCCGTTGCGGTCCACCTTCGACCAGAGCCGCCAGCCGGGCACCGCGCGGTCCCGGCTGAACGCGTACGCCATCCGGCTCATCGAGGTCACGCAGCTCATCCCGCAGAAGAACTGGCCGATGGTGGAGATGATGATGACCGCCTTGAAGAAGAACGGTGTCAGCGCGGTCTCGAAGATCGCCCCGGAGAATCCGTCGGCGGAGTTGATGGCGTCCACGTCGGTGGCGGCGAAGAGGAAGGCGAGCAGCAGGATCCAGCCGCCGACCGCGGAATAGAAGATCGACCGCCAGAGCCCCTTGGCGGCGGCCTGCGACGCGCCCCGGGTCTCCTCGGAGACGTGCGCGCAGGCGTCGAAGCCGGTGATCGTGTACTGGGTGAGCAGGAAGCCCAGCGGCAGCACGTAGAACCAGAAGGTCAGCCCGCCGGTGTCGCCGTCGCCGAAGCCGGAGTTGTTGAACCGCTCGGTGAAGACGAACCGGAAGCTCTGGTGGTCGTCCGGCACCAGCAGCAGGATCGCCACCACGGCGGCCGCGCCGGCCACGTGCCACCAGACCGAGACGTTCTGGAGCACGTCGATGATCCGGTGCCCGAAGATGTTGATCAGCCCGTGCAGCACCAGGATGACCACGAAGAGCAGAAATGCCTGGCGCAGCGTCCCCGCCCAGCCGTCGAAGAGCGCCGACAGGGTGAGGTTGAGGAAGGTGGCGCAGCCGTAGTCCACCGACGCGGTGACCGCGACCAGCCCGATCAGGTTGAGCCAGCCGGTGAACCAGCCGTGCACCGGGCGGCCCATCTTCGCCGCCCACCAGTAGATGCCGCCCGCGGTCGGGTACGCCGAGACCAGCTCGGCCAGGCAGAAACCGATGATCAGGATGAACAGCGAGATCAGCGGCCAGCCCCAGGAGATGGCGACCGGGCCGCCGTTGTTCCACGCCTGGCCGAAGGTGGTGAAGCAGCCGGCCAGGATCGAGATGATCGAGAACGAGATGGCGAAGTTGGAGAAGCCGCTCCACTTGCGGTGCAGCTCCTGCTGGTAGCCGAGTTCGGCGAGTCGTCGGGCGTCGTCGTCCATCGGTTGCTCGGCGGTCGGCGAGGGCGTCGTGGCCACTGCACACCTCCTCGAGGTGGTCCCCGGTACGAGTGCGCCCGAGTCTCGTCCCGTCGATCACGGCGGTCAATCCGTCGCGGGTGCCGAACTCGCAAATCGGGTTGCCGCCCGGGCCGGTCCGGCCGCATGCTTGAGCCCGTGACCAGGCCCGATCGCGACGGGCCTCCACCGGGCGCTCGGCAACGCCCGGTCCGCGACGGCGCGGGGCACCCACCTCTCTCTCACGTACGGCGTGCTCCGCCGTACCCGACGGGTGCCCCGCGCCGCCGCCCCTTCCGTCCGGGCGGTTCCGCTCCGGGGAGAAGGGGCCCTGGCCACCGGGCTCTCCTCATTCGGGTGGGAGGGTGGTCAGCCGCGGGCCCTGGCCCAGGCGAGGAAGCGCTCGGTGAGGTCGAGCCTGGTCTGCGGGTGGAGCTGAGCGAGCTGGTCGGTCGCCTCGGCCATCAGCCCACCCAGGTAGACCAGCAGCCCGGTCCGGTCGTCCCGGTACTCGACGAGCAGGGCGAGCCGCGCCGGCTGGCAGGGCCACTCGGCTGCGCAGTTACGGCACCGCCAGAGCGGACGCATGGGGGCGTGCGGAATCGGCCGGCGGCACATCAGCGCATCCTCAACGCGATGGCCCGCGCCTCCTCGTCGTTCAGGGGCAGGAACCAGAGGAAGCGCTTGACGATCTCGGGCGGCTCCGGTCCCTCGGGCCTGCCTCGCAGGTCGCGGATGGCCGTCCCCATCAGCAGCGCCATGACCGAGATCAGGTTGGCCCTGTCCAGCCGTTCCTGGGGTATCGACCGGAAGGTCCGGCAGGGCCACGGGTCGCCGCAGGTATCGCAGACCCAGTGCGGGCTGTAGGCGATGTGCCCGCCGATCATCCGGCCGTTCCTGATGTTGAGCGCCCTCACGAGCGACCGCCCCTCGCCCGCCACTGTTGGGCCGGCGTCAGGTTGCCGGCACGGCCGGGGCCCTGGATCGGCAGGGGGCGGGTCGGCTGGCGCATCCACTCGGGCAGGTTCGTGCCGCGTACCCGCTTCGGCAGTGGGGGCAGGGCATTGGACCGGCACCGGTACCAGCGAAGCAGGTTGCGCACGTCGACCTCCTCGGGAAGGTGGGAAGGGGCCGCTCCCGTACGGGGGAAGGGAGCGACCCCGCAGAACCCGCCCGAGCCCCGTCCGGCGACGAGCAGGTCCGCATGAGTGACAGTCTGTTGAGGACGGCACTACTGTCGGAAGGCGTTGATCCCGGACACGGCGATGGTCTGTCGGCCTGGCGCTGCGTCTGGCGACGCTTGGCGATCTTGGTCAATCTCTGGAGGAACTATGGAAGGTGAGAAGACTGCCGATCTGATCCGCGCGCAGCTCCGCAAGCAGCGGGCGCTGATCGGCATGAATCAAGAGGAGTTCGGGCGGCGGGCGAACTACTCAGCGTCGACGGTCTCCGCAGTGGAGACGGGAACCCGCCCGCTCGATCTGGCGTATGCCAGTCGGGCGGACGAGGTTCTGGAGACCGACGGTCTGTTCGTTTCGCTGCTCCGGATGGCTCAACGAGAAGGCCAACCCTCATGGTTCCGACCATGGTTGGAGGCTGAGCGCGCCGCCATTCAGCTCCGGTACTTCAATCCCACCCTGATCCCCGGGCTGCTCCAGACGGCGAACTACGCCCGCGCGGTGCTGCGCTTCGACGACACGAAACCGGAGGACGAGGTCGAGAAGCAGGTGGCCTCACGGATGGAGCGGCAGGAGATCCTGACCCGCGAGCGCCCTCCCCAGGTCGTCGCCGTCATCGACGAGCCTGCTCTTCGTCGCACCGACGCGATCATGGCCGAACAGCTGGCGCACCTGCTGCGCATGGCCGAACTACCCCACATACACATCCACGTCATCCCAGTCGACGCCGGGCTGCACGTCGGGCTGTCGGGGCCACTTGCGCTGGCCAGGTCAGCGGACGGGAACTGGGTGGGGCACATGGACAATCAGCTTGGTGGCTCCGTAGTCGACAACGAGGCTGGAGTGGCTACGCTTCTGGCGATATGGGAGAGCGTGAGAGGTGTCGCCCTCCCGCGAACCCTATCGGCCGCCTTGATGAAGAAAGTAGAGAGCCAGCATGGACCTCAGTAACGCTCAGTGGAGGAAGTCCACCCGGAGCAACACGGCCGGTGGCGACTGCGTCGAGGTGGCCGACAATCTGCCCGACTTGGTGGCCGTCCGCGACAGCAAGGACCCGGCAGGCCCGGTGCTCGCCTTCGAGCCGGCGACCTGGCAGGCGTTCGTCGGCTTCGCCAAGCAGCGCTGACCACCAACGCAAGTGAGGATCCCAGCACGACGCTGGGGGCCTCGTGTCCGTCTGCGTAGGATCGCCTGGTGACCGAGGAGGACCGAACACTGCCGGCCGTGGTCGAAGAAGCACACGCGTCGGGATTCTTCGAGGACCACGACGGCCACGACTTCCAGCCGGACGACATGTTCATGTGGTCCGGCGAGACCACCGAGTGGTGGCGTCACTGGACCGGCGACCCGGCCGTCGGCGTCCCACCGTTTCGGGTCTTCGGACGCGACGGGTCCGGCGGGTTGGCTGCCTTCTGGATCCGTGCGCCGGGGGCCGCAATCGAAACACAACCTATCGTGTTCCTCGGTTCGGAGGGCGAACTGCAGGTCATCGCCCGCGACCTGGGTGACTACCTCTGGCTGCTGGCGAACGGCGTTGGACCCTTGGAGACTGTCGACGGCCTTCACCGCGTGCCCGAGCCCGTCCCGGAACTCGTCGCTATCGCTCAGCGATACACCGGCACTGCGCCACGGACCGTCGAGGCACTGATCGCCGCCGCCGATGCCGAGCTACCCGCGTTGACAGTGCTCGTCAATTCCGCAACCAGGTAGGCACGCGGGGATCCGTACGGCCGCTGCACCCTCACCGATCTGCCTCCGCCCGACGTCCGAATCTGCCGCTGAGCGAGCGCGCTCGGCGCGGTTCAGGTCGCGTCTGCTGCAGCCCGTGCGCCTACGAGACTGGTGGGTCGACGCGCCTGCCGCGTCGCAGCAGTCGAACCTTCAGCTGAGACCGCGGTGGGCGGCCCACAGCGCGCCCGCGCGGCTGGCAGCTTTGTCGACTAGGGCCACCAGCTCGGGCCTGTTGGGCACGGGAAACGAGACGTATGTGCCGCGGCCGCCGCCGGTCGGTCGGCCGTAGGCCTTTGCCGCGAGGCGCCCGTCGGGGAGAAGCCGGACGTTGAGTGTGGTCAGCGTGAACTCCTCACCGCGTCGAGTGTCGGTCCAGCGGAGCCCCTCGGGGATCGTGACGTTGATCGCCAGGGCGCTCACATCGAGGGCGACGTCGCTGCTCATGGACGCATGTTCTCACGCGAGTCGGCAGGCTCCGCTGGCGACGGTCAGGCCTCGCCGAGGTCGGTACAGTGTGCGATCGTCGCATCGTCCGCCGCCACCGCGTGGCGCGCCTCCGCCTGCCGGACGCGGTGGATGATTTCGGCGGGTCCGTTCGACGCCAGGACGGCCATGACCCCTGGCCAGTCGGCGAGCCGGAACCGGTCAACGATGCGGCTGGCTCCATTGCTGAGCAGGACGGCACCGGTCAGCTCGGAGATCAGACTGCTTCCGATGATCGCCTCGTCCGCCGCCCGCGGGTCGTCCTTGGCCAGCCAGAAGCCGCCCGGCTGGTTCCGGTTGGCACGCAGGTCCCGCAGGACTCGGTGGTACTCGTCGCTACCCTCGGCGGTGGCCTCGAGCGCGGATTGGTAAGACCGGCTGATGATCACCTCCCGGGGATCGGAGACGACGCGCGGCGCACCGTCTGCTCTGTCGAGCACGAGGACCGAGTCACCGAGCACCAGGTGCTCGGCGAGGCCGTCGGACAGGCGCAGGATGGCTACGGTCGCCGACGGACTGATGGGGTCGGCGACGTCGCAGGTGTCCCGGTGATCGTCCGTCACCTGCTCGATGGCCTCGGCGAGCAGCGCCGAAAGGCTGCGGTCCCGCACGAGTGACAAGAGGCTGAGGAGGCCGCCTCCCAGGCGGTTGGCGTACCAGGCCACGCCGTGCCGGCAGATCGATTCGGTGCCGGAGATGCCGGCACCGTCGATCAGCACCGCTGCCGTCGGTACGGCGCCAGTGAAGTCCTCGTTCGCGTGGCCGGTCCGTGCCGCAGCGCTCGTCATCGTCACCCGCATGTCCGGCCGCCGCCCTCCCGCCGATCAAGGCGTCGACCATACAACCGCCGACGCGCTTGAGGCGCACACATCTGCCGCCGCCAGTGCGCGCTGACCGCTCGTCGGCTCGTCACCCTCCGCGCTGGCGGTCGTCTCCGTGGCTAGCATCCGGACATGCCGATGACCGTGCATCCGGTTTTGGTGTGCCTCTGCTGAATTCATTGCCGTTCGATGCAGAACTCATTGCCCTCGGGGTCACGCAGAGTTACCCAGCCGCGATCCTCGGGACTGCGGTGGTCCTCGTGGATCGCGGCGCCGAGGCTGACGGCCCGCTCGACCTCCTCGTCGCGGGACCGCCCGTCGGGCTTCCAGTCGAAGTGGACCC
>NZ_JBFALG010000043.1:0-60289 GCF_040656135.1 Micromonospora sp. NPDC050200
TGCTCTTCCCTAGACAAGAAGATCATCGACCAAGGGCTGTTTCCGTGACCAGTCAGGGTCCCCAAAGGACCGTCGGAGGTTAAAGATCAAGTTAGGAGTGACTGTCTTGCGGCGAGGCAGGCCGAGCCACGCCAACCTCGGCGGCGAAGCCGACCAGGCAGATTCCCGGCTGTCCGGCCTCCTCACGACCAGCGGGCGCACGGTCTGCCGCAAGACCTCAAGGGCCTGAAGAGTGGAGTGCTGACTCGCCAGCCGCTACCGGAGCCATCCTGCACCAGCAGGCTGACAGAACCCGTTAGAAGAGTGCACTGCCTGCTCTCGACCCTGTCGGCTCGGGGCCTGCGGTATCGCGTCCGGAGGCCCCGAGTCGACGGCTCACTCGTTGTGGAGCACCTTGGCGATCGTGAGCCGGGCCGCGCCGCGGGCCGGGACCAGTGCACCGAGGAGCGCGATCACGACGCCGGCGAGGGCCATGAGCGCGAGCGTCGACGCCTGCCACACCTCCAGCACCGAGTGTGGGATGGCAATCCGGGCCGCGTCGGCGGCGGTCGGCACGATGTACCGGTGCGCGACGATCCCCAGGGGGATGCCGAGCACACCGCCGGCCGCGCCGACGACGGCCATCGACGTCAGCACCATCGTGACGACCTGGCGTGGCGTCATCCCGATCGACTTGAGCATGCCGAGGTCGCGGCGGCGTTCCCGGACGTTGAGTACGACCGTGTTGAAGACGCCGAGGGCCGCGACGGTGGACAGCAGTAGCGAGAGCACCGATGAGAAGCCGATCACGGTCACCGCGAAGTCGCTGAGTTGGGAGGTGTCCCACGCGTCGATCGCCGGGTCGGCCGCCTTGACCGCGGCGACGTACGCCGCGACATCGCCGCCACGCTTGAGCTGGACCTGGTAGTAAACCTCGTGTGGTTTGACGGCGCGGTCCGGCGCGAGGTCGGTGAGGACGCGCCAGTCCACGAACATGCCGGGCGGTCCGGGCGCGCCGTCCATCGTCTCGCCGATCACGGTCAGCACCGTCCGCCGTCCGCCGAGCTCCAGGGTGAGCTTGTCCCCGACGTTCAGTCCGCGCTCACGCATGAGTTCCGACGGCACGACTGTCTCGTCCACCCGCGTCATCCAGCGTCCGGCGGTGAGCTCGTCCTGGTAGCCCATGGACGAGAAGTCACCGCGGACGAAGTTGACGGTCAGCGGCTGGGTCTGCCCAATGGTGGGGACCGGCAGTTTGAAGACGGGGGTGACCCGAGCGACGTCCGGCAGCCCGCGCAGCAGCTGCTCGACCTGGGCGTCGGTCCGAGTGGTGGTGGCCTGCGGCCCCGTGGGCGGCAGCTGACCTTCGGGGGCGATCCGCGTCCGGCCGTCGGACGGCCGGACCCCGATCTGTCCCGAGGCCCGGTCTTCGATCGTGGAGATCCGGGTCAGCGTGTCGGCCAGCCCGGTCGCGAACGTCACGGTGGTCACGCCGAGCAGGACGGCCACGATGGTGAAGGCGGTCCGGCCCGGTCGCGCGAACGGTAGGCCCAGCCCGAGGGTGACCGGACGCGACAGCTGGACACCGGCGAGCCGGCGCTGGATCCGCGTCCCGTGCCCGGTCCGTGGGGAGCTGCCGGCGCTGATCGCCTCGGCGGCTGACAGTCGGTGTGCCCGGACGGCGGGCACGAACGCCGCCAGGGCGACGAGTGCCGGGACGCCGACCAGCCCGGCGACCCAGATCCAGACGCCGACGTTGATGCCGACGTCGAGCCCGAGGCCCTCGAACCCGTCGCTCAGCAGCGGCTGGGCGGCGAGGGTGCCGGCGACGGTGCCAAGGACACAGCCGATGAGGGCGGGTACCGACACCATGACGAGGTAGACGGCGACAACCTGGCGCGGTGTGAATCCGAGCGCCTTGAGGATCCCGATGTGCCGGAAGCTGGAGACGACCGCGCCGCTCACCACGTTGCCCACGATGACGACCGCGACGATCAGTCCGAGCATGCCGAACGTGGCGAGGAACGGCACGTACACGCCGATGTCCGAGGCGACCTTCTCCTTGACGACGAGGTACGGCTGCGCGGCGATCAGCGCGCCCGCTGGCAGGCCGGCCGCGACGGCGGCCAGGTCGGCCTGGACCGCGGCCTTCGTGGACACGTCACCGCTGAACCGGTAGAGCATCTGGGCCGACGTGGGGTGCAGCGCGGTCATCTGTTCCGGTGACACCCAGGCGTCGGCGGTCTGGCTGAGACTGTGGGCCCGGCCGACAACGGTGTACCGCTTGCCGCCGAGGGTCACCTCTCCGCTGTCCGGCGGAAATCCCCTCGAGTCTGCGCCGGGTTGGGGCTGGTTGAGGACGACCTCGCCGGGGGCCGTGGGCCAGCGCCCCTGCCAGAGGTTGAGGCGGTCCACCGAGCCGCCCGGGTCGGCGCGGCCCACGACGGTCAGCGGACCCTGTGGGCCCGGCCCGCCGCCGTCGGTGAGGTCGAGTGTGATCTGCCCGAACGGTCCCGCCGCGGCCGTCACGCCGGTTCGCTGGCCGGTGAGCTGCGCATCCGTGACCTTGGCCGGGTCGTACAGGGCGATCGCGTGTGGGCCCTGCTGCCTGGCGAAGGCGCGGTCGAACGGCGCCGAGGACGCCTCGAGCAGCGCCAGCGCCACGACGATCGTCGTGGTGGAGAGCAGGACGACCAGGCCGATGACGAACGTCTGCACCCGGCGTCGCCGGACCGCGGCCCGCGAGGCCCGCCACACGGCACTCATGCGCGTTCCAGACTGCGTTCGCGGGTGATCCGCCCGTCGGCCAGTTCGACCACGCGGCTGGCGCACCGCGTCGCGAGCCGCTCGTCGTGGGTGACGATGAGCAGGGTCTGCCCGATCTGGTTGAGGTCCAGCAGCAGGTCCATCACCTGCTCGCCGGAGCGGCTGTCCAGGGCGCCGGTCGGCTCGTCGGCGAGCAGCAGTGCCGGGCGGTTCATGAGGGCCCGGGCCACCGCGACGCGCTGGCGCTCGCCGCCGCTGAGGGTCGCCGGAAACGCGTTGCGCCGGTCGGCGATGCCGAGTTCGTCGAGCAGTTCCATGGCCCGCTTGCGTGCCGGGCCTGCCTTGGTACCGGTCAGCTGGGCGGCGAGCGCCACGTTGTCTATCGCCGGTAGGTCGTCGAGCAGGTTGAAGAACTGGAAGATCATGCCGATCCGGTGCCGCCGGAACAGCGCCAGCTTCGTTTCGTTCAGCCTGCCCAGTTCCTCGTCGTGGACGTGCACCGACCCTGATGTCGGCCGGTCCAACCCGGCGATCATGTTCAGCATGGTGGACTTGCCGCAGCCCGACGGGCCCATCACCGCCACCGCCTCACCGGTGCGGATCTCGAGCGACACGCCGTCCAGGGCGGTCGTGTCGCCGTACTTTTTGCGGACGTTGTCCAGCCGCACGACGCAGGTGTCAGTGGTCATGGCAGCACGCTATGGCCGCGGGTAGCGCCCAGTCGTCGGTCCCGGGATGTAAACCAGCCGGGGCTGTCATCCCAGGGATGTACCGGCTGGACACCGGGGATGATGTGGCGCCGGTCCGGGTCTGCGAAAATTCCTGGGTGGGATTGGGGGCGGTGTGGCTGGTCGGCGCGCTCGTCGCCGCCTGCGCGACCGCGGTATGGCTCGGTGTCGCACTCGTCCGGGCCCGGCGCGAGCACCGTCGGGCGCTGGAGGAGCGGGGCTGGCTCCTTGAACGGGAGCGGGAGAGCGCGACCCGTACCGCAGTCGACGCCGAGCGTGCCCGCATCGCCCGGGAGCTGCACGACATCGTCAGCCACAACGTGAGCCTCATGATCGTGCAGGCCTGTGCCGCACGCGAGGTACTCGCGGCCATGCCCGACGAGGCCGCAACGGCGCTGTCGGCAGTGGAGGGCGCCGGACGGACCACGATGACCGAGCTGCGGCACCTGCTCGGCCTGCTGGCGCCCGCGGCGGACGGCGACGATGGCACGGACGGGGCCGACCTGACGCCGCAGCCCAGCCTGAGCAGGCTCAGCCCGTTGATCGACCGAATCGCGTTCGCCGGCCTGCCGGTAGAGGTGCGGATCTCCGGTGAGCCCCGGCCGCTGCCGTCCGGGATCGACGTCACCGCGTACCGAATCGTGCAGGAGGCACTGACGAACGCGCTGAAGCACGGCACCGGAGGGAAGGCGGAGGTGACGATCCGCTACGCCGGGCACTCGCTGCGGGTGGAGGTGCTCACCAGGGGTCCCAGCGTGCTGACGGGCGACCAGCCTGCACCGCGCGGCGGAGACGGCGCCGGGCGGGGATTGCTGGGGCTGCGACAGCGCGTTGCGGTCTACGGTGGCGATCTCGACGCCCGCCGGCGGCTCGGCGGCGGGTACCGGGTCCGCGCCCGCATCCCGGTGGAGCACCCATGAAGGCTCAGCCCGACCCTGCCAGACCGCCCGGGTCCACGCCGCCGGCATCCCCCCGCGTGCTCATCGCCGACGACCAGGAGCTGATCCGTACCGGCTTCCGGCTGATCCTCACCGCCCGCGGCATCGACGTGGTCGGCGAGGCCGCCGACGGCGCCGAGGCGGTGGCGGCCGAGCGGCGGCTGCGCCCCGACGTCGTGCTCATGGACATCCGCATGCCGACGATGGACGGGCTCGAGGCAACCCGACGCATCCTGGACCACAGCCCCCGCTGCCGGGTGCTCATGCTCACCACCTTCGACCTCGACCGGTACGTCTACGGTGCTTTGGCGCTCGGCGCGAGCGGATTCCTTCTCAAGGACGTCACCGCCGACCACCTCGCCGCCGCCGTGCGCCTCGTCGACACCGGCGACGCCCTCCTCGCGCCCTCGATAACCCGGCGGCTCGTCCAGCGCTTCGCCAGCGCGGACCAATCGGCCGGCGACGGACCGACCCCCGCCATCCACCGGGATCTCGCCGCGCTGACGCCGCGCGAACTGGAAGTGCTGACGCTCCTCAGCCGCGGTCTCTCCAACACCGAACTGGCCCAGGCGCTGACCCTGAGCGAGGCGACGGTCAAGACCCACGTGGCGCGGATCTTCGCCAAACTCGCCCTCCGCGACCGTGCGCAGGCGGTCGTCCTGGCCTACGAGACCGGCCTCGTCACGCCCGGCGACACCTGATCGCACCCCACGCATGTGCGACGGCGTGATCGATGGCCCGAAACGGTCGCTATCGGCGGGCCTGTCGGCCTGGAACAGCCCCAGCCACTGGTCGCCCGACCGGCGCGCGTTCTTCGCCAGCCGGGGCTGCTCGCCTCCCACAAGGATTTCAGCTACTTCTCTCGGACAAGTCGTCCAGCGAGTGTCCTGTACTCGGCACGATCGGACGCGCCCAGATCCCGACCGTGCCGAACATGGCCTACAGGCGCGCTGCCGGTCAGCACGCCCGGTCGGCGGCAGAAGAGGACACTGCGACAACGACGGGCTCACTCGGGCCGTCTGGATTTCTATGCGGATGAGTGGCTGCGATGATCTACGGATGGAGTTCGTGCTCGATCCGCCGCACGGGATCGGCCCGCTGCGGCTCGGGATGACTGCCGAAGAGGCGCGAGCGGCGCTCGAGACGCTCGGGCCGCTGACGCCAACGGCCTTCGGTGAGCTGGCGCAGCACCTGCCAAGCGGGCTCGGCTTCAGTGTGGGTTTCGGAGTTGGGCCGGCCCGGGACAGGGTCAACGCGATCGAGGTGTGGCGTCCACACGAGCGGGACGTGGTGCGGTTCCGCGACGTCGATGTCTTTGGGCTGCCCGCGCTGGAGGTCGTGGAGCGGCTGCGTTGCCACGTCGATCTCGCTCCGAATGAGGATGACGACGGTTTTACCGCGCGGGACCTGTACCTGGCGCTGTGGCGGCCGTTCGCGGCGGACGACGACCCGGATGAGGAGCAGGGCCACTTCTTCCAATCGGTACTCCTGGCCCGGCCGGGCTACGACGACACGCCCGCCGAGGCAGCCGCACGGCTGGCCGCTGGCGGAGAATCTGGTTACTGATCCGATGATCGTCCCGACGGTCGTCGAGGTCTGACCACCGGCTCCGCACGCCGGTCCACCGTCCGCGGTGGACCGGCGTCGTCGTGTCCGGGTATGCCCCGCCGGCCACCGCCGCCCCGATCGCCCCGCCGGCCACCGCCGCTCCCAGGCGGAGCCCGACGGCCGCTGGTTCCTCGCGGTACACCCTGGCCTTCTCGACGAGCCGACCCCCACCGCGGCCCCCGACCACCACCGCTCGGTGGTCGGGGGTCGCTCCGCGTCCGCGCTCAGCGCAGCAGCGTGTTCAACTCGCCGTACGACGCGGCGGGCACCAGGGCCGTGTACGTCCCGCCGCCCAGCGCCTCGGTGGCGGCCCGCCGGACCAGTCCGTACGCGGCCTCCGCGAGCGACGAGCCGAGGCTGACCCGGGCCACGCCCAGCTCGGCCAGGGCGGTCACGGTGGGGGCGCCCGGGCCGGCGAGCACGTTCAGCGGCCCGTCCACGCCGGCCACCAGCGCGGCGATCGTCGCGACGTCGACGACTCCCGGCACGAAGATGCCGTCCGCCCCGGCGGCCAGGAACGCGTCGGCCCGACGCAGGGTGTCCGTCCGCCGTTGCGCCGGGCTGCCGACCGCCCGCAGGTAGGTGTCGATCCGGGCGTTGACGAAGAGCGCCACCCCGGCGGCGTCGGCGGCGCGGCGGGCGGCGGCGATCCGGGCGCACTGCTCGGCCGTGGGACGCAGCGCGGTCGGGTCGTCCGGGGTGGCGTCCTCGATGTTGATGCCGACCGCCCCGGCGGCCAGCACCTCGGTCACGGTCCGGGCGACCCCGTCGGGGTCGGGGGCGTAGCCGTCCTCGACGTCGGCGGTGACAGGCACCGTCACGGCCGCGGCGATCCGGGCGAGCGGGGTGAGCGCCCGCTGCCGGTCCAGCGCTCCGCCGTCGGCGGCGCCCAGCGACCAGGCGATGCCGGCGCTGGTGGTGGCCACCGCCGCCGCGCCGCACTCCTCGACCAGGCGGGCGGTGGCGACGTCCCAGGCGTTGGGCAGGACGAGCGGGGAGCCGGGCTGGTGCAGGGCGCGCAGGCGGGCGGCCCGCTGCTGTGGTGGCGTCGTCATGCGGCAAGTCCACCAGGGTCGGCGGCCCACGTCCGGCGGCTATCGGACCTCACCGCCGGGGCCCGGTCAGGGCAGCGCGGCGACCGCGTCCGCGTACGCGACGCCGGTGGCGACCGCCGCGTCGACCAGGACGCCCAGCTGCGCCGGGGCCACCCCGTGCTCCAGGTCGGTGGTGACGTCGCCGGCCAGCACCAGCTCGCCCTCGCCCAGGTCGTGCACGTACGCCTTCGGCAGCAGCCGGTCGTGGTTCCAGGCGTTGCAGAACTCGTACGCCTCGGTCAGCCGCCCCGCCGGCAGCCGCCGGGCCGCCACCACCCGGGCGTGCAGGATCTCGCCGCGCTGCCCGACCTGCCGGAACTGGATCACCGCCTCGTTCCAGCGCCCGACCACGATCCCGCCGTCGTCCACGGCGTAGACGTCGCCCCGGCGGTCCAGCACGGCGATGATCATCGACAGGCTCAACGGGGCCAGCTCGTCGGCCGCCGGGGCGAACGGCGTCGGCTCCGCCGCCGGGTCGCCGGCCTCCTCGTCCGGCAGCGGCACCGGCGTGGCGACGGGCCGCTCCGCCAGCCAGGAGGCGATCCGGCCGGACTGGTGCCCGGTGCCGTTACGCGCGTCGAAGCTGCCGGCCAGCCCGGTGGCCAGCGTCAGCAGATCGGTGCCGAGCGTCTCCACGTCCAGCTCGGCCACCGGCCGGCTGCCGTGCGCCGGTCGGTGCACCCGCCGCCCGGCCAGCCCCGCCTCGGCGGCGAGGGCGCAGACCAGCGCCCCGGCGGCGGCGAACTCCATCGCGGACAGGTCGTCGTACGGGTGGTCCAGCCGGGGCAGCTGCTCGGCGAGGATGTCCAGCCCCCGGGCGGGGTGCCCGGCCAGCGAGCAGAAGCGCAGGTGCGCGGCGAGGTACGGGAAGGCGCCCCGCTCCCGCCGGTGCCGCGGGTACGCCCGCAGGTGCGCCTGCCCGGCCCGCTCCGCCTCCCCGGTGCGCAGCCAGGGCAGCAGCGCCACGGCCAGGGCCCGCTCCGGCGAGTCGGTGCAGTCCACCGCGCCGTCGAGAACGGGACGCAACGTCGCCAGCGCCGCCGTGTCGTCGCCCCACCCGGCGAGCAGTTCCGCCCGCCGGGCGGGCAGGCAGCCGGGGCAGCCGGCGGTCGGGTCGGGTTCGGCGGCGGCCCAGTCGTCGTACCGGCGGCGGGCGGTCGGCTCGTCGCCGAGGTGGTCGGCGAGCCGGCAGCGCAGCTGGGCGACGAGCCCGGTCCGCTCGCCGGCCCGCCGGGCCAGGTCGTCGAGGAGGGCGCGGGCCTGGTCGAGGCCGACCCGCGGGGTGCCGATCGCCGCCTCGACCGCGTACCGCTGGTGCCGGCGCAGCAGCTCGGCGTCACCGGGGCGCTCCGCCAGCAGCCCGGGGGCCCGGTCGACGGCGGCCAGGCAGCGCCGCACCGGCTCGGCCAGCCGCCACCGCTCCCCGTGCAGCAGGTACGCCTCGACCAGCGCGAACCGGGCGTCCAGGCCGGAGTGCGCGTCGCCCAGCGCGTCGGCGCGGGCGGCGATCCGGTCCAGCTCGGCGAAGCGGGCCTCGCCGTCGGGCATGTCCCGGGCGTCGACCAGCGCCGCGACCAGCTCCGGTACGCGGGCGGCCAGTCCCCGCCCGACCGGCTCGCCCCGGCCGGTCACCGGGTCGTCCCGCCGGGAAGCTGGGCGACGGCGGCGGCCAGTTGGCAGCCGGTGGAGATGCCGCAGTCGATGAGCTGATCGAGCTGGTGCGGGGTGACCCCCCGTTCCAGGTCGGTGATCACCTCGCCGCAGACCCGGGCCACCCCCTCGTCGTCGACGTGCACGAACGCCTTGGGCCAGAGCCGGTCGTGGTTCCAGGAGTTGCAGAAGGCGTAGAGCGTCGGGACGTACTCGATGCCGAAGGTCGGCGCGGCCATGGTGCGGACCTGGAGCAGCTCTCCGGCCTCGCCGGGGCGTAGGAACCAGATGAGGTTGTCGTCCCAGCGGCCGACCAGGTCGCCGTCGGCGTCGGCGGAGAACGCGTACCCCCGGGTGCCGAGCACGGCGGCGATCAGCTCGCCGGTCAACGGCCGCAGGGCCTGCGGGTGCCCGGCCAGGGGGTCGTCCGGACCGTCCTCGAAAGCAGGCGACGCCATCGGGCATCCCTTCCTGAGGCGAATAACACGTCTGTGGGCGTGGTCCGTGCTGCGACGCGCGGACACGACCCGGAAAAGCGGCGATCTCCCGGGTCACGCCGTTACGGTGACTGTATGGCGGGCCGTACCTCTCAGGCGAGCCGGCGACGCGGCGCGTCGCCGCGCGGTACCACTAACAGTCGTGCCCGCCAGCCGGCGAAGAAGGCCACCAAGGCGACCGCCCGGCGGCGGCCGGCGGCCCGGCCCGGCCCGGCGGTCTACGTCGGACGCGCGGTCGGCGCACTGTGGATGGGGTTGGCGCACGGCGTGGGCTGGGCGGTCCGGGCCGCCGGCCGGCAGGCCGCCTCCGCCCGTGACCTCGACCCGGAGCACCGCCGCGACGGCGCCGGGCTGCTCCTGTTCGGCCTGGCCATCCTCAGCGGGGTGGGGATCTGGTTCGCCGGCGCCGGCCCGCTCGGGGCCCGGCTCGCCGACACCGTGCGGCTCTTCCTCGGCGCGATCGCGATCGTGGTGCCGGTGCTGCTGATGATCGGCGCCTGGCGGCTGATGCGTACGCCGGCCGACCCGGAACACCGCGGCCGCGGCCTGGTGGGCTGGGGCTCCATGCTGATCGCCACGGCGGCGATGCTGCACATCGGACAGGATCCGGTCGGCCCGGGGCAGCGCGACTACGCCGGCGGGTTGATCGGCGCCGGGGTCGGCGACGTGCTGGCGGCGGCGGTCACCGCCTGGGTGGCGGTGCCGCTGCTCATCCTGCTGCTCGTCTTCGGCCTGCTGGTGGTCACCGCGACCCCGATCAACAAGATCCCCGAGCGGCTGGGCCTGCTCGCCGGCACGCTGGTCGCCCCGCCGGCCGACCCGGAGGCGGAGGAGGAGACCCCGGCGAAGCCGGCCCGCCGCCGCCCGGCCAGGCGGACCGCGCCGTCGCCGATCGACCCGAACGACTTCGACGGCGACTACGACGGTGTCGACCTGCAGGACACCATCGTGCTGCCCCGCAAGTCCCCGGCGAAGGTGCCCGCCACCCGCAAGCCGGTCGAGCCGCCGGAGCACTCGCCGGTGCCCACCCGGGCCGAGCAGCTCGCGCTCACCGGGCTGGCCGGCGACTACACGCTGCCGCCGGCGAACATGCTCAGCGGCGGCGCCGCGCCGAAGACTCGGAGCAAGGCCAACGACGAGGTGATCGCGGCGCTGACCGGCGTCTTCGAGCAGTTCGACGTGGACGCCGCGGTCACCGGCTTCACCCGTGGCCCGACGGTCACCCGCTACGAGGTCGAGCTCGGGCACGGGGTCAAGGTCGAGCGGATCACCCAGCTCTCCCGCAACATCGCGTACGCGGTGAAGTCGCCGGACGTGCGGATCCTCAGCCCGATCCCGGGCAAGAGCGCGGTCGGCGTGGAGATCCCGAACACCGACCCGGAGAACGTCGCCCTCGGTGACGTGCTGCGCTCCCGGGTCGCCACCAGCGACCACCACCCGATGGTGGTGGCGCTCGGCAAGGACATCGAGGGCGGCTACGTGGTGGCCAATCTCGCCAAGATGCCGCACATCCTGATCGCCGGGGCCACCGGCGCCGGCAAATCGAGCTGCCTCAACACCCTGCTCGTCTCGATCCTGACCCGGGCCACCCCGGACGAGGTGCGGCTGCTGCTGATCGACCCGAAGCGGGTCGAGATGACCGGGTACGAGGGCATCCCGCACCTGGTCACGCCGATCGTGACCAACGCGAAGAAGGCGGCCGACTCGCTGGAGTGGGTGGTCCGCGAGATGGACATGCGCTACGACGACCTCGCCGCCAACGGGGTCCGGCACATCGACGACTTCAACCGCAAGGTGCGCAACGGGGAGATCAAGGCCCCGCCGGGCAGCGAGCGGGAGATGCGCCCGTACCCGTACCTGCTGGTGATCGTGGACGAGCTGGCCGACCTGATGATGGTCGCCCCGCGCGACGTGGAGGACTCCGTCGTCCGGATCACCCAACTGGCCCGCGCGGCCGGCATCCACCTGGTGCTGGCCACCCAGCGTCCCTCGGTCGACGTGGTCACCGGCCTGATCAAGGCGAACGTGCCGTCCCGGCTGGCGTTCGCCACCTCCTCGCTGGCCGACTCGCGGGTCATCCTCGACCAGCCGGGCGCGGAGAAGCTGCTCGGCCGCGGCGACGGACTCTTCCTGCCGATGGGCGCCTCCAAGCCGGTGCGGATCCAGGGCGCCTGGGTGACCGAGCGCGAGATCGCCGACGTGGTCAAGTTCTGCAAGGGCCAGCGCGAGCCGGAGTTCCGCCCGGACGTGCTGGCCCCCGCGCAGGACAGCAGGAAGAAGATCGACGAGGACATCGGCGACGACCTGGACCTGCTGGTGCAGGCGGTCGAGCTGGTGGTCACCTCGCAGTTCGGCTCGACCTCGATGCTCCAGCGCAAGCTGCGGGTCGGCTTCGCCAAGGCGGGCCGGCTGATGGACCTGATGGAGACCCGGGGCGTGGTCGGCCCGTCCGAGGGTTCCAAGGCCCGCGACGTGCTGGTCAAGCCGGACGAGCTGGAGGAGGTCCTGGTCGGCCTGCGCGGCGGCGAGGACTGACCGGTCCGGCCTCGGCGGCCGGGGAACCGGGCCGGGGCCACGGGACGCGGCGCCGGGGCAGGTCAGTGGAATAGTTTGAGGCCGACCACGCCGGCGACCACCAGCAGCAGGCAGCCGATCCGGGGGAGGCTGGCCGACTCGCCGAGCGCCACCATCCCGACCAGGGCGGTGCCCACCACGCCGATGCCGACCCAGACCGCGTAGCCGGTGCCGACCGGGATCTCGCGCAGCGCGTACCCCAGCCCGAGCATGCTGAGCACCAGGGTCACCACGAAGACGACTGAGGGGAGGGGTCGGCTGAAGCCGGCGCTGCGGTCGAGCGCGACCGCCCACGCGGTCTCCAGCAGTCCGGATACCACCAGCACGAACCAGGCCATGGATGTCACCTCGGAGGAGCGGGCCCCGGACCACCGGGCCGGGGACGAGTCGGTTGCGGTCGCGGGGCGTCTTTTCCTCACCGGGTACGCCCACCACTCGTCCGGGGCAGCCGAGGCCACCACTGCCGACGCTAACAGGGGCGGGGAACCGTCGAGGGTGATCTCCCCCACCATCGGTTGAGCTGAAGTCAACTTCAGGTTGAAGGCTGGGGGCATGGCCATGCTTGTCACCGACCGGGAGGTCGCCGCCGCCCTGGACGCGCCCGCGACCGTCGCCGCGATGCGGGACGCGCTGCTGGCCGCCCACGCCGGCCGGCTCGTCGCCCCGCCCCGGGCGGCCGCCCCGCTGGGCGGCGGCCGGATGGTGCTCACCGCCGGCCACCTCACCGGCGAGTGGTACGGCTTCCGCTCGTACGACACCTTCGGGCTGCCGGAGTCCGAGCAGCTGGTGGTCCTGCACGACGCGCGTACCGGGGCGGTGCGGGCGGTCGCGGTCGGCGAGGAGTTGGGCTCCCGGCGTACCGGGGGGCTCGGCGGGGTCGCGGTGGACGCCCTGGCGCGCCCGGACGCGGCCACCCTCGGGGTGATCGGCTCCGGCCGGCAGGCCTGGACGCAGGTCTGGGCCACCGCCGCGGTGCGCCCGCTGCGCGAGGTGGCCGTGCACAGCCGCTCGGCCGCCCGCCGGGAGGCGTTCGCCGCCCGGGTCCAGGCCGAGCTGGGCGTGCCGGCCCGGGCGGTGGACCAGGCCCGGGCGGCGGTGCGGGACCGGGACGTGGTGGTGCTCGCCACCACCAGCACGACTCCGGTGCTCGACGCCGCCGACCTCGCCCCGGGCACCCACGTCAACACCGTCGGCTTCAAGCAGGCCGACCGGCACGAGTTCGGCACCGACCTGCTGGACGCGGCCGACGTGCTGGTCACCGACTCGCCGGCCCAGGCGGCCGCGTACTCCCCGCCGATGCTCGCCGCCGTCGAGCCGTACGCGGGGCGGCTGCGTGACCTGGGCGCGGTGCTGGCCGGGGCGGTCCGGGGCCGGACCGGCGCGGACCAGGTCTCCGTCTTCTGCTCGACCGGTCTGGCCGGCACGGAGGTCTTCCTCCTCGACCGGCTGGTGCTCCTCGGCGCGGCGGCGGTCTGACCGGCCGGGGTGTGAGCCGGCCGATGCCGTGGCCCGCCGTTGCCGGCTCCCGCTCCGCCGCCCGGTACCCTCGGATGGTGTCTGCCACCTCCCCTGCCGCCCCCGACGGCCGCCGCGTCGCCCTGCTGACGCTGGGCTGTGCCCGCAACGAGGTCGACTCGGAGGAGCTGGCCGCCCGGCTGCACGCCGACGGCTGGCAGGTCACCACCGACGGCGAGGGCGCCGACGTGGTGGTCGTGAACACCTGCGGCTTCGTGGAGAAGGCCAAGCAGGACTCCATCCAGACCCTGCTCGCCGCCGCCGACACCGGCGCCAAGGTGGTCGCGGCCGGCTGCATGGCCGAGCGGTACGGGCGTGAGCTGGCCGACAGCCTCCCCGAGGCGCAGGCGGTGCTCAGCTTCGACGACTACCCGGAGATCTCCGCCCGGCTGAACGCGGTCGTCGCCGGCGAGGCGGTCGACGCGCACACCCCGCGCGACCGGCGCGAACTGCTGCCGCTCACCCCGGTCAAGCGGCGCGAGGCGGCGGTGTCGCTGCCCGGGCACGGCACCCCGACCCGGGTCGCGGCGGAGACCGACGAGCACACCCCGGCCCACCTGCGTCAGGTGCTGCGTCGCCGGCTCGACACCGGCCCGGTCGCCTCGCTCAAGCTGGCCAGCGGCTGCGACCGGCGCTGCGCGTTCTGCGCCATCCCCGCCTTCCGGGGCGCCTTCGTCTCGCGTACGCCCGACGAGCTGCTGGCCGAGGCGGAGTGGCTGGCCAAGACCGGCGTCCGCGAGCTGGTGCTGGTCAGCGAGAACTCCACCTCGTACGGCAAGGACCTGGGCGACCCCCGGGCGCTGGAGAAGCTGCTGCCGCAGCTGGCCGCGATCGACGGCATCGTCCGGGTGCGGGCGAGCTACCTCCAGCCCGCCGAGACCCGGCCCGGCCTGGTCGAGGCGATCGCCACCACGCCCGGCGTGGCGCCCTACTTCGACCTGTCGTTCCAGCACTCCAGCGAGTCGGTGCTGCGCCGGATGCGCCGGTTCGGTTCCACCGACCGGTTCCTGGAGCTGCTGGCGGGCGCCCGCGCCCTGTCGCCGGAGGCCGGCGCGCGGAGCAACTTCATCGTCGGCTTCCCCGGCGAGACCCGCGCCGACGTCGCCGAGCTGGTCCGGTTCCTGACCGCGGCGCGGCTCGACGCGATCGGCGTGTTCGACTACAGCGACGAGGACGGCACCGAGGCCGCGGGGCTGCCCGGCAAGGTCTCCGCCGCCACCGTCAAGCGCCGGTACGACAAGCTCAGCGCGCTCGCCGACGAGCTCTGCTCGCAGCGGGCCGAGGAGCGGCTCGGGTCGACCGTCGAGGTGCTGGTCGACTCGGTCGACGACGGCGTGGTCGAGGGGCGGGCGGCCCATCAGGCCCCCGAGGTCGACGGCTCGACCACGCTGGTCGCGCCGGTCGGCGGCGGGGTCGACCTGGCCGCGCTGCGTCCCGGCGACCTGGTCCGCGCGACGGTCACCGCGACCGAGGGTGTCGACCTGGTCGCCGTGCCGGATGAGATGATCTCGGCGGCGCCCGGCGCGGAACGGTGACGGCGGGCCCGGAGGAAGCGGGGGTGCCACGTGGTGCGGTGCCAGGTACGCCACGGCGGCCGGAGCAGGGTGCGGCCGTGACCGGTACGACGGAGTCGGCACCGGTGGTCGCCCGGGTGCCGGTGCTCAACGCGGCCAACGCGCTGACCGCGCTGCGGCTGGTGCTGGTGCCGGTCTTCGCGGTGTCGGTGATCGTCTCGGGGACGACCCACCCCCGCTGGCAGTTGGCCGCCTGCCTGATCTTCGTGGTCGCCTCGGCGACCGACCTGGTCGACGGCTGGATCGCCCGCCGGTTCGAGCTGGTCACCTCGGTCGGCAAGGTCGCCGACCCGATCGCCGACAAGGCGCTCACCGGCGCCGCCCTGGTGCTGCTCTCCTGGTACGACCGGCTGCCCTGGTGGGTGACCGCGGTGATCCTGGTCCGGGAGCTGGGCATCACCGCGCTGCGCTTCTGGGTGATCCGGCACGGGGTGATCGCGGCCAGCCGGGGCGGCAAGATCAAGACGGCGCTCCAGATCCTCGCCATCACCTGGTACCTCTGGCCGATGCCGGCCGCGCTCGCCGCCGTCGGCCCGTGGATCATGGCCGCCGCCGTGGTGGTGACGGTGTTCACCGGCTTCGACTACGTCGCCCAGGCTCTCCGCCTCCGCCGCCCCAGCCGCTGACCGGACCCTCCGGGCGCGCGGTTGCCGGCGACGCGCCGGCGATGTCACCGCAACAGCTCCATGATCGACGCCCCGGGGCGGAGGATGGGTAGGGCGCGGCACGCGGGGAAGGGAAGCGGGGAATGGATACGGATGCGAAGAACGAGCGGCCCGTCGGGAGCCCGGCGGCGGCCGTGGTGCACAGCCTGCACGAGCGGCACGAGACGCTGGCCACCGTCGAATCCCTCACCGGCGGGCTGCTCTCCGCGTCGATCGTGGAGATCGCCGGGGTCAGCGGGGTCTACCGGGGTGGCCTGGTGACGTACGCGACCGAGCTGAAGTCGGAGCTGGCCGGCGTACCGGCGGAACTGCTGGCGGAGCGCGGGCCGGTCGACCCCGACGTGGCGCGGGCGCTCGCCGAGGGCGGGCGGCGGCGCTGCGAGGCCGACTGGGGACTGGCCACCACCGGCGTGGCCGGGCCGGAGCCGCAGGACGGCAAGCCGGTCGGGCTGGTCTACCTCGCGGCGGCCGGACCCGCCGGCACGACCGTCCGCCGGCTCGACCTGGACGGTGGCCGGGACCACATCCGGGCCGCCGCGGTGATCGAGGCGCTGCGGCTGCTGGCCGAGCAGATCCAGGCCGCGGGCGACCCGACCGGCGCCGGCGTGGACGAGGGCGTCGCCGCCAGCCCGGCCGGCCGGCGGTGACGGGTGATCGGATTTGACGGGCGGGGTGGGATGTCGCCGGGGCGGGCAACGGGTACGGTTGCGGGAAGGCTCCGGCGCGCGACGCCGGCGGCGGCGCGGGGAACCGCGTCCGGCGCGGGGGAGTGCCCGGGCGACAGGGATTCCCGTCAGGGGGAGGTGCGATGGTTCTGCTACGCCGCGTGATCGGCGACGCACTGCGGGCGCGCCGACAGGGTCAGCATCGCACCCTGCGTGAGGTCTCGACCGCCGCCAACGTCAGCCTCGGCTACCTGTCCGAGATCGAGCGCGGCCAGAAGGAGCCTTCCAGCGAGCTGCTGGCCGCGATCTGCGACGCCCTCGGCGCTCGCCTGTCCGAGCTGCTGCGTGAGGTCAGCGACACGGTCGCCCTCGCCGAGCAGCTGCCGGGGGTGCTGGTGCCGATGCAGGACGAGCCGGCCGAGCCCACGCCGGCCCCGGTGGCCGTGCGCAAGCCCACCAACCGGGGCGTCCGCCAGGTCACCTCGGACGGCAAGGTGGCCGTCTCGGTCCGCCAGGAGTCGCCGCTGAAGGCCACCCTGCGCAGCACCCGGGTCCGTCCCGCCGAGCGGGACGTGGTCTGCGCCGCCTGACACCCCCGCCGTCCGCACCGCATGGCCGCGCTCGCGCCCGCCGCGTAGGGTTGATCGCAGGCCGTACGGCGCACTCCCGCGGTACCGATGCCCGACTGGCATCCGGCTGCCACGATGTGAGGACACCGCGCGGCCGCCGGGTCGGCCGGTCCGTTCCGGTCGAGGCGCAGCGACGCTACTGAGGGGATACCGCGGAGATGGCGAACCCGTTCGTCAAGGGCTGGCACTACCTTATGGCGCTCTTCGGTGCCAAGATCGACGAGCACGCCGATCCGAAGGTGCAGATCCAGCAGGCCATCGAGGAGGCGCAGCGCCAGCACCAGGCGCTGGTCCAGCAGGCGGCCGCGGTGATCGGCAACCAGCGCCAGCTGGAGATGAAGCTCTCCCGGCAGATGTCCGAGGTCGAACGCCACCAGGCCAACGCCCGGCAGGCGCTGGTCCTCGCCGACCAGGCCCGCGCCCGGGGCGACGAGACCGAGGCCGGCCGCTACGAGCAGACCGCCCAGGTGCTGGCCACCCAGCTGGTCTCCGCGGAGCAGGCCACCGAGGACCTGAAGACCCTGCACGACCAGGCGCTCGGCGCGGCCGCCCAGGCCCGGCGCGCGGTCGAGAACAACTCGATGATCCTCCAGCAGAAGCTCGCCGAGCGCACCAAGCTGCTCAGCCAGCTGGAGCAGGCCAAGATGCAGGAGAGCGTGGCCCGCTCGCTGGAGTCGATGTCCGCGGTCACCGCCCCCGGCAACACCCCCTCCCTGGACGAGGTGCGTGACCGCATCGAGCGCCGCTACGCCAACGCGATGGGCCGGGCCGAACTGGCCGGCAACTCCGTCGAGGGGCGGATGCTGGAGATCCAGAAGTCGGCGCTGGACAGCGCCGGCTCCTCTCGGCTGGAGCAGATCCGCGCGAGCATGGCCGGTGACCAGCTCGGCAAGCAGGAACGACCGGCCGTGCAGCAGCAGACCCAGCCGGCCGACCCGGCCGCCGCCGCCCGGCTCGACGAGATCCGGGCGAGCATGACCCGCGACCGTGGCACGGGGGACACCACCGCCGCCGGCTGAGCGGACGGCACGAGGAGGTACGGGTGGCGGACGAGCGAGCGCGACACTTCCGTCGGCTGCGCCGGTTGCGGCGTTCCGCCCGACGGTGGAGCGTCCTGGCCGGCGGGCTCGGCGGCGCGACAGCCGTGCTGACCCCGTACGCGGGGCTCGGGCTGCCCGACGCGGCCTGGGCCGGCGCGGCGGGCAGCGCGGTGGCGCTGGCCGCCTGGCGCTGGATCGACCTGCGGGCCCTCGCGGCCCGGCCCGCACCGCCCGCCCTCGACCCGGCCGAGGCCGCCGCCCGGTCCCGGGCCCGGCTGGTCGCCGCCGTGGAGCGCCTCCCCGTCGGCCCCGGCGTGCTGGCCGAGGTGCGCCGGGTCCGCTCCCGGTTGGCGCTGCGCGGCACCACCGCCGCCGAGGCGTGGGCCCGGCTGGACAAGGCGGCGCTCACCCTGGCCGGGATGGCGCCCCGACTGGCCGGGCTGGCCGAGCCGGCGGTGCTGGAGGCCGCCGCCGCCGACCGCTCGCTGCGTGACCTGGCCGGCCGGGTGGCCAGCGTGGAACGCGCCCTCAAGCTGGCCCCGCCCGAGGCCCGGTCCCCGCTCGCCGAGGCGCACCATACGCTGGTCGGCCAGCTCGACAGCGGGGTGGCCGCGTACGAGGGGCTGGTGGTCGCGGCGGCCGGCTACGTTGCCGAGGACGCCCGCCCCAGCACCGAGCACCCGGCCGCCTCCCGGCTGACCGAGGCGACCGATCTGCTGCACGGCGTGGCCTCGGCGCTGGCCGAGCTGCGTGCCGTCGGCGACCCGCTGCGCGCCCCCACCCGCTGACCGCCCCACCCGGGCGCGACGTCCGCGACCGGGACCTGTCGGCGCGCCCGGCGGCCGGCTCAGTCCGGTGTGGTGACCGGGACCGGCCCGGTGAACGGCGAGCCGCCGACCACGTTGAACGAGCGGATCCGGTAGTGGTACGTCACGCCCCGGGCCAGCCCGGTGTTGGTGAAGCCCCGGCCGGTGACGGTGAAGGTGGCCACCCCCCGGGTGAACGACGGGTCGAGCGCCCGCTGCACGGTGAAGCCCGCGCCCGGCCCGTTCGGCATGCCCGCCGCCCAGTTCAGCACCACCGTGGCGGTGTCCGGCGCGGGGGCGCTCGGGATGGCGGTCACCCCGGTCGGCGTCACCGGGGCCGGCGGGGTGGTCACCGTGGCCACCGTCGACCACGGGGACGCCGCGCCGAGGTACGTGGTGCGCACCCGGTAGTAGTACGTGGTGTCCGGGGCGACCGCCGGGTCGAGGTGGGTGTCGGCCACGCCGACGGCGGTGGTGGCCGGCCCGCTGGTGAACGTCGGGTTGGTGGCCCGCTGCACATCGATCCCGGTGGCGAAGGAGCGGTTGGTCCAGCGCAACGCGATCCGCAGCGGCGCGGCCGGCGGGACGGCCGCGGCGATCCCGGTCGGCGCGGTGAGCCCCACCGACGCGGGGGCGCTGTTGGACCAGGCCGAGCAGCTCACCGCGTTCTCCGCCCGGATGCGGTAGTGGTACGTGACGCCGGGGGTGACTGTCGCGTCGGTGTACCGGGTGGCGGTGGCCGCCACGGTGATCGTGGTGAGCCCGCCGGTGAAGGCGGCATCGGTGGCCCGCTGGAGCAGGTGACTGGTGGCCGGCGGGCGGCTGCCGTTGCCGGTCCAGGCCAGGGCGATCGCCGGCAGCGCGGTCGCCGAGCCGGGCGCCGGCGTGGCGGTGAGCCCACTCGGCCCCCGGGGGGAGACCCGCAGCACCAACGGCCGGCTCATCCCCAGGTCGCGCAGGCCGGCCGCGCCACTGGACCAGCGGTACTCCCAGCCCAGGTTGACCAGTTGGTTCACCACCGTCGCCGGCCGCCCGTCGAGCGGGCTGACCGTGGTGGAGCCGACCCGGGCGCCCGCCGGCCGGGTCGGGTCGAGCAGCCGCAGGCTGTCGCCGATCTTGAACGGCAGCGGGGGCACCACCGGGCGCAGCGCCAGCACCACGTCCTCGGCGGGGTTCACCCGGATCGTCTCCTTCCAGCCCAGCTCCCCGGCGTCGGGAAGCCGGATTGTGCCGTCCCAGCCGACCCGGCTGACCAGCTGCACGTCGCAGCCGCCGATCCGCACCACGTGCGTCTGCCGGCCGGTGCCGCTGATCCGCCAGACCTGGGTGCCGTCGGCCGCCGCGTCCGGCGGCCCCGCCGGGTCGGCGGCGACGAGCACCTCGGTCGCCGGGTCCGCCGGGCCCAGCGGCAGGGACGCCGGGCCGAGCGGCCCCGCGTACGGGTGGGCGACGCCGAGCCGCCCGGCCTGCCGCCCGTGTCCCGGCTCGAAGACCTGCCCGACCGTCTTCACCTCGATCGGCAGGGTCACCGGGGCGGCGGCGCCGGCCGGGGTGAAGCTGACCGTGGTGGCGTGCACCGGCACCTGGGTCCGGCGGGCGGTACCGGTGCCGAACGCCTGGTCGTACTCGGGCTGCGGCACGATCGGCGGTCGCTGGCTGGCCGCGTACGCCCCGGGCAGCCACTCGGCCAGCCGGCCCAGGTCGTACGGGTCGCCCGGGGTGCCGGCCACCCGGAACTGGAGCAGCGTGCGGGTGTTCGGGCCGTACCCGGGGCGGGTGCCGGCCACGCCGCCCTCGGCGCTGCGGTCCGGCGCGTCGGTGTGGTGGTCGTACCGGGGGTCGAAGCAGGGCAGCGGGGCCGGGGCGTCGTTGTAGAGGATCAGCGTGCCGCCGGGCGGGACGGTGGAGAAGTCCACGACCACGTCGGCCCGTTCGCCCGGGGCGAGCAGCAGGGCGTGCCCGTCCACGTTGAGCACGGTCGGGTCACGCCGGTCGTAGCGGTAGCCGACCGGCCGGTTCTGCACCACCACGGGCGCGGGGAGCAACCCGCACTCGTTGCCGATCCGGATCATGCGGGGCCCGGCCGCCCGGGGGTCGGGCACGCCCCCCTCCCGACCGTCGGTGGGCCAGTCGGCGGGCCGTCCCGAGGCGCGCACCGCCTCCACCATCGGCACCTCGCCGGCCCCGGCGTCGGCCAGCGCGCCGTCGGGCCGCCACATCGGGGCGTCCGAGCGGGCCCGGTAGAGCGCCAGGTTGAGGCTGCGGTCGGCGCAGGCGTTGAGGATCCGGAACCGGTACGCCTTCGGCCGCACCGTCAGGTACGGGTACGCGACGCCGTTGACCAGCGGGGTGTCCCCGTACGCCTCGGGCACCGCGGCCGGGTGCGGCACGCCCGGCGCCCGGGGCGGCTCCTCCGGGGCGGCGACCGGGTCGTGGTGCGGGTTGTCCACCGGGCCGGCCCCGACCGGGTCCCCGCCGCCGGCGCCGGGCGTCCACGGGCCGTAGTCCCACCGCCCGGTGGGGTTGCGCCCCGACGGGACGTACGGGTTCTGCCGGGGCTGGTAGACGTGCGGGTGCCAGAGGTTGCCCCGGGCCCCCCACCGGTCCCGGTCCCAGGTCGGGTCCTCCTCGGCCAGCTGGGCGTCGTCGGGGACGAAGGTCTTGTCCTGGATCACCAGCGGGAACTGCTCGGCGGGCAGCACTCCGTCGGCGACCAGCCGTTCCTCGGCCGGGTCGGTTAGCAGGTAGAGCGCCAGCTGCCCGGAGTAGACGGTCAGCCGGGACAGGCCGAGGGTGTTGTCGTGCAGCCACATCAGCCGGCCGCTCTGCTCGTTCGGGAAGTAGAGCGTGGTGGCCCCGAGGCCGGGGGGCGGCATGTCCGGCACGTGGCTCAGCCCCGGCCCGTTCGGGTACGGCGTGATCTCGCCCGCCGGGGTCACCCACTGCCACGGGTTCCCGGCGCTGGTCCAGCCGGTCCGCGCGCCGGCCAGGTGCAGCACCGCCCGGTTCTGCGGGTACGGGGCCGGCCCGTCCAGCGGCCCGGTGCCGGCCCCGTCCAGGCTGGTGTCGACCGGGAGGAAGAGTTCGCCGGCCCGCCCGGTGGGCAGCTGGTTGATGAACTTGACCCGCACCGGCCGTCCCCGCCGCGCGACGATCATCGGCCCCAGGTGGTACGGACGTTCCGGCGGGGCGACCGTGTTGTGCCCGTCGGGGTCGGTGCCGAGGTTGAGCTGCCGGTAGCCGCGCAGCCGGGTGGTGGGCAGGTCGCGGTGCAGCCGCTGGGTGTACTCGCACAGCCCGATCTCGTAGTAGTCGCAGCCGGGGTAGCTGATGGTGTCCGGCACCGCGACGGGCAGGTGCCCGCCCAGCCCGTTGCGCCCCAGCGGGCCGGGCAGCGGCAGCGCGTCGACGAACTTGCGGACGCCAGTGCCCGGGACCACCCGGCCGTGCCCGTCGAGCGCCGGCAGCGGGCTGTGCGCGAAGTTGGGCACCGGGCCGAAGCAGCGCGGGACGGCGGCCGGGTCCAGGCTGGCCGGTGCCGGCCCGGCCGGCTCGGCGGTCCGTGCCGCCGGCACCGTGGGTCCCCCGGCGCGGTCGGCGCGGACCGCGCGGACCGGCCAGCTGGAGCGCAGTCTGCGGAACAGGGCCATGGCTTCCCCCGGGGCTCGGGGCACGACGGCCGCCACCTCGACGTGGCGGGTGATCGCGCCCGGCAGTGACGAACGGTGAGCACTCAACCGCAGCATGCGACCTGGGAGGCCGGTTAGGAATTACCCAATCGTCCCAATCCGGTGCGTGTCTCGTCAGGCGGGAGCCGCAGGTCAGGGCAGCGACGGGTCGGGTGGGGGTTGACACACCGGGCACCAGTAGGTGACCCGCTCGCCCAACTCCTCCTTGCGGATGGCGGTGCCGCAGCGCCGGCACGGCTGCGCGCGCCGGCTGTAGACGTAGCTGGTCCCGCCCCGATGCAGCGAGCCGGTGGTGCTCTGCGTCCAGCGGCCCCGGTTGGCCGCCAGCAGCCGCTGGGCCAGCGCCACCGTGCCGGCCAGGTCGGGCACCGCGCCGACCGGGGTCCACGGCGAGACGCCGCGCAGGAAGAGCACCTCGCACTTGTAGAGGTTGCCGACCCCGGCGAGGTTGCACTGGTCGAGCAGTGCCTCGCCGATGGTGGCCTCCGGGTGCGCGGCGAGCCGGCGGACCGCCTCGGCCGGATCCCAGTCGGGGCCGAGCAGGTCGGGGCCGAGGTGCCCGACCAGGGAGTCCTCCTCGGCCGTGGGCACCAGGGCCAGCTCGTGCAGGTGGTAGCCGACGGCCACCGCGCCGGTGCCGCGCAGCACCGCCCGGATCAGGTGCGCGGGCCGGGCGGTCCAGCGTTCCCCCGGCGTATACGCCCGCCAGGCACCGTCCATCCGCAGGTGCGAGTGGAGCGTCCAGTGCCGGGTGTCGGACCGCCCCTCGGGCGCCGCCAGGCGCAGCAGCAGATGCTTGCCGCGGCTGGCCGACTCGCGCACCGTCCAGCCGGTCAGGTCGGTGGCGGCCATCTGCGGCACCCGGAAGTCGCTGCCGGTCAGCGTGGCGCCGGCCAGCGCCCGGTGCAGGACGCGGGCGGTGTTCCAGACGGTGTCACCTTCGGGCACCCCGCCATTCTCCCTCGTCCCCGCCGTCGCGCTCGCCGCACCGAGGACTGTGCCCGACGCCGCGCCCGGGACCGGCGGGGCGGCGGAGCCCGCCGGGCCGCGCGCTCAGGGCCGCTCGGTCAGGGCCGCCCGGTCAGGGCCGCTCGTCCGGGCGGGGTGCGCGGACCATGTCCTGGTAGCGGGGGTGGCTGGCGCCGTACACGGCGAAGTTCAGCCGGGCATGGGTGAGGCTGAGGTCGCCGTTCGGGCCGCCGCGCACCTCGTCGGCGTCGGCGTCGGCCTGACCGTCGTCGGTCCAGAAGCAGACCGGGCAGGTGCCCCCGCCGGTTCTGGAGGCGCAGCAGGGACAGGCGACCGGAACCCAGAGCTCACCCACCGGAGCAGCATTCCACACCGGGCCGCGCGGCGGCAGGTCAGTGTTCCCCGCCCACCGCGACCAGGTCGCCCGGCGCCACCCCGAGCAGGTCCGCCGCCCGGCCGCCGGGCACCGCCACCGCCAGCAGGCCGGCGGAGTCCACCATGAGCACCAGCGCCCCCGCCGGGGCGTCACCGAAGGTCCGCCCGCGTACGGCGGGCCGGCCGGCGACGCGCACGGCCCCGGGCAGGGCGCGCAGCAGGTCGGCGCCGGCGGCGAGCTGGACATTGCCGAAGTGGTCGACGGTCAGCACCTCGGCGGTGAACCCGTCGGCCTCCCGGCGCAGCACCGGCTCGGGCAGGCGGACCAGGGTGGCCGGGTCGACCGATGGCCCGGCGTCGGCCGGCGGGGCGCCGAGGGCGAGCCGGGCCGCGACCGGCGCGAAGACGTCCCGACCGTGGAAGGTGTGGGACACCTCCGGGGCCAGCCACGCCGGATTGGTCAGCTCCACCGCGGCGGAGACCCCGCCCAGGGCCGCGGCGGCGGGGAGCAGCAGGCCGTTGTCCGGCCCGACCAGCAGCCCGCCCGGGGTGACCAGCGCGATCCCGCGCCGCGCCGTGCCGACACCCGGGTCGACCACCGCCACGTGCACCCCGTACGGCAGGGCCGGCACCGTCTGGGCCAGCACCGCCGACCCCCGGCGTACGTCGGCCGCCGGCACCAGGTGGGTCACGTCGATGACCTGGACCGCCGGGGCGATCCGGGCGATCACCCCGTGGCAGGCGGCCACGAAACCGTCGGCGAGGCCGTAGTCGGTGGTCAGCGAGATCCAGGCGGTCGGCGTCATGGGGGGAGGGTCGCTGATCTGCGTGGCTGGGTCCACCCCGGCGAGACGTTTCCTCGTGAGCGTGATACCTCGGAGGCATTTTGATACCTCTGAGGTATCACGCTCACGGCGGCATCAGCCTCTGGCGGGCGTCCCGCCCCAAAGCGGCACACCGGCAGCGACCCGGTGACGACCTGCCGACGGGGGCGCCACCCCGGTCACGTTCAGGAGGCGGCCGATCCGCCCGGTCGCGGCGACGTCGGCCGACGCGGCGGGTGGTGGCCGGATGGGGCGCTGGACGCTCAGCCGCGTAGCCGCAGCCCGCGCGGTGTCGCCCGGAAGCCGGCGGCGGTGAGCGCGTCGCGCAGCGGTGAGGAGCGCACCGCCTCGCCGTCGGCCCGCTCCACCGACATCGCCCCCAGCGCGCCGGAGTGCACCGCGTCGGCCAGTGCCTTGCCGGCCGCGGTGAGCGCCTCGGCGTCGTCGGTGAACGACAGGATCGTCCGGCCGCCCCGCTCGACGTAGAGCACCAGATCCGCGTCGACCAGCACCACCAGCGCGCCGGCCTTGCGCCCGGCCCGGTGTCCGGTCGTCGGGGCGGCGCCGTCCCCGGAGTCCACCACCCGCTCCGGCCAGGGCAGCGCCGCCCCGTACGGGTTGGCCGGGTCGGTGGCGGCGAGCACCAGGGTCGGCCCGCCCCGGCCCCGTGCCCCGTCGGCCGGGTCGGCCAGGGCCCGGATCCGGTCCACCGCCCCGGGCACGGCGAACTGGGCGGCGCCCAGCCCCTCGACGAAGTAGCCGCGCCGGGCGGCGCCGCGCTCCTCCAGCGCGGAGAGCACCGGGTAGACCGCGGCGAAGCCGCCGACCACCTGCTCGGCCATCACCGCGCCCCGGGTCACCACCCCGTGCCGTTCCAGGAGCAGGTCGGCCAGCGCGGCGGAGCGTCGGGTGGAGTCGGTGTCCCGCTCAGGCAGGCGGGACCAGCGCCCGGCCACGGTGGGCGGGCCGCCGCGGGTGGGCAGCGTCACCCGGCCCGGACGGCGGTAGCGGGTGCGTGGCGCGGACGGCCGGGACCGGTGCGCCCCGCCGCCGCCGAGCACGGCCCGCAGCGGGGCGAGGGTGTCGTTGGTGAGGTGCCCGGCCCAGACCAGGTCCCAGATCACGCCGGTCAGCGCCCCGTCGTCGGTCGCGCCGACCCGGTCGGACAGCGAGCGGAAGAAGAGCGCCTGCCCGTCGGCGAGGGCGTCGAGCACCGCCTCGTGCAACGGGGTGAGGCTCAGCGCCTCGTCCGGCGGCGGCAGCAGCAGCGGCGCGACGTCGGCGTACGCGAGGGTGACCCAGCCGTCCCCGCCGGAGATCGCCCCGGAGCCGGCCCAGAGCACCTCGCCGCTGGCGCAGAGCTCGTCGAGCTGGGCGGGGGAGTAGTCGGCGACCCGGGCGGGCAGCACCAGCCGTTCCAGCGCGGACGCCGGCACCGCCGCCCCCTGCACCTGCTCGATGGTGGCGGCCAGCGCCTCCACCCCCCGCGCCGACGAGCCGACCTGCTGCCAGCGGGGCAGGAACGCGGCCAACGCCCGGGGCGGCACCGGCTCGATCTCCCGGCGCAGCGCGGCCAGGCTGCGGCGGCGCAGCAGCCGCAGCACCTCGGCGTCGCACCACTGGGTGCCGACGGTGTCCGGGGCGAACTCACCGGAGACGACCCGCCCGGGGGCGGCGAGCCGGCGCAGCGCCTGCTCCACCACGAACACGCCGAGCCCGAAGCGGGCGGCGCAGGTCGCCGCGGCGAACGGCCCGTGGGTGCGGGCGTACCGGGCCACCAGGTCGCCGAGCGGGTCGGCCACCGGCGCCAGGTACGCCTCGGCCACCCCGACCGGCAGCGCCACGCCGAGCGCGTCGCGCAGCCGGGCGGCGTCCTCGACGACCACCCAGCGTTCCTCGCCGGCGACGCGGACCCGCAGCACCCGGCGGGCGGCCTCCAGCTCGGTGAGCCACGGCACCGGCGCGCCCCGCTCGGCCAGCTCCGCCGCGGAGAGGTCGCCCACCACCCGGAGCAGCTCTACGACGTCCTCCGCGTCGCGGGGTCGGCGCTGCTCGGTCAGCCAGCGCAGCTGCCGTTCGGTCTCGGCGAGCACCGCCGGGTCCAGCAGCTCGCGCAGGTCGACCCGGCCGAGCAGCTCGCCGAGCAGGGCCGAGTCGAGCGCGAGCGCGGCGGCCCGGCGCTCGGCCAGCGGGGCGTCCCCCTCGTAGAGGAAGGCGCCGACGTACCCGAAGAGCAGCGAGCGGGCGAACGGGGACGGGCGGTCGGTCTCCACCTCGACCAGGCGCACCCTGCGGGCGGTCAGGTCGCGCATCAGCTCGGCCAGGGCCGGCTGGTCGAAGACGTCCTGGAGGCATTCCCGGGCGGCCTCCAGGGTGACCGGGAAGTCGGCGTACTCACGGGCGACGTCGAGCAGTTGCGCGGCGCGCTGGCGCTGCTGCCACAGTGGCTGGCGACGGCGCGGGTCGCGGCGGGGCAGCAGCAGCGACCGGGCGGCGCACTCGCGGAACCGGGACGCGAAGAGCGCGGAGGTGCCGACCGACTCCTCGACCAGCTGGGCGATCTCGTCGGGCTCGAAGACCACCACGTCGGCGCCGGGCGGCTCCTCGGCGGTGTCGGGCAGCCGCACCACGATGCCGTCGTCGGAGGGCATGACCTGGGCGTCCACCCCGTACCGCTCGGCGAGTCGGCGGCCGATGGCCAGCGCCCACGGCCCGTTGACCCGGGCGCCGAGCACGCTGTGCACGGCGAGCCGCCAGTCGCCCAGCTCGTCGCGGAACCGTTCGACCACCACGGTGCGGTCGTCCGGCAGCGAGCGGGTGGCGGCCTTCTGCTCGCGCAGGTACGCCATCAGGTTGCCGGCGGCCCAGTCGTCCAGCCCGCCGGCGCGCAGCGCGGCGACCGCGGTCTCGTCGCTCTGCCGCAGCAGGGCCCGGACCCGGGCGCCGATGGCGCGGCCGAGCTCCACCGGCCGGCCGAGCTGGTCGCCCTTCCAGAACGGCATCCGGGCGGCCTGGCCGGGGGCGGGGGAGACCAGCACCCGGTCGGGGGTGATCTCCTCGATCCGCCAGGAGGAGGAGCCGAGCAGGAAGACGTCGCCGACCCGGGACTCGTAGACCATCTCCTCGTCCAGCTCGCCGACCCGGGCGGCGCGTTCCGCGCCGGCCAGGAAGACCCCGAACAACCCCCGGTCGGGGATGGTCCCGCCGCTGGTCACCGCGAGGCGCTGGGCGCCGGGCCGGCCGGTGAGCACGTCGGCGGCGCGGTCCCAGACCAGCCGGGGGCGCAACTCGGCGAAGGCGGTGGACGGGTAGCGCCCGGAGAGCATGTCCAGCACGGCGTGCAGCGCGGAGTCGGGCAGCTCGGCGAAGGGGGCGGCCCGGCGTACCACCACGGCGAGGTCGCCGACCCGCCACGGCTCCAGGGCCACCATCGCGACGACCTGCTGGGCCAGCACGTCGAGCGGGTTGCGCGGGTGGTGCAGCTCCTCGATGGCGCCCTCGGCCATCCGCTCGGCGACCACGGTGCAGGAGAGCAGGTCGCCCCGGTGCTTGGGGAAGACCACGCCCCGGGAGACCGCGCCCACCTGGTGCCCGGCCCGGCCGACCCGTTGCAGGCCGGCGGCGACGCTGGGCGGAGCCTCGATCTGCACCACCAGGTCGACCGCGCCCATGTCGATGCCGAGCTCCAGGCTGGAGGTGGCCACGACGGCGGGCAGCTGCCCGGACTTGAGCGCCTCCTCGATGTGCTTGCGCTCCTCGCGGGACACGCTGCCGTGGTGGGCGCGGGCGATCACCGGCGGCACGCCGGCCGCCGCGCCCGACTGGGCCATCACCTCGGCCGGCGGCCGGTCGGCCCGGACCGGCCCGACCGGTCCACCGGGCCGCGGCGTGCCGTCGGGGCCGGTCGCCGGGGTGGCCGGCTCCTCGGCGGCGAGCTCGTTGAGCCGGGCGCAGAGCCGTTCGGCGCTGCGCCGGGAGTTGGTGAAGACGATGGTCGAGCGGTGCGCCCGGATCAGCGAGAAGACCCGCTCCTCGACGGCCGGCCAGATCGACGCCCGGCGCGGCCCCGGCCCGCCCAGGTCGTCCTCCGGCTGCTCCTGCTCGCCGAGGCGGGTCATGTCCTCCACCGGAACCTGGACGCTCACCTCGATCGTCTTGGCGCTGGCCGGCTGCACCACGTCGACCGGACGGGCGCCGCCGAGGAACCGGGCGCACGCGTCGATCGGCCGGACGGTGGCGGAGAGGCCGATCCGCTGCGCGGGCCGGTCCAGCAGCTCGTCGAGGCGTTCCAGGGAGAGTGCGAGGTGCGCGCCGCGCTTGGTGCCGGCGACGGCGTGCACCTCGTCGACGATCACCGTCTCGACGCCGCGCAGCGAATCCCGGGCGGCCGAGGTGAGCAGCAGGAACAGCGACTCGGGCGTGGTGATGAGGATGTCCGGCGGGGTGCGGGCGAAGGCCCGCCGCTCGTCGGCGGGAGTGTCGCCGGTACGCATCCCGACGGTGATCTCCGGTGGCGCGACGCCGAGCCGGGTGGCCGCCTGGCGGATGCCGGCGAGGGGGGCGCGCAGGTTGCGCTCGATGTCGACCGCGAGCGCCTTGAGCGGGCTGACGTAGAGCACCCGGCAGCGCTGTCGCGCCTCGGTGGGGGGCGGCTCCTTGGCGAGCCGGTCCAGCGACCAGAGGAAGGCCGCGAGCGTCTTGCCGGAACCGGTCGGCGCGACGACCAGCGCGTGGCGCCCGGCGGCCACGGAGCGCCAGGCGCCCGTCTGCGCCGGGGTGGGCGCGGCGAAGGCGGCCGTGAACCATTCCCGGGTCGCCACGCCGAAGCCGGCCATCACCCGCGCGCCGTCGGCACCGCCCACCTGCTCAGTCACGCCTTCCATCCTGCCCGGTCGGGGTGACATCCCGTCCGGCCGGGACGCGGTCTGTCCGGCTGCGACTGATTACGAGGGGGATTAGCCGCTTGACGTGTGTTAAGTCTTACTTAACTGCTTGCTCGCGGCCAGCAACATAAAGTAACTTCACTCGCAACGCAGCGCCGGGTGGAGGGGATCGGATGACCGTCGAGGAGCACGGCTCCACGCCCGCCACCGACGTGCTCATCCGCAAGGTCGACAGTCACCTCGCCGCCGTCCGGGGCAGTCTGCGCGGCCCTGAGCTGGAGCTCGCCGAGCGGCTCGCCCGTTCCCTGCGCGAGCTGGTCATCTCCACCTCCCAGGCCAGCGCCGCCGACCGGGGGCAGGTTCGCGCCGCGGTGCACTACTTCGTCCTGCGCCGGGAGAGCCGGGGCAATCTGCTGTCGGTGCGCTCGCTCGCCGCCGCCCAGCGCGTGGTCAACAAGGTCGTCCTCCAACTCGGCCGGCCCGACCTGCTGGTCGAGACCCGCCGGGACGCGCCGTCCGTCCCGGCCGGCGACGTCGCGCTGCGCTGACCGTCGCCGACCGGCGCGGGCCGTGGCCTTGACAGGCGCGGGCCCTTGGCCGATGGCGGGCGCGGGCCCTTGGCCGATGACGGCGGCCAGGGCCTTTGACGGGCGCGGTCCCTGGCCCTGACGGCGGTCCCCGGCCTTGGCGGGCGCGGCCCCTGGCCCTGACGGCGGTCCCCGGCCTTGACGGGCGTCGACGAACCGCCCGCGCTCCGCGCCGTCCCACCCGGGCGCGCCTGCCGGCGGCTGAGTCGTCCACGACATCAGCTCCACAGCGACCAACGAGGAGACCGGACGCCGCTCTGGAGCCGTGCGGAAACGGGCGATTTCGGTAAAATAGCCCATCGGTCGGCGATCTGGCGTCTGATCGGGGCTGACCGGGACGTTCCCGCCCGGCACGCGCCGCCAGTTCGACGGGGAGGACGCGTGCTCGTACTGCTGCTCCTCCACCTGGTGGCGGCCCTCGCCGCGCCGCTGCTGGTGCGGTGGTGGGGTCCGCGCGCCTGCTACCCGCTCGCGCTGGCGCCGGCCGCCGCCTTCGGCTGGGCGCTGACCCGTACGCCGACCGTCCGTGACGGCGGCGCGGTCGTCGAGACGTACCGCTGGATCGGCCAGCTCCACCTCGACGTGGCGCTGCGGCTGACCACGCTGTCCTGGCTGATGACCCTGCTGGTCGGCGGTGTCGGTGCGCTGGTCCTGGTCTACTGCGGCCGGTACTTCGCCCGCGACTCGGCCGGCCTGGCCGGGTTCGTCGCGGTGCTGGTCGCCTTCGCCGGCGCGATGCTCGGCCTGGTCCTCGCCGACGACCTGTTGCTGCTCTACGTCTTCTGGGAACTCACCACCGTCTTCTCCTACCTGCTGATCGGCCACAGCACCGAGCGGCGCGCCAGCCGGTGGGCGGCGGCCCAGGCGCTGACCGTCACCACCCTGGGCGGCCTGGCCATGCTGGTCGGCTTCCTGATCCTCGGCGGGCACGCCGGCAGCTACCGCTGGTCGGTGATCGCCGGCGCGCCGCTGCCCGGCGGGGGCGCGCTGGTCGCCGCGGTGCTGCTGATCCTGGCCGGGGCGCTGGCCAAGTCGGCGATCGTGCCGTTCAACGCCTGGCTGCCGGTGGCGATGGCCGCGCCCACCCCGGTCAGCGCGTTCCTGCACGCCGCAGCCATGGTGAAGGCGGGCGTCTACCTGATCGGGCTGCTCGCCCCGGTGCTCGCCGAGGTCGGGCCGTGGCGACCGGTGGTGCTCACCCTCGGCCTGGTCACGATGGTCGTCGGTGGCTGGGCGGCGCTGCGGCAGTGCGACCTGAAGCTGCTGCTGGCGTACGGCACGGTCAGCCAGCTCGGCCTGCTGGCGGTGGTGATCGGCGCCGGCAGCCCCGACGCCGCGCTCGCCGGGGTGGTGATGTTGCTGGCGCACGCCCTGTTCAAGGCGGCGCTCTTCCTCGTCGTCGGCATCATCGACCACGAGGTCGGCACCCGTGACCTGCGAGAGCTGTGCGGGCTGGGCCGGCGGGCGCCGGTGCTGGCCGGGATCGCCGCGATCGCCGCCGCGTCCATGGCGGGGGTGCCGCCGCTGCTGGGCTTCGTCGCCAAGGAGGCGGTCTTCACCGCGTTCGCCGAGCGGCCGATCGTCCTCGCCGGGCTGGTCGTCGGCACCGCCCTCACCGTCGCGTACAGCATCCGGTTCCTCTGGGGCGCCTTCGCCACCCGGCCGGGCGTCGCGCCGGCCGAGGCCGACCCCGCGCCCGTACCGATGCTGCTGCCGCCGGCGCTGCTCGCCGTGGGCGGGCTCGTCGCCGGCCCCGCCGCGGCCCGGCTGGACGGGCCGCTGCGCCCGTACGCGGAGCTTTTCGGATCGCCGCACGAGCACCTGGCGTTCTGGCACGGCCTCACCCCCGCGCTCGGGCTGTCGGCGCTGGCGCTGGCCGGCGGCGTCGCGCTGCACGCGGTGCGCGGCCCGCTGGCGCCGGTGCTGGTCCGGCTGCGCTCGCCGGTCGGCGGCAACCAGGGGTACGAGTGGGTCACCCACCGCTTCGACCGGCTCGCCATCAGGGTCACCGGCGCCACCCAGCGGGGTTCCCTGCCGCAGTACCTGGGCGCCGTCCTGCTCGCCCTGGTGCTGGTTCCCGGCGCGGCGCTGCTGGCCGCCCGCCCCTGGCGGGAGCGGATCGCCTTGTGGGACAGCCCGTTGCAGCTGGTGGTCACCCTGGTCATCGCGGTCGCCGCGCTGCTCGCGGTCGGTGCCCGCCGGCGGCTGACCGCGATGCTGCTGGTGGGGGTGACCGGCTACGGCAGCGCGATGCTCTTCGTGCTCTACGGCGCACCCGACCTGGCGCTGACCCAGTTCCTGGTGGAGACGGCGACCATCGCCGTCTTCGTGCTGGTGCTGCGCCGGCTGCCGGAACGCTTCTCCGCCCGGCCGCTGCGCCGCGGCCGGTGGGTGCGCCGGCTGGTCGGTGTCGGCGTCGGGGTGGTCCTCGCCGGCCTTGCCCTGGTCGCCGCCGGCTCCCGGACCGCCACGCCGATCTCCCGGGCCTTCCCCGACCTCGCGGTCGTGCCCGGGTACGGCCGCAACGTGGTCAACGTGACCCTGGTGGACATCCGGGCCTGGGACACCATGGGTGAGATCTCGGTGCTGGTGGTGGCCGCGACCGGGGTGGCCAGCCTGGTCTTCGAGCGGTCCCGCACCGGCCCCCGGCCGCGTCGCGGCGAACCGTCGGGGGCGCCCCGGCGGGACACCCGGCCGGTCTGGCTCAGCGGCGGCCCGACCCTGCCGGAGCGGCGCCGCTCGATCGTCTTCGAGGTGGTCACCCGGCTGATCTTCCACACCGTGGTGCTCTTCTCGTTCTTCCTGCTCTTCGCCGGCCACAACGCGCCCGGCGGCGGCTTCGCCGGCGGCCTGGTGGCGAGCCTCGCGCTGGCTGTGCGCTACCTCGCCGGCGGCCGGTACGAGTTGGCCGAGGGCGCCCCGGTTGGCGCGGGCACGGTGCTCGGCGCCGGTCTGGCCATCTCCGTCGGCAGTGGCCTGGTGGCCCTGCTGGTCACGGGGAACGTGCTGGAGAGCACCAAGGTCGACCTGCCGCTGCCCTGGCTGGGCGAGCCGTACCTGGTCACGTCGCTCTTCTTCGACATCGGCGTCTACCTGGTCGTGGTGGGGCTGGTGCTGGACATCCTGCGCAGCCTCGGCGCCGAGGTGGACCGGCACATCGAGGCGGCCGGCGAGTCCGAGCGGGGGTTCGTCGTCGACCGGGAGGGGGAGCCGGGGTGAGGGAGGGCGGCGCGGGGCCGACCCTGGTGCTGGTGCTCGCCGTCGGCGTGCTGGCCGCCACCGGGGTGATCCTGCTGCTGGAACGCAGCCTGACCCGGATCCTGCTCGGCGTGATCCTGCTCGGCAACGGGGTGAACCTGCTCATCCTGCTCGGCGGCCGGTCCGGCGGGGCGCCGTTGGTGGGCACCGGCCCGGTCGCGGAGTTCAGCGACCCGCTGCCCCAGGCCATGGTGCTCACCGCCATCGTGATCACCTTCGGGCTGACCGCGTTCCTGGCCGCGGTCGCGTACCGGAGCTGGTATCTCAGCGGCGACGACGAGGTGCAGGACGACCTGGAGGACCGCAAGATCGTGCAGCTCGCCGAGCGCAACGAGGTGCTCACCGCCGACCTCGGCGGCGAGGGCCCGGACGCCGACCCGGAGCAGGTGGACCCGGAGCCCGCCCGACGCCGGCTGCGCGGACCCGGTGGCGGGCGGTGAGGCAGCTCGTGTCGCTGCCGGTGGTGGTGCCGCTGCTCGGCGCCGCGCTGACGCTGATCCTGGCCAACCTGCCCCGGTTGCAGCGGACGGTCAGCGTGGTCGCGCTCACCGGCAACCTGGTCGTCGCGGTGGCGCTGCTGGTCGAGGCGTACCGGCACGGGCCGGTGGTGACGCAGCTGGGCGGGTGGCGGGCGCCGGTGGGGATCGTGCTGGTCGCCGACCAGTTGGCCGCGTTGATGCTGGTGGTCTCCTCGGCGGTGACGCTCTGCGTGCTGTTGTACTCCATCGGCCAGGGCCGGAGCGAGACCAGCGAGTCCGCGCCGGTGAGCATCTACCACCCGACCTACCTGGTGCTCACCGCCGGCATCACCAACGCCTTCCTGGCCGGGGACCTGTTCAACCTCTTCGTCGGCTTCGAGATGCTGCTGGCGGCGAGCTTCGTGCTGATCACGCTGGGCGGCACCGGGACGCGGATCCGCACCGGCCCGACGTACGTCGTGGTCAGCATCCTCTCCTCGATGATCTTCCTGATCGCGGTCGGCCTGGTCTACGCGGCAACCGGCACCCTCAACCTGGCCCAGCTCGCCACGCGCCTGGACGCGCTGCCGGACGGCGTACGGCTGGGGTTGCAGCTGATGCTGCTGCTCGCCTTCGGCATCAAGGCGGCGGTCTTCCCGGTCTCCGCCTGGCTGCCCGACAGCTACCCCACCGCGCCGGCCCCGGTGACCGCGGTCTTCGCCGGCCTGCTCACCAAGGTCGGCGTCTACGCGATCATCCGGACCGAGACGCTGCTCTTCCCCGGCGGGCAGGTCTCCGGCCTGCTCTTGGTGGTGGCCGGACTGACCATGATCGTCGGCGTGCTCGGCGCGGTGGCACAGTCGGACATGAAGCGGCTCTTCTCCTTCACCCTGGTCAGCCACATCGGCTACCTGATCTACGGGGTGGCGCTGAGCACGGCCGCCGCGCTCAGCGGCGCGATCTTCTACGTGGTGCACCACATCACCATCCAGACCACGCTCTTCCTCGTCGCCGGGCTGGTCGAGGAGCGCGCCGGCAGCACCGACCTGCGCCGGCTCGGCGGCCTGGCCCGGATCGCCCCGCTGCTGGCGGTGCTCTTCTTCGTCCCGGCGATGAACCTCGCCGGCATCCCGCCCTTGTCCGGCTTCCTCGGCAAGGTCGGCCTGCTCCAGGCCGGCGTGGCGGTCGGTGGGCCGCTGCCCTGGGTGCTGGTCGCCGCCGGCACGGTGACCAGCCTCCTGACCCTCTACGCCACCTCCCGGGTGTGGAACATCGCGTTCTGGCGGGCGCCCCGGCTGGCCGTCGCCGAACCGGTGGTCCGACTGCCCCACCTGATGGTGGGCGCCACCGCCGCCCTGGTGGTGCTGGGGTTGGCGTTCACCCTCGCCGCCGGCCCGCTGTTCCACGTCACCGCCGACGCCGCGGCCGACCTGCGGCTGCGCACCCCGTACGTGCGGGCCGTCCTGCCCGGTGGCGCCCCGTGACCGCCCCGGGCGCCACGAAACCCCGGCCCCCGCGGCGGCCCGGTCGCCGCCGTGACCAGGCGATCGCCCTGGGCTGGCTGGTCGGCGTCTGGAACCTGCTCTGGGGCGAGTTCTCCTGGGGCAACCTGCTCGGCGGGGCGCTGGTCGGCGCGGCGGTGCTGCTGTTCTTCCCGCTGCCACCGGTCACCTTCGGCGGCCGGCTCCGGCCCCGGGCGCTGCTGGTACTGCTGGTGACCTTCGTCGTCGAGCTGGTCAGCGCCAGCCTGCACGTCGCCGCGATCGCCGTACGCCCCGGCTACCGGCCGCGCGGGGCGATCATCGGGGTACGCCTGCGGGTGCGCACCGACCTCAACCTGGCGCTCACCGCCGAGTTGCTCTCCCTGGTCCCCGGCACCCTGATCCTCGAGGCCGACCGGAACGACGGCGTCCTCTACGCGCACGTCCTCGACGTACGGCGACCGCAGGACCTGGCCGACAGCCGGGACCGGATCCTCGCCGTCGAGGAACGCGTCGTCCGGGCGGTCGGCTCCGACGCCGAGCTGCGCCTGCTCTCCACCGATCCCGCCGACCGGAGGTCTGCGACATGACCGTCGTCCTCACCGTCGTCCTGACCGTGCTGCTCTCGGTCACCGCGCTGCTGGCGCTGGCCCGGATCTACCGGGGCCCGTCGCTGCTGGACCGGGTGGTCGCCGCCGACCTGCTGCTCGCCACCATGCTCGGCGCGGTCGGGGCGGAGGCGGCGGTCAACCGGCACGCCACCACGCTGCCCGTGCTGGTGGTGCTCGCCCTGCTCGGCTTCGTCGGCTCGGTGGCCCTGGTCCGCTTCGCCGTCCGGGAGGAGGCGTGAGGCCCGCCCGCCCGGCGCGCGTGCCTGCCGCCACGACGACGCCGACCACCGGCGGCCCGGCGTGGGTGGCGCACCGCGACGCCACCGGGGAGGCGTCGTGAGCGTGGGTACGCTCGCCGACTGGCTGGCGGCGGTCGCCCTGGTGGCGGGGGCGCTGCTCAGCCTGGCCGCCGGGATCGGGGTGCTGCGCTTCCCGGATGTGCTGGACCGGATGCACGCCGCCACCAAGCCGCAGGTGCTCGGGGCGCTGCTCCTGCTGCTCGGGCTGGCGCTGCGGCTGCGCACCCCGGCCGACCTTGGCATGATCGCGCTGGTCGGCATGTTCCAGCTGGCCACCGCGCCGGTCGCCGCGCAGATGATCGGGCGGGCCGCGTACCGGTCGGGGCGGGTGGACCGGGCCCTGCTCGACCGGGACGAACTCGCCGACCAGCGGAAATAGGGGATGAGCGACGGCTTTGTCCCCACCTTCAGCGGGCGTTCAGCGACCGCCGATAGAATTGCCGGCATGATCGACTCTTCTGCCCAGGAGGGCAGCAGTAGCCAGCCGGGACGTGCCCGGCATCCCTTCGCCCCGACGTCCCCGGGAGCCCTGAGCGACCCGTGTTGATCGTCGTCGGTCTCGTACTCATCATCGTTCTCACCGCCGCCACCGGCTACTTCGTGGCCCAGGAGTTCGGCTACGTCGCGGTGGACCGCGGCCGGCTCAGGCAACAGGCCGACGCGGGCGACCAGGCGGCCGCCCGGGCCCTGGCGGTCACCGGTCGGCTCTCCTTCATGCTCTCCGGCGCCCAGCTCGGCATCACCGTGACCGCCCTGCTGGTCGGTTACGTCGCCGAGCCGTACCTGGGCGCCGGGCTGGCCGGGCTGCTCGGCGGCGTCGGCGTCTCCACCGCGGTCAGCCTCCCGCTCTCGGTGGTGCTGGCCCTGGTCATCGCCACCGTGGTGCAGATGGTCCTCGGTGAGCTGGCCCCGAAGAACCTGGCCATCGCCCGCGCCGAGCCGCTGGCCCGGGCGCTGAGCCGCTCCACCCTGATGTACCTCAGGATCGCCGGCCCGCTGATCACGCTCTTCGACCGCGCGGCGGTGCGGCTGCTGCGCCGGGTCGGCATCGAACCGATCGAGGAGCTGCCCAGCGGCGCCACTCCGGCGGACCTGGAGCAGATCATCGCCGAGTCCCGGGAGGAGGGGCACCTCGACGCCGAGATGTCCGACCTGCTCGACCGGGGGCTCGACTTCCGGGAGCTGACCGCCGGGGAGGCCATGGTGCCCCGGGTCGACGTGCACACCGTACGGGCGCACGAGCCGGTCAGCCGGGTCGTGGAGCTGCTCGACACCGGCCACTCCCGCTTCCCGGTGCGCGGCGCCGAGGGCGTGGACGACCTGGTCGGCGTGATCGGCATCGCCGACGTGCTCGGCGTCCCCCCGACGCAGCGGGCCACCACCCCGGTCAGCGCGGTGGCCGTACCCCCGTTGCTGGTGCCCGAGACGCTGCCGCTGCCGACGGTGCTGGACCGGCTGCGGTCCGGGCACCGGCAGCTGGCCTGCGTGGTCGACGAGTACGGCGGCTTCGCCGGCGTGATCACCCTGGAGGACATCGCCGAGGAGCTGGTCGGCCCGATCCGGGACGAGGACGACCCGCCGGAGCGCGCTCCCGCCCGGCAGGAGGACGGCTCCTGGGTGGTGCCGGCCCGCTGGCGGATCGACGAGGTCGCCGACAGCACCGGCATCGCGCTGCCCGAGGCCCCCGAGTACGACACCCTCTCCGGGCTGGTCATGCGGGAGCTGGGGCGGGTGCCCGAGGTGGGTGACCGGCTGGAGATCAGCCTGTCCGCCGACGGTGAGGAGCCGCGCGAGCGGCCGAGGGCACTGGTCGAGGTGCTCGCGGTGGACCGGCACGTGGCCGACTCGGTGCGGCTGCGGATGGCCGGCGAGGCCCCCGGCGGGGAGGTGGCGGCATGAGCCCCGGCGTCGCCCTGCTGGTCTCGGTGCTGCTGCTGGCGCTCAACGGCTTCTTCGTGGCTGCCGAGTTCGCGCTGGTGGCGAGCAAGCGCTACCGCCTCGAACAGGCCGCCGCCGGTGGCGGCCGGGCCGCCCGCGCCGCCCTGGACGGTGTACGCGAACTGTCGCTGATGCTGGCCGGCGCGCAGCTCGGCATCACGCTGTGCACCCTGGGGCTCGGCGCGCTCGCCGAGCCGGCGATCGAGCACCTGCTCAGCCCGCTGCTGCACGTGGTGGGGCTGCCCGAGGCGGCCAGCCACGCGGTCGCGCTGGTCTTCGCGCTGGCGCTGGTGACCTTCCTGCACCTGGTCGTCGGCGAGATGGCCCCGAAGTCCTGGGCGATCACCGACGCCGAGCGCTCGGCGGTGCTGCTGGCGCTGCCGTTCCGGGCGTTCGCCCGGGTCGCCCGGCCGGTGCTGTCGGCGCTCAACGCGCTGGCCAACGCGATGCTGCGGCTGGTCGGCGTGCAGCAGCAGGACCAGCTCGCCCAGGTGCACGGCCCGGACGAGCTGCGCATCCTGCTGGAACAGTCCCGGGAGCACGGGCTGCTCGGCGCCGAGCAGCACCACCTGCTGACCAGCATGCTGGAGTTGCAGGGCACCACCGTGGCCGACGTGATGGAGCCCTTCGACGAGATCGTCACGGTCCGCCGGGACGACACCGCGGAGCGCGTCGAGCAGGTCAGCCGCGACAGCGGCCGGTCCCGGCTGGCCGTGCTCGATTCGGGCGGCGAGGTCTGCGGCCTGGTCCACGTCCGGGAGGCGGTGCGGGCGGTCACCACCGGCCGACCGGCGACGGCGGGCGAGCTGATGACCCGGGCGTTCACCCTGCCGGGGACCTCCTCGGTCACCGAGGCGGTGGCCGCGATGCGCGCCGACCAGGCCCAGCTGGCGCTGGTCCGCAACGGTGGCGGCCCGACCCGGCCGATCGGCTTCGTGGCGCTGGAGGACCTGCTGGAGGAGGTCATCGGCGAGTTCGACGACGAGACCGACCCGGTGCCGCGCGGGCGGCGCCTGCGCTGACGCCCCACCGCGCGGGGTGCCCAGGAGTGCGGGGGCGGACAGCGGGAATCCGCAGGCCGGAGCCGATGACCGGAAGGCGACGACGGGGGAGCGGCGGAATGCGGCTGACCGGGGTGTCACGGGAGTCCGTTTGGACCGGGCTCTCGGTGAGCACCACCCTGACCAACCCGAGCACCCGCCCCGGGCTGCGGCTGCCGGGACGGGTGACGCTCACCGCCGGGCCGGACGACGTGCCGATCCGGCACATCCGGCTCGGCCTGGTCGCCCAGGTCGAGCCGGACGACCCGGGCGAGCCCCGCCGCCTGGTGCAGTACCACCAGGTGCCGATCGCGGGCCGGTTCGTGGTGCCGGCGGGACGACGGCGGGCGGTCGACTTCGCCGTGCCGCTGCCCTGGGAGACGCCGGTGACCATCTTCGGCGGGGTGCCGCTGATGACCCTGCGCACCGGGTTGCGTACCGAGGTGTCGGTGGACCCGGAGCTGGAGCAGGGGGCCATGGTGCCGGTCTTCGTCCACCCGCTCCCCACCCAGCAGCACGTCCTGGCCGCCCTCGACACGCTCGGCTTCGTGATGCGGCAGGCCGGTCTGTCGCAGGGCCGGCTGCCCGGGGTGGAGCAGGCGCTGCCGCTGCACGAGCGCCTCGGGTACTGGGTCGCGCCCCTCTACGCCGGGCCGATCACCGAGCTGGAGGTGATCTTCGTGGCGAACTCGGCCGGCCTGGAGGTGATCCTCTGGCTGGACCGCCGGCTGTCACTGACCGGGATCACCCACCAGAGCATCAGCCGGTTCCGGATCTGGCACGCCGGCGCCGAGCAGCGGGACTGGGTCGCCACCGTCGACGGCTGGCTGCGCGAGGCGATCAACCGGCACGCGGCGGCCGCCTCGCACGCCCACTGGTCCGCCCGGATCGGCGAGTCGGCGCACGTCAGCCGCCGGCCCGACGTGCCGGTCGCGCCCGGCTACGGACTCGGCGGCACCGCCGGGAGCGGAGGCGTCGGCGGGGGCGGCGACGGGACCTGACCTGCCGCCCGGTGTCAGACTGAGGCGGTGGCGAGCTTGAGGCTGAAGCCGAGGAAGAGCACCGCGACGCCGGTGGTGGCGCCCGCGGCCAGCCGCCGGCGGCGCCGGAACTGCGCCGCCAGGAACGTGCCCGCGAAGATCAACGCGGTCAGGTACAGCGCGCTGGTGACCTGGGCGATCAACCCGAGCAGCAGGAACGACAGCGCCGGCCAGGCGTACCCGGGGTCGACGAACTGGATGAAGAACGAGATGAAGAAGAGGATCGCCTTCGGGTTGAGCAGGCTGACCACCAGCGCCCGCCGGAACGGGCTGCGCATCGCCGCCGGCTCCGCGGCGTCGATCAGGCGCGGTGCCTCCGGGTCGTTGCGGTCGCGCCAGCGCCGCCAGACGCCGCGCAGCATCGTCACCCCGACATACCCGAGGTACGCCGCGCCCGCGTACTTGATCACCAGGAAGAGCGGCGGGTACGCCTTGAGCAGCGACGCCACCCCGGCGGCGGAGAGGAACATCAGCACCCCGTCGCCGACGAACACCCCGCCGGCGGCCCGGTAGCCGGCTCCCACGCCCCGCTTGGCGGCGGTGGAGAGCACGAAGAGCGAGTTGGGCCCCGGCAGCAGAATGATCGCCACGGTTCCCAGCACGTACGTCCAGATGTCGGTGATGCCCAGCACGCCCGCCATCATCAGGCCACGGCTGCCGTACGGAGAAGTCTTTCCCGGAGCGTGAGCTGTGCGTTCGGCCACTCATCGACGGTCATCGCGTACAGCACGGTGTCCCGCCAGGAGCCGTCCGGGCGCTGCCGGTGCCGCCGCAGCACCCCCTCCCGGGTGGCGCCCAGGCGCTCGATCGCCGCCTGCGAGCGGCTGTTGCGGATGTCGGTGTGCCAGACCACCCGGACCGCGCCGAGCTCGTCGAACGCGCGGGTGAGCAGCAGCAGCTTGGCCTCGGTGTTGATCCCGCTGCGCCACCAGGGCCGGCCGAGCCAGGTGTAACCGATGGCGACCGACCGCCGCTCGGGGTCGATGTCGTAGTACGAGGTGGTGCCGACCACCGCCCCCGTCCGCGCGCAGCGCTGCACCCAGGGCACCCGTTCGCCCCGGTGCCCGGCGGCCAGCGCGCCGGCGACGATCTCCGTCATCGCGGCCGGGTCGGTGGGCAGCGGGTGGCCCAGGTGCGCCCACACGTCGGGCTCGGCGGTGGCGGTGAAGAGCTCGTCGGCGTGGGTCAGGTCCAGCGGCTCCAGCAGCACGTGCCCGCCCCGCATGGTCGCCGCCTCGCGCCACGGCGAGCCGGCCGCCCGCAGGTACGCCGGCACCGGCATGGTCATGCCCGCGTCCGGCTCCGCCAGCCCGGCGGTCAGCCGCAGTGGCACCACCCCGGCCCAGTACGGCAGGTCGAGGTCGGCGGGGTCGTCGCGGACCCCGCCGGTGCGGGAGCGCAGCGACACCTCGCGCAGCGGCAGCGCCAGCACGGCGGTCTCGGCCAGCTCCCGGCGGCTCGGCGGGCGGCTGTCCGCGCTGCGGCCGGCGCCGACCTTCTCCACCAGGGCGGTCATCATCCGCGCCTTCTCGGCGTCGTCGGTGACCAGGTGGGCGGTGCCGTGCGCGACCACCGACCGGTAGTTGGCGCTGTGGTGGAACTGCGAGCGGGCGTAGACCAGCCCGTCGAGCAGGGTGACGGTGACGCAGACCCGCAGCCCGGCGTCGCCGCGGGCGGCGAGCAGCGGCCGGCTGCCGGTGGAGCCGTGCAGGTAGAGGGTGTCGCCGACGCGCACGTGCAGGGTGGGCAGCAGCCGGGGCTCACCGTCGACGTTGAACCCGAGCACGCAGTGGAACGCCTCGTCGAGCACCGCGTGCACGGCGGCCGGGTCGTAGCTCATCCGGTCGCGGGAGCGGCTGGCGGTGGTCCGCGCGGTCGGGGCGTACATGTGACATCCCACCTTTGTTCTAGTACAATCCTGGAACTGTGGCAGCACATTATCAGATCACCGGGTCCACGTCCGCCGTCATTTCGGCCAGCGTGGAAACCGGCATCCGGTCCGGCACCCTGCCCGCCGGCAGCCCGCTGCCCGCCGTCCGGGCGCTCGCGGCCGAGCTGGCGGTCAGCCCGGCCACCGTCGCCCGGGCCTACCAGGAGCTGCGCCAGCGCGGCCTGGTCGTCACCGCGGGTCGGCACGGCACCCGGGTGCGCCCGCGGCCCCCGGTCGCCAGCCGCCGCTCCGCGCTGCACCCGCCGCCCGCCCCCGGCACCCGCGACCTCTCCCAGGGGCAACCCGACCCCCGGCTGCTGCCCCCGCTCGGCCCGCACCTGGTCGCGCTCGCCACCGAGATCGGCCCACCCGTCGGGTACGCCTCGACCGCCGTGCTCCCCGCGCTCGCCGAGGCGGCCCGGGACCGCCTCGCCGCCGACGGCGTGCCGGCCGAGGAGATCACCGTGACCGGGGGCGCGCTGGACGGCATCGAGCGGCTGCTCGCCGCCCACCTGCGGCCCGGTGACGCGGTGGCGGTGGAGGATCCGGGCTGGGCCAACCTGCTCGACCTGGTCGCCGCGTTGGGGCTGCGGCCGATCGGCGTACCGGTGGACGACGACGGGCCCACCGAGGCCGGCGTGCGCGACGCCCTGACCCTCGGCGCCCGGGCGCTGGTGGTGACCAGCCGCGCGCAGAACCCGACCGGCGCCGCCGTCTCCGCCGACCGGGCCGGCGCCCTGCGGGAGCTGCTCGCCGGCCGCCCCGACCTGCTGCTGATCGAGGACGACCACGCCGCCGAGCTGGCCCGGGTGCCGCTGCACCCGCTCGCCGGAGCGACCCCGGCGTGGGCCTTCGTCCGATCGGCGAGCAAGCCGTTCGGGCCCGACCTGCGGCTGGCGGTGCTGGCGGGCGACGAGGCCACCGTGGCCCGGGTCGCCGGCCGGGCCCGGGTCGGCGCCGGTTGGGTCTCCACCGTGCTGCAACGGCTGGTCCTGGCGCTCTGGCGCGACCCGGCCACCGCCGAGCTGGTGCGCCGGGCGGGGGAGAGCTACGAGCGGCGCCGCTCGGGGCTGCTGGCGGCGCTCGCCGCCCGGGGCCTGACCGGGCGCGGCAGCAGCGGCATCAACATCTGGTTGCCGGTGCCGGACGAGACCAGCGCCGTCACCGCCCTGCGCGACGCCGGGTGGTCGGTGGCGCCCGGCGCGCTCTACCGGATCGCCGCCGAGCCCGGGATCCGGATCACCGTCAGCGCCCTCGACGACGTCGACCTCGTGCCCTTCGCCGACGCGGTGGCGCGGGCGGTTCGGCCGGCCGCCTCGGGCGGATTCACCGCATGACCCGGCCTGGCGGGCGAGCGGCGGGGGTGACCGCCCCGATCCTGGCCGCGCATGGCCGGCCGTCCGGCGGGTAACCGCGGCCCGGAGGTGGACGGTTATGGCGTCACCGAAGTCGAGGACAGGGCTGTGGATCGGCATCGCGATCGCGGTGATCGTGGTCGTGATCGTGTTGATCGCGATCGCCAGGGGTGGTGGTGGCGGTGGCGGAGGGTACTGACGCCGTCGACGCGAGCTGACGCGGCCCCGCCACACCCGGCGTCGCCCGCGAATCAGGTATATAAAGGTCGCCATGGCCGAGACCGACACCGCGCCCGGTGCGCAGCAGTTCATTCCGCCGCAGGCCGACACGATCGACGAGCTGCGCGCCGCCGCCACCGGTTGCCAGGGCTGCGAGCTCTACCGGAACGCCTCGCAGACCGTCTTCGGCCGGGGCGACGAGACCGCCCGGGTGGTCCTCGTCGGCGAGCAGCCCGGCGACCTGGAGGACCAGAAGGGGCTGCCCTTCGTCGGGCCGGCCGGTCGGCTGCTCCGCAAGGCCGTCGATGACGCCGGGATCGATCCGCAGCACATCTACCTGACGAACGCCGTGAAGCATTTCCGCTTCGAGCTGCGCGGCAAGCGGCGCATCCACCAGAGCCCGGACCGGGTGCACATCACCGCCTGCCGGCCGTGGCTGGTCGCCGAGTTCGCCCGGCTGCACCCGGAGATCGTGGTGGTGCTCGGCGCCACCGCCGCCAAGGCGCTGCTCGGCCCGTCGTTCCGGGTGACGAAGCAGCGCGGCGAGCTGCTGCCCTGGCCGGCGTCGGCGCAGCGCCCGGAGGACTTCACCCGGGTGCCGGTCGACAGCGAGGGGAAGGTCGCCGACGCGCCGGCCGCGCGGCTGCTGGCCACCATCCACCCGTCCGCCGTGCTGCGCGCCGACGACCAGGACGTCGCGTACGCGGGGCTGGTCAAGGACCTGACGGTCGGCGCCCGCGCCCTGGCCGCAGCCGTACGGCCGACCGCTGGGCAGGGCGGGTGAGCGGTGCCACACTGGCCGCCATGGAGCAGCATCTCTACGAACCGGTCCACGAGGAGTTCCGCGACCTGTGCCGGGAGTTCCTGGCCCGCGAGGCGGTGCCGCACCACGCCCGGTGGGAGGCCGACGGCCTCGTCGACCGTGCGGTGTGGCGCAAGGCCGGCGCGGCCGGGCTGCTCGGCACGGACGTCGACACCGACCACGGCGGCGGTGGCCAGCGGGACTTCCGGTTCAACGCGGTGCTGGTCGAGGAGATCGTCGGGTCCGGCTGTTCCGGGCTCGGCTTCGGTCTGCACAACGACGTGGTGGCGCCGTACCTGACCGAGTTGACCACCGACGACCAGCGCAAGCGCTGGCTGCCCGGCTTCTGCTCCGGTGACCTGGTCACCGCCATCGCGATGAGCGAGCCCGGCGCCGGGTCCGACCTGGCCGGGGTACGCACCAGCGCGGTCCGTGACGGCGACAGCTGGCTGCTCAACGGGCAGAAGACCTTCATCACCAACGGCGAGCTGGCCGACCTGGTCATCGTGGTGGCGCGGACCGCCCCGGACCAGGGCGCGCACGGGGTGAGCCTGATCGCGGTGGAGACCGGCACCCCCGGCTTCACCCGGGGCCGGCGGCTGGCGAAGGTGGGCCTGAAGGCCAACGACACCGCGGAGCTCTTCTTCGACGACTGCCGGGTGCCGGTGGGGAACCTGATCGGCACCGAGAACCACGGCTTCTACCACCTGATGGCCAACCTGCCCCGGGAGCGGCTCAGCATCGCCGTCGCGGCGGTCGCGGCGGCGGAGAAGCTGCTCGCGGTGACCCTCGATTACGCCCGCTCGCGGGAGGCGTTCGGCCGGCCGATCGGGAAGTTCCAGCACAACCGGTTCCTGCTGGCGGAGATGGACACCGAGGTGACCATCGCGCGCACCTTCGTCAACCACTGCGTGACCGAGTTCAACGCCGGCCGGCTGTCGGTGACCGACGCCGCCAAGGCCAAGTGGTGGACCACCGAGCTGCAGAACCGGGTCGCCGACCGCTGCGTGCAACTGCACGGCGGCTACGGCTACATGCTGGAGTACCCGGTGGCGAAGGCCTGGCTCGACGGGCGGGTGCAGACCATCTACGGCGGCACCACCGAGATCATGAAGGAGATCATCGGCCGGGGGCTCGGCCTGTAGCGAAACCGGTTCCCCCGGGACGGGGCCGGTTTGCAAGGATGGGGCCGCGTCTGACCCCTTACCGAGGAGGCCGCATGGCCACCGACCTGACCGCGCCGGACCGTACCCGGCCTGATGTCGCGCCGATCCAGCGGCGGACCCTGCGCCTGCTCTTCACCACCCAGATCATCGGCGGGATCGGCGTCACCATCGGCATCTCCGTCGGTGCGCTGCTCGCCGCCCGGGTCGCCGGCACCGCCGTCGCCGGCCTGGCGCAGAGCGCCGCCGTGGTCGGCGGGGCGCTGCTCGCCGTCCCGGTCACCCGGATCATGAACGGGCACGGCCGACGCCCCGGTCTGGCCGTCGCCTACCTGGCCGGCGCGGCCGGTGCCGTGCTGGTGGTGCTCGCCACGATCACCGGCTTCGTACCGCTGCTCTTCCTGGGCATGCTGCTCTTCGGCGGCGGCACCGCGGCGAACCTCCAGGCCCGCTACACCGCGGTGGACCTCGCCGAACCGGCCCGTCGGGGCCGGCAGTTGTCGCTGATCGTCTGGGCCACCACCATCGGCGCGGTGGCCGCGCCGAACTTCGCCTCGCTGGCCGACCACACCACCAGCGGGTGGGGGCTGCCGCCGCTGGCCGGCCCGTTCGCGTTCAGCGCCGCCGCGTTCGTGCTCGCCGCCGTCGTGCTCCTGGTGCTGCTGCGGCCCGATCCGCTGCTCACCGCGCGCCGGCTGGCGGCGGCCGACGCCCCGGTCGCGCCCGCCGTCGCGGACGTCACCCCGCCGGCGGACGCCGTCGCCACGCCGGCGGAGACCGCCCGGCGCGGCGACGGGATGCGCGCGGCCTGGCGGGTGGTACGCGGGCGCCCGGCCGCCCGACTCGGCATCGCGGCGGTGGCGGTGGGCCACGTGGTGATGGTCGCGGTGATGTCGATGACGCCGGTACGCCTCGGCGAGTCGCACGGCGACGCCGACGTGCTGCGGGTGGTCGGCATCGTGCTGAGCCTGCACATCGCCGGCATGTACGCGCTCAGCCCGGTGGTGGGCTGGCTCACCGACCGGCTGGGTCGGCGTGCGGTCGTCCTCGGTGGGGTCGGGCTGCTGCTGGCCGCGTGCGCGGTTGCCGGCACCGCCGGGCACGACACGCCCCAGCTCTCGGTCGGCCTGGTCCTGCTCGGGCTGGGCTGGTCCGGCACCATGGTGGCCGGCTCCACCCTGTTGTCGGAGTCGGTCCCGGCGGCGGTCCGGCCGAGCGTGCAGGGGTTCTCCGACCTGACGATGGGGCTGGCCGGCGCCGCCGCCGCCGCGCTCAGCGGGTTTGTCATGCGGGCGGCGGGATATCCGGTGCTGACCCTGCTGGCGGCGATCGCGGTGGTGCCCCTGGTGGCGCTAGCGTTGCGTCCGGTGCCGGTGGGGGCACCGGACGAGGAGGACTGATCACGTGCGGCTGACCGACTTCTGGGTCCGGCTGGAGGAGGCCTTCGGGCCGGGTTACGCGGCCAGCATCGCCCGCGACCAGGTGTTGTCCCAGCTGGGTGGGCGGACCATCGAGCAGGCGTTCGCCTCGGGCGAACAGACCCACGTGGTGTGGCGGGCCGTCGTCGCCGCCTATCCCGACCGGGTGCCCGCCCGGCTACGTTGAGCAGCGCCTTCGTCGCTCCCGCGTGTCGCTTGCCCGCTCGTACACCTGTTCGGCTATTGTCCACAGCGGGGTGCTCGTCCACAGCTCACGGCCTCCTCGGCTGGTTTTCTGTCGGACCCAGCGCCTAGCGTGTCCGCGTGACGCGAAGCTCAGGAAAGACGCCGGCGAAGGCAGGGGTGGCAAACATGGCCGCAGGGCCCGACCGGGAGAAGGCACTCGACCTTGCTCTCGCTCAGATCGACAAGCAGTTCGGCAAGGGTTCGGTGATGCGGCTGGGGGAGCGGCCGGTCATCCAGACCGCCGTGATCCCGACCGGTTCGATCGCGCTCGACGTGGCGCTCGGCGTGGGCGGTCTGCCCCGCGGCCGGGTCGTCGAGATCTACGGTCCCGAGTCCAGCGGTAAGACCACGGTCGCCCTGCACGCGGTGGCCAACGCCCAGCGGGCCGGCGGCATCGCCGCCTTCATCGACGCCGAGCACGCGCTCGACCCGGAGTACGCGAAGGCCCTCGGCGTCGACACCGACGCCCTGCTGGTCTCCCAGCCGGACACCGGCGAGCAGGCGCTGGAGATCGCGGACATGCTGGTCCGCTCCGGCGCGATCGACATCATCGTGATCGACTCGGTCGCCGCCCTGGTGCCGCGCGCCGAGATCGAGGGCGAGATGGGCGACAGCCACGTGGGTCTGCAGGCCCGGCTGATGAGCCAGGCGCTGCGCAAGATCACTGGTGTGCTCAACAACACCGGCACCACGGCGATCTTCATCAATCAGTTGCGCGAGAAGATCGGTGTGATGTTTGGATGTGGATCTTGGAACACCAAGGTCACCCTCGCGGACGGATCCCAGGAGCTTCTCGGCAAGATCGTCACTGAGAAGATGGATGTCGAGGTGCTCTCCTACGACGGAGAGTTGGGCTGTCTCGCTCCGCGCCGGGTGGTCAACTGGTTCAACAACGGCACGACTGATGAGTTCCTGCGCTTCAAGGTCGAACGTGCAGGCGGCGGCGCTGGCCGTGGCCAAGCGGTCATGTCGATGACCCGCAATCACCTGATCATGACCCCAGGGGGCTGGCGCGAAGCCGGTGAATTGCTTCCCGGGGATCGTGTGATGCTCGCTCAACCACACGTGTTGAGCCCGCAGCAGTGGCAGGTCGTGCTTGGTTCGCTGATGGGCGATGGCAATCTCTCGGCTCCTGTCCGTCGAGACGGGGAGAGCGGCCGGTTCCGGATGGGGCATGGCGTAAAGCAGGCCGCGTATCTCGACTGGAAGGTGGGCCTGCTCGGCAACATCCGCCACAGTCGGACGTCCAATGACAAGGGTGCGGTTTTCGCCGACTTCACGCCGCTCGCCGAGCTCGGTGAGCTGCGCCGAGCGGTCTATCTTGGAGACGGCAAGAAGCACCTGAGCTGGGATTACCTCAAGCAGCTGACTCCGCTAGCTCTCGCCGTGTGGTACATGGACGACGGCTGCTTCACGCTGCGGTCGAAGGGGCTGCAGCAGCGGACGAAAGATGGCAGCGGTCGGATCGAGATCTGCGTCGAGGCGATGAGCGAGGGCAGCCGACAGCGGCTCCTCGAATACCTGCGGGACTCCTGGCGCCTTGATGTGAAGCTCACCAGTAGGGGCCAGCGCGAAATCAGCGTCCTGCAGTTCACCACTGCGGCTTCGGAGAAGTTCCAGAAGATCGTTGCGCCGCACATCCCGGAGTGCATGGAGTACAAGCTCCTGCCGAAGTTCCGGGGCCTGTGCGAGGTCAGTCCGCAGTTCACGGAACCCACGATGTACCCGCTGCCTGCTCGGATCCTCGAGATCGAGGCCAGGCGCGACTACAAGAACATGGACCGGTTCGATATCGAGATCGAAGGTTCGCACAACTACCTCGCTGACGGGATTCTGGTGCACAACAGCCCGGAGACCACCACCGGTGGTCGGGCGCTGAAGTTCTACGCCTCGGTCCGGCTCGATGTGCGCCGCATCGAGAGCCTGAAGGACGGCACCGACGTGGTCGGTAACCGGACCAGGGTCAAGGTCGTGAAGAACAAGGTCGCCGCGCCGTTCAAGCAGGCCGAGTTCGACATCATGTACGGCAAGGGCATCTCCCGTGAGGGCTCGCTGATCGACGTCGGCGTGGAGCAGGCGATCATCCGCAAGTCCGGCGCCTGGTACACCTACGACGGTGACCAGCTCGGCCAGGGCAAGGAGAAGGCCCGCGAGTTCCTCCGGGAGAACCCGGACGTGGCCGCCGAGATCGAGAAGAAGATCCTGGAGAAGCTCGGCGTCGGGATCGGCGCGGGCGACGCCGCCGGCGGCCCGGAGCTGCCGCCGGTCGACTTCTGATCGGCCGCTGACTAAGTGGCAGGACGACGCGCCCGCACGGGGCGGGGCTGGGACGCCAGCCCGCCCCGGGCGGGTGACGACATCGCGCCCCGGCCTCGGCGGGGTCGTCGCGGCCGGTCCGCCGAGACCGATCCGGAGGCGACCCCGGCCCCACCGCGCGACGAGGCCGAGGTGGCCCGGGAGATCTGCCTGCGGCAGCTGGCGGTGCGTCCGCGTACCCGGGCCGAGCTGGCCGGGGCGCTGGCCAAGCGGGGCATCTCCGACGAGGTCTCGGCCGACGTGCTCAACCGGTACGACGAGGTCGGCATCATCGACGACGCCGCCTTCGCCCGTGCCTGGGTCTCCAGCCGGCACACGGGTCGGGGCCTGGCCCGTCGGGCGCTGGCCAACGAGCTGCGCCAGCGCGGCGTGGACGGCGACGTGGCCAGCGAGGCGCTCGGCGAGCTTGACGAGGAGACCGAGGCGGAGACCGCCCGCGCCCTGGTGGAGCGGAAGCTGCGCACCGCCCGGGGCGAACCGGACGCGGTGTTCCGCCGGCTGGTCGGGATGCTCGCCCGCAAGGGCTACCCGCCGGGCGTGGCGATCCGCGCGGTGAAGGACGCGCTCGCCGCGCAGAGCGCCGAGGCGGCCGAGTTCGCCGAGCAGATCGACGCTGACGCCCTGGCCGAGGCCGAGGGGGAACTCGACCGGGACACCCGCGCCACCGACTGACCCCGCGACGCCCCCGCGCTCCGCCGCCTCTGCCGGTGGGGCCACGGACAGCAACATCCGCCGGGAGACGGATGCACTCGTGAGCGATATGCCTGAGAGGCACAAAACATGCCTGTCAGGCATATCGCTCATCGGGACACAGGCGTCCGGCTCTCGCGAAACCGCCGCGCGGCGCCACCGGCCCGGACCGCGTCATGGCAGGCCGTCACGGTGCCGCCGACGCGGCCACCACATTCGCCCGACCGGGGCCGTGAGCAGCTCCGGAGGTTGACGCGCGGCTCCGTTGCCCGGGTTGTTTGTCCGCTGCTGTCCGTCATGCCGTCACCAACGGGTGACGAATCAACTTCGCTCCGTCGGGGGGTTTGATCATGAGTTCTTGACCGAACGGCCCCTCGCGACCTAGCCTCGCCCTACAGGCTCACATTGCCCGACCAGCGCAGGCTAAGCGCACAACATAGATCGCGTAACAGAACCGCATCACTTTGGCCAGCTCCACCGGCCTTTGACGGTCGCTCCGGACAGCCGGTCCGGAGCCGATCCGACAACTGCACCCGGCTGTCGGCGATGCCCGAGGGGCACCGCCGACGGAGAGCTGTACCCAACGGCCAGCCGCTCGGTCGGGCGTCCAGGGTCGTAGAGGCGCGTGCCCGTCGGCACGGTCCTCTGCGGCGTCGACGTTCAGGGGAGGCGGCCATGGCGGGGCGGCACAGGGACCACGGGTCCCGAGGGGGTGTCGGCGGTCGCGGCTCCGCCGGTGGAGTACGGCGGTCCGGCCTCGCCGGCCGGTGCGACGGGGTCCGCGCATGAGCGCCGTGGAGGTGGTGCTGCTCGTTGTCGTGCTGCTCCTCGCCCTGGTCGTCGTCGGCGCCGTGCTGTTCGGCGTACGCGTGGTGCGGCGCCTCGGCGCGGCCCCGGCCCCCGAGGACCCGGCCTTCATCGCCGAGAAGGACCGCCAGGAGCAGTCCCTGGCGGCGCTGCGCACCGCCGCCAGCGAGGCGAACAGCACCATCGACGTGGCGAAGTCCGCCGCAGCCGCCGCCCGCACCGAGGCGGCCGCAGCGAAGGCCGAGGCGAAGGCGGCGCGGGCGGAGGCCCGCCGGGTGCTCGACGACGCCCGCGCCGAGGCGGACACCGTCCTGGAACGGGCCCACCGGCAGGCCGAGGTCGACGCCGAGCAGTTGCGGACCACGGCCCGGCGCAGCGGCGAGCGGGAGGTGGCCGTCCTCGCCGCCACGACCCGGGAGCAGGCCGCCGAGGTGGAACGCCGGGCGGCCAGGATGGACGAGCGGGAGCGGCTGCACACCGAGGAGGTGGAGCGCCTCGCCGAGCGGGAACGGCAGCTCACCGCGGCCAGCGCCGAACTGGCGAGGCGGGAGGCCGGGCTCGTGGAACGGGAGACCGCGCTGGCCGCCGCCGAGGAACAGCGCCGCCGCGAGCTGGAACGGGTCGCCGGGCTCACCGCCGACGCCGCGCGGGCCGAGCTGATCGAGGCGATCGAGACGCAGGCCAAGCGGGAGGCCGCGCTGCTGGTCCGGGACATCGAGTCCGACGCCCGCAGCACCGGCGAGCAGCGCGCCCGGCACATCGTGGTGGACGCCATCCAGCGGGTGGCCAGCGAGCAGACCGCGGAGAGCGTGGTCAGCGTCCTGCACCTGCCCGGGGACGAGATGAAGGGGCGGATCATCGGCCGGGAGGGGCGCAACATCCGCGCCTTCGAGTCGGTCACCGGGGTCAACCTGATCATCGACGACACCCCCGAGGCGGTGCTGCTGTCCTGCTTCGACCCGGTACGCCGGGAGGTCGGCCGGCTCACCCTGGAGAAGCTGGTCCTCGACGGCCGGATCCACCCGCACCGGATCGAGGAGGTGCACGACCTGGCCCGCCAGGAGGTGGAGGAGCTCTGCCACCGGGCCGCCGAGGACGCCCTGGTCGAGGTCGGCATCACCGAGATCCACCCGGAGCTGGTCACCCTGCTCGGCCGGCTGCGCTACCGGACGTCGTACGGGCAGAACGTGCTCAAGCACCTGGTGGAGACCGCGCACATCGCCGGGATCATGGCCGCCGAGCTGCGGCTTGACGTGCCCACGATCAAGCGTTGCGCGTTCCTGCACGACATCGGCAAGGCGCTCACCCACGAGGTGGAGGGCTCGCACGCCATCATCGGCGCCGACCTGGCCCGCAGGTACGGCGAGAGCGAGGACGTCGTACACGCCATCGAGGCGCACCACAACGAGGTGCCGCCGCAGACCATCGAGGCCGTGCTCACCCAGGCCTCCGACGCCTGCTCCGGCGGGCGGCCGGGCGCCCGGCGGGAGAGCCTGGAGGCGTACGTCAAGCGGCTGGAGCGGATCGAGGAGATCGCCGCCGGCAAGCTCGGCGTGGAGAAGGTCTTCGCCATGCAGGCGGGCCGGGAGGTCCGGGTGATGGTCAAGCCGGAGGACGTCGACGACATCGGCGCGGCGGTCCTGGCGCGGGACGTGGCCAAGCAGATCGAGGAGGAGCTGACCTACCCGGGTCAGATCCGGGTGACCGTGGTCCGCGAGTCCCGGGTCACCGAGATCGCCCGCTGACTCCGACGCCGGCCCCACCGTTACCGGGGGCGGGCGGAAGGACGAGGGCCGGCCCGGATGTCCGGGCCGGCCCTCGCGTCGTCAGTGGCGGGTCAGTTGCCGCCGCCGGCACCGCCCCCGCCGCCCTCGGCCTGCGAGACGAGCGCGGCGACCGGCGGGTTCTGCGCCGGGGTGCCCGCGGTCTTGCGGCCCTGGGAGAGCCGGCGCTGGAGGTACTGCGCCAGCTTCGACAGCGAGTAGTTGACCACGATGAAGAGCGCGGCGATCACGACGTACACCTGGATCGGGTTGCCCAGCACGCCGATGATCTGCTTGCCGATGTTGAGCGTCTCCTCGTAGCTGATGATGAAGCCCAGCGAGGTGTCCTTGAGCACGACGACCAGCTGGCTGATCAGCGCCGGCAGCATGATCCGGAACGACTGCGGCAGCAGGATCATGCGGGTGGCCTGCAACGGCGAGAGGCCGATCGCGGCGGCGGCTTCCGCCTGGCCGCCGGGCAGCCCCTCCATGCCGGAGCGGAGGATCTCCGCGATGACCACCGAGTTGTAGACGGTCAGGCCGATCACCAGGTACCAGAGGGTGTCGAACGAGACGCCGAACTCGGGGAACCCGCGGGCCACGAAGAAGATGGTGAGGACGACCGGGAGGCCGCGGAACACCTCGACGCAGACCCGGGTGACCGCCGAGAGCAGCAGGCTCAGCCCGCGCAGCAGGTACGCCACCGGCACCGCCAGCCCGGTGAAGCGTCGCCGGGTCAGGCTCTTGAGCTGGATCCGCAGCACGGCGAGCAGGGTGCCGACCAGCAGCGATGCGACGATGGACAGCGCCGCCGCGATCAGCGTGTTCTTGAAGCCGAGGCCGATCCGGTCCCACACCAGGGAGAAGTTCTCGTTGGAGGGGTCGACCAGCGGCCCCCACAGCTCCATGGAGAACTGGCCCTTGTCGTCCAGCGGCTGGTAGATCAGGAAGTACGCCCCGACGAGCAGCACCACCGTGGCGACCAGGCTGCTGATCAGCGTGATCCGCCGCTGGCGGGGGCCGGGGACGTCGTAGAGGACGCTGGTCTGCTGACTCATCGGGCCACCGCCTGTCGCTTCTCCAGCCGGTCCAGCAGGGCGCCGAGCGGCACGGTCATGATCAGGTATCCGATCGAGATGCCGATGGCGACGGGGATGAAGGCGTAGCCCTCGGCCGAGGTGAGCTGGTCGGCGGTCTGCGAGAGGTCACCGACCACGCCGAAGAAGCCGACCAGCGCGGAGTTCTTGATCATCGCGATGATCACCGAGCCGAGCGGCACCACCGAGGCCTTCCAGGACTGCGGCAGCACCACGTAGCGCAGGTTCTGGCCGAAGGTCAGGCCGAGCGACCGGGCGGCCTCGGCCTGCCCGGCCGGCACCGCGTTCACCCCGGACCGCAGTGCCTCGCAGACGAACGCCGCCGTGTAGAGCACCAGGGCGATCAGGGCGAAGCGGAAGTACGGCAGGTCGGTGCCGAGCCGGCTGAACAGCGCGTCCAGGCCGGGGATGCGCAGGAAGTCGGCGTTGGACCCGAGGGCCGGCAGGGCGAAGGCGGAGAAGAACATCACCACCGTCAGCGGCATGTTCCGGAAGACGTTCACGTAGCCGGTGCCCACCGCGCGCAGCGGCGGCACCGGTGAGATGCGGAGCACCGCCACGACGGCGCCCAGGATCAGGGCGCCGATCGCGGCGAGCACGCAGATCTGGAGGGTGAGCCAGAAACCACCCGCAAAGACGTCGAACTTGTCGATGAGCACGTTCACGGGTCGGTGTTCCTCCCCACCCTCCAGATCGCGAGGATCAGATCAGTAGCGGTTGACGGTCGGGGCGCTGCCCAGCTCTGCGCCGAACTTGCCGGCGGTGTCGTCCCAGGCCTTCTTCCAACTACCGTCGGAGAAGGCCTTCTCCAGCGTGTCGTTGATGAAGGTACGGAACGCGGCGTCCTCCTTCTTCACCCCGATGCCGTACGGCTCCTTGGTGAAGTTGTCGCCGGCCAGCTTGAACGACGCCTCGTCCTTGGCGATGTAGCCGAGGAGGATGACGTTGTCGGTGGTGACCGCGTTCACCTGGCCGCCCTTGAGGGCGTCGCGGCACTTGTCGTAGGTGTCGAAGAGCACCAGCTGGGTGGCGACGTCCTTGACGTACTGCTTGATCGTCTCGGCCGGGGTCGAGCCGGTGACCGAGCAGACCTTCTTGGTGCCGTCCTTGAAGGAGTCCGGGCCGGTGATCGTGGTGTCGTCCTTCTTGACCAGGATGTTCTGGCCGGCCTCGTAGTACGGGCCCGCGAAGGCGATGCGCTCCTTGCGCTTGTCGTTGATCGTGTATGTCGCCGCGACGAGGTCGACGGTGCCGTTGACGATGACGTCCTCACGGACCTTCGACGGCGTCTCGACGTACTCGATCTTGTCCTCGGGGATGCCGAGTTCCTTGACGATGATCTTGGCGACCTCGACGTCGAAGCCCTCCGGCTTGCCCGACAGGCCCTTCTGACCGAAGCCCGGCTGGTCGAACTTGGTGCCGATCTTGATCTTCTGGGCCTTGTTGAGCTTCTCCATGGTGCTGCCGGCGGCGAACGACTTGCTGCCGGCGCCGGTGCCCTCCTCGGAGTCGCCACCACAGGCGGCCATCCCGAACGCCAGGGTGGCGGCCGCCGCGAGCGCCGCTACGCGCTTCATACGCATACACATCTCCTTCATCAACGGAGCCCGCCGGGGGACGGCGTGCTCCACAACCGACGTCTAGTGAGTGAGGATCTTGGAGAGGAAGTCCCTGGCCCGCTCGCTGCGGGGGTTCGCGAAGAACTCGGTGGGCGGGGCGTCCTCGACGAGCTGCCCGTCGGCCATGAAGATCACCCGGTTCGCCGCGTGCCGGGCGAAGCCCATCTCGTGGGTGACCACGACCATGGTCATGCCGTCGCGGGCCAGCGAGGTCATCACGTCCAGCACCTCGCCGACCATCTCCGGGTCCAGCGCGCTGGTGGGCTCGTCGAACAGCATCGCCTTCGGCTGCATGGCCAGCGCGCGGGCGATCGCGGCGCGCTGCTGCTGGCCGCCGGAGAGCTGGGCCGGGTACTTGTCGGCCTGGTTGGCGATGCCGACCCGGTCGAGCAGGGCCAGGCCGCGCTCGCGGGCGACGGCCGGCTTCTCCCGGCGCACCTTGATCGGGCCGATGGTGACGTTCTCCAGGATCGTCTTGTGCGCGAAGAGGTTGAACGACTGGAAGACCATGCCGACCTCGCTGCGCAGCTTCGCCAGCGCCCGGCCCTCGGCGGGCAGCGGCTGCCCGTCGAAGGTGATGGTGCCGGAGTCGATGGGCTCCAGCCGGTTGATGGTCCGGCAGAGCGTCGACTTGCCGGAGCCGGACGGGCCGATCACCACGACCACCTCGCCCCTGCCGACGGAGAGCGACACGTCGTCCAGCACGTGCAGTGGGCCGAAGTACTTGTTGACCCCGTCCAGCACGATGAGCGGTTCGCCCGTCGTCACGTCGTACACCGTCCCTGTCGTCTGTCCCCGAAGCGGGGTCGGTCGACCCCCGGTTGGGCAACTGTAGGCGGGGGGATGTGGCGGAAAGCAAGCTGGTGGGTCACGGAGCGGTAACACCGGTCCCGGCCGTGCCCGGGAGTCCGAAATTCGTCACCGTACGGCCCTTTTGAGTGGCGGCGGCGGGGCCACGCGGAGATCATGTGGGGATGATCGACGGGGTCCGCCTGACCGATTACGCCCGTGGCGGCGGCTGTGCCTGCAAGATCCCGCCCGGCGAGCTGGAGGCGATGGTGGCCGGCCTGGGCCCGGCCGGCGGCACCGCCGACCTGCTGGTCGGGCTGGACCACGGCGACGACGCCGCAGTGGTCCGGCTGGACGAGCGGACCGGGCTGGTCAGCACCGCCGACTTCTTCACCCCGGTCGTCGACGACCCGTACGACTGGGGCCGGATCGCCGCCGCCAACGCGCTGTCCGACGTGTACGCCATGGGCGGCACCCCGCTGGTCGCGCTGAACCTGCTCTGCTGGCCCCGCGAGGTGCTCCCGCTGGAGTTGGCCCGCGAGGTGCTGCGCGGCGGGCAGGACGTGGCCCGGGAGGCCGGCTGCCACCTCGCCGGCGGGCACAGCGTCGACGACGACGGCCCCAAGTACGGCCTCGCCGTCACCGGGGTGGTCCGCCCCGAGGAGCTGATCACGCTCGACGCCGGCCGGGCCGGCCTGCCGCTGTCGCTGACCAAGCCGCTCGGCGTCGGGGTGCTGAACACCCGGCACAAGCGGACCGGCGAGCGGTTCGCCGAGGCGGTCGCCTCGATGGCCGCGCTCAACCGGGACGCCGCCCGCGCGGCGGTCGCCGCCGGCATCCGCTGCGGCACCGACGTCACCGGCTTCGGGCTGCTCGGGCACGCCTCGAAGTTGGCCCGGGCCAGCCGGCTCACGGTCGCCATCGACACCACCCGGGTGCCGTACCTGCCCGGCGCGCGGGAGGCCGTCCGCGACGGGTACGTCAGCGGCGGCACCCGCCGCAACCTCGACTGGGTGGCCCCGTGGACCGACTTCGGGTCGACCGGCGAGGCGGAGCGGCTGCTGCTCGCCGACGCGCAGACCTCCGGCGGGCTGCTGGTCGCCGGGGAGGTCCCCGGTGGCACCGTGGTCGGCGAGCTGCTGCCCCCGGGCGAGCACCGCCTCGTGCTCCGCTGACCGCGACCCAGACGGTGGCCGCGACCGCGACCGTGACCCAGACGGTGGCCGCGACCGCGGCACCGGTTCAGGCGGTGCAGACCGCGGGGAACCCGCCGACCGAGGTCTGCCGGATCGGGCACCATACCCGATAAACTGTCATCTTCCCGCTACTCGGGGCGACGTCGCCCGAGGAAATTTTGCCCGGAATGGTCACAGACCGGTAACTTGCCCCCGGCTGAGGTCATATGCACCCCACCATCGTCAGTAAGGCCCGATTCGGAGGCCGGTGGGACGAACGCAGCGAGGAGGCGGCATGACCGAGCTGTGGAACTGGAGAATCGACGGGGCGGCACCCGTGGAGGTGTACCCCGCGCTGGCCGAGGCGCTCGGTCGGGTGGTGATGCCCCTCGCCGTCGCCGACCCGGCCCGGCTGCCCACGTACGCGGTGATCTGCGACGTGTGGGAGGCCCCGGGGGAGTTCGGCACGGTGGTGGACTGCTACGGGGTGCCCGAGCGGCTCGCCGAGCACACCAGCGTCGCCGCGCTGGCCCGGCTGCTCGGCCGCAACTGCCTGCTGACCGACGACACCCTCGACGCCGGCCGGCACCTGCTGGTCGCGCCGGACGGCACCATCCGCCCGGTGCACTTCGACGTGACCGAGACCGACGACGGCGAGGTGCTCAGCAACCGGCGGCTCTGCACCCTGGCCAATCCCGGTTGCCGGGGGTGGTCCCGGTGCCACCGGTCGCGCTGGGCGCCCGACTCGGTCAACCCGGCCCTCGCCGCGGCCTGACCCCGCCGTAGGCCGCCGCTCCCGCCGGGCCCGGCGCCCGCTCAGCCGGCCCGCGCCGGGCGGGAGCCGCGCACCTGCAACTGGTCGAGCAGGGTCGCCGTGGCGGCGGCCACCGCGCGTACCGCCGCGTCGAACGCCTCGGCGTTGTGCGCGGCCGGGGCCCGGAACCCCGAGATCTTCCGGACGTACTGCAACGCGGCCGCCTCGATGTCGGCCGGCGTCACCTCCGGCACGTACGGCTCACGCAGGGTCTTGATGCTGCGGCACATGGCTCCTCCTCGTTCGGGTCCATCCGGTCGGCCCGGATACGCTGTGCACGTCATGACTACCGCAGCCGCCAGCAGCCCGCGCACCTACCAGGTGCGTACGTACGGCTGCCAGATGAACGTGCACGACTCCGAGCGCATCTCCGGCCTGCTGGAGCAGGCGGGTTACGTGCGTGCCGCCGAGGCCGACGACCCCCCGGACGTGGTGGTGTTCAACACCTGCGCCGTCCGGGAGAACGCCGACAACCGGCTCTACGGCAACCTGGGTCATCTGCGCCCCGTGAAGGACAAGCACCCCGGCATGCAGATCGCCGTCGGTGGCTGCCTGGCCCAGAAGGACCGCGGCGACATCGTCCGCAAGGCCCCCTGGGTCGACGTGGTCTTCGGCACGCACAACATCGGCTCGCTGCCGGTGCTGCTGGAGCGGGCCCGGCACAACGCCGCCGCCGAGGTGGAGATCCTCGAATCCCTCGACGTCTTCCCCTCCACGCTGCCCACCCGGCGCGAGTCGACGTACGCCGGCTGGGTGTCGATCTCGGTGGGCTGCAACAACACCTGCACGTTCTGCATCGTGCCCGCCCTTCGCGGCAAGGAGAAGGACCGCCGCCCCGGCGACATCCTCTCCGAGGTGCGCGCCCTGGTCGACGAGGGCGTGCTGGAGGTGACCCTGCTCGGGCAGAACGTCAACTCCTACGGCGTGGAGTTCGGGGACAGGTACGCCTTCGGCAAGCTGCTGCGCGCCTGTGGCGACATCGACGGGCTGGAGCGGGTCCGGTTCACCAGCCCGCACCCGAAGGACTTCACCGACGACGTGATCGCCGCGATGGCCGAGACGCCGAACGTCTGCCACTCACTGCACATGCCGTTGCAGTCCGGCTCGGACGACATGCTGCGCGCGATGCGCCGGTCGTACCGGTCGGAGAAGTACCTGGGGATCATCGAGAAGGTCCGGGCGGCGATGCCGGACGCGGCGATCACCACCGACATCATCGTCGGCTTCCCCGGCGAGACCGAGGCCGACTTCCAGCGCACCCTCGATGTGGTCCGCGAGGCGCGGTTCTCCTCGGCGTTCACCTTCCAGTACTCCAAGCGCCCCGGCACCCCGGCGGCCACCATGGACGGCCAGCTGCCCAAGCAGGTCGTGCAGGAGCGCTACGAGCGGCTGATCGCCTGCGTGGAGGAGATCACCTGGGCGGAGAACAAGCGCCTGGTGGGGGAGACCGTCGAGGTGCTGGTCGCCGTCGGCGAGGGGCGCAAGGACGAGCGCACCGGCCGGATGTCCGGCCGCGCCCGCGACGGCCGTCTGGTGCACTTCGACGCCGGCTCGCTGGCCGGACAGATCCGCCCCGGCGACATCGTGCACACCACGGTCACGTACGCCGCCCCGCACCACCTCAACGCCGACGGCGAGCCGCTGTCACACCGGCGTACCCGGGCCGGCGACGCGGCCGAGGCTGGCCGCTCCCCGCGTACCCCCGGGGTGCTGCTCGGGCTGCCCACGGTCGGCGCGCCGGCCGCGGCGCCCGCGCCGGCGACCGGCTGCGCCGCGCACTGACCGACCGCCGACGGGCGGGGCCCCCCCCGAGGCCCCGGCCGGCGCCGGTGGGGCGCGGGGAGCAGCGGGTGGCGCGGGGCGTGACCGGGCCGGGGGCCGAGCCCCCGCCCGGGGGGGGGGGGCC
>NZ_JBFALG010000044.1:0-59739 GCF_040656135.1 Micromonospora sp. NPDC050200
AGGGACCGGCATCTTCCCGTCCTTCACCCACCGCCAAGCGGTCTGATAGCTCACGCCCTGCTGGCGCGCCCACTCCGAAAGCTTCACCCAACCAGGATACGCGGCGATGCATGACTACGCCTGCCTATAAAATGGCGAGCAGTTGTTACCCCCTCCGCCACCTGGTCGAAGCGGCAGTTGGAGACCTCCACGTCACCGACGGCGGTCCCGCCGCCGATCACCACCCCGCACGCCCCGATCGAGGCCTCGGACGCGGCCGTCAACTCCTTGCGGTAGGCGACGGCGTACCGGTCACCGAACGCCGGCTCCAGCAGGATGCAGCTCGGAGTCACGGGCATGACTACCTCGTCTCGGAGTGCGGGGTGGGCTGGTCACACCCTCCGTTGCCGGGCCGGGGGCGATCTAGCGCGGACCCGACTGCACCGGGACGCGAACCCGACACGCACCATCTGTACGGCCACCCCCGTCGACCACACAGGCCGGCACCCGGGCGCTGAACGTCGTGGACCTCCGCACCGCCGGGCGTCGCGCCGCCGCCACACGCGGGAAGTCAGCCGATTTTCGCTAATCCTGGTCGTAGACGGTGACGGCGATGTCCCGCACACCGAGCGTGCGGACAATGATGGGCTCGATCCGGCTCCAGGTGCCACCGGCGAGCCCGCAACCGATGCGCGGCATGTGCACCGACGCCCCCAACGCCCGGACGTGGTCGCCGAGCGAGGTCAGGCATCGCTCGACGGCGTCGTACCGGATCGGCGGGCCGCCGCTGCCGGCCCGGATCCCCCGCTGGCCGACCATGTTCGCCACCCACACGTCCGGAGCGACCCGCACCAGGCGGACCGCGCCCAGGCCGAAGTCGTTGCGTGCCCGGTGCCGGTGCCAGTCGCGGTAGTCCCGTTCCGGCTCCGGCCAGCGACGGCTGACGGCCAGCACGAAGCCCCTGCCCCAGCCGCCGAGGTCGTTGCAGAGGTGCGCGATCACCTTGCGGCCCTTGGCCTGCGGGCTGGTCGCGTCACCCTTGATGATCGTCACCGGGGTCACGGCAGCCATGATGACAACCGGGTACGACGACCCGACAGCCGTTTTCGGAAGCGGTCTCAGCCGCCGGCCGCGATCTCCGCCAGCACCCGCCACTGGAACGCCCGGGCCTGCGCGCCGCTCGGCGGAACGCCACCGGCGCGCGCGGCGACGCAGCGCCCGATCAGGTCGCGGTCGTAGCCGGCGTCGGCCAGCCGGCGGCCGGCGGCGACCTTCGACAGCCACACCCCGTGCCGGGCCTTCACCAGCGAACGACAGGCGCCCAGCACCGCGTCCTCGGCGCCGGGGGCGGGCGCGTCGTCTGCCAGGGTGGGCAGGGCGAGCCACCAGCGCAGCGCCTCGACGAGCAGCCGCCGCAGGTCGTCCGGGGCGAGGCCGGCGAAGACGTCGGCGGCGGGCGGGCCGAGCAGCGCGTACCCGTGCTCGTGCAGGATGTCGCGGTCCAGGCCGTACCAGAAGCGGCCGTCGGCGGCGGGCCGGTCGGCGGGGTCCCAGGTGGCCCGGAACGGCATCCGCGCCCCGGTGTTGAGTTCGACCTCGAAACCGGGCTCGGGGGTGCCGGAGCCGGCGACCGCGCGGGTGTAGGCGACCAGCTCCAGGCCGCGCGCCGGGCACGGCAGCGCCTCGTGCCGCAGCCGGGCCACCAGGTCGCGCTTGCGTCCGGCGTCCAGCGGTCCCGCGACGACCAGCGCCACATCCACGTCGCTGCGGCCCGGCTGATAGGCGTCCAGGCCCACCGAACCGGCCGCGTACGCGCCGGTCAGGTCGCCGCCGAGAACGTCCCGGGCCGCGTCGACCAGGTCGTCGAGATAACGCCGTACGGTCGGGTCCATGCCCGCCATCCTGCCCCGGCCCGGTCAGCGGGCCGACCGCCGCCCAGCACGAGGAGGACCAGGGGTTGAGCCGGAACGTGATGACGGCCCAGGACGCGAGGCGGGCACCGCGGCACGCTCAGGTCGGGTCCGCGCCCGGACCGCTCCCGTCCCGGATGATCGCCTCGCCCTTGACCAGCCAGGCGATGCCGAAGGCGAGCACGGCGACCGTCTCGCACCAGAAGACCGGCTTGACCGTCTCCCGCACCGCGTCCGGGAGCAGGGTGCTGGCCGGCGCCAGCGCGACCGCCACGACGATGACCGCACCGCAGACCCGGTAGACGCGGTTGCGGACCAGCTTCTCCGGGGTGACCGGGACGACGGCCGGATCGGTCCGGGTGAACAGGAACAGGCAGAAGCCGGCCAGCAGCAGGAACAGGGCGGCGGCGCAGACCTGGTGCACCCGACCGACCAGGACATCGGTACCGCTGACCGGGCCGTCCCCGGCACCGGAGGCGGTGGGGAACAACGCGACCACGACCGCCAGCACGCCGGCGACGCTGCTCAGCGCGTCGTCCAGCGGGCGGTACCGGTAGCAGACGAGGAAGACGCCGATGGCGCACATGCTGCCGACGAAGACGTCCCGCATCGCCGTGTGGTACGCCCCGCTGATCGATTCGAGCAGCGTCAGGCGCCCGGCGAAGAGGGCGTTGCCGGCGGTCAGCACGAACGGCAACGCGATGCCGACCACGCCGATACCCAGGCGCAGCCGACGGACGGTCACCATGTCCTGTGGCGGGCCCATCACCCCTCCCCCGGTCACCACCGGCGTGCCTCTCAAGTCTCCGTCTCTGGGCAGCAGACGGTCAACGCCCCCGGGACCACCCTGACCTTTAACCGGGTCGTCTCGCCGCGCGCGCCGCCGTCCAGCTCGTACGTCTTCGGCACCGCGAAGCGGGCCTTGACCTTGCGGCCTCGGGTGATCCGGACGAACGGCGAGTCCTCGGAGCGGCCGGCGGCCATCCGGCCGAGGGTGCGCGCCCAGTCGATCGCGGCGCTGGCCGTGGAGACGCCGATCTCCAAGGCACCGTCGTCGGGGCGGGCGTCGTCGAACGCGGGCACTCCCCCGGTGATCGTGCCGACGTTGCCGAAGAGCACGCAGCTCGCCTCGCCGTCGAACCAGTCGGTCCCGTCGACCCGGATCCGGGTACGCACCAGCTCGCCCCGCACGTGGCGAAGGCCGGTCCAGAGGTAGGCGACCCGGCCGAGCCGGCCCTTGAGTGTGCGGTCGGCCTCCCGGATCAGGTCACCGTCGAAGCCCGCGCCGGCCATCACCGCGAAGTGCTCGCCGTTGAGCCAGCCCAGGTCCAGCCGGCGGCGGTGGCCGTACAGGCCGACGCGGACCGCCTCGGTGAGGTCGGCGGGGATGCCGAGGTTGGCGGCGAAGAGGTTGGCGGTGCCGGCGGGCAGGATCGCCATGGCGGCGCCCGATCCGGCAAGGGCGTCGGCGCAGCGCTGCACCATGCCGTCGCCGCCCCAGACGAAGACCAGGCCGGCGCCCTCCCTCAGCGCCTTGCGGGCCTTCTTCGGGGCCTTGCGGCTCTTCGGCACCTCGTACCAGAGCAGGTGCTCGACCCCGGCGGCGACGAGGGTCGCGCGCAGCTCGTCGAGGCCGCCCCCGAGGGTCTTCTTCCGGTGGGCGACGACCGCGACCGTGCCCATGTTCGCGGCGGTCGCGGGGCGCTCGTCGGCCACCGTGCTGCTGGTGCACATGACCGGAAGTGATACCCAGGCGGATGAACTCCCACGCCTCGCCCGGTGTCACCTGCGCGCGCAGGCTCTCCGACGGCGGGGGCTGGCGCGCCTTCACCGAGGACGAGGAGGTCCGGGCCGCCGCGGCGGTGTTGGCTGCTCGGTAACGCCTCGTTCACACTCCTGGCGCCAGCCGGTGAACTTCTGCGGGGGCCGGCCGACGACCGGCAAATCACCGCTGGCGCGGTCGCAACACCTGAGACACACTTGAGCCCCGACACCGAGGGACGGGGGCATGGCAAGCTCCACACAGGACGAGACGGCCGCGGCCTTCGTGCGGGAGCTCACGCACTGGCGACACCAGCGCCGACTGTCCAAGAAGGAACTGGCGGAGCGGACCGGCTTCGACCCCTCGTACGTCAGCCACATCGAGAACGGCCGGCACCAGCCGACCGAGGAGTTCGCCCGCCGCGTCGAGTTGGTGCTCGACAGCGGCAACCGCATCTGGCAGCGGTACGTCGACTTCGCCGGCGCGCGCGGGCACGGCCGGCTGCCCGCCCCGGGCCCCACGGCCGTGCCACCACCCGCCGGGCCGCACCTGGTGATCGACGACGAACAGGCCACCCTGTCCCTGGCCGACGGCTGGTACGAGTGCCGGTTCCGGCGGATCCTGCACAGCGTCGGCACCGAGCCGATCACCCGGCACACCGTGCAGATCGACATCGACCGGTTCCCCGACGACCCGGCCCGCTCCACGGCCTTCCACAGCCGCCACCCGCTCACGCTGGACGAGGTCGACTTCACCGCCACCATCGGCGCCGACCGGCCGGAACCGATGCGCTGGCGGGTGACCCGCAGCCGGGACGCCTTCCTGAAGATCGCCCTGATGTTCGACACCGGCGGCGCGCCCGTGCCGCTCTACCCCGGGCAGCGCACCGTGCTCGACTACGCCTACCGGGTGCCGGTGTGGAAGTACGGCGACTGGCTGCAACGCGACATCCGGCTGCCCACCCGCCGCCTCGCCATCCGGCTCGACCTGCCCGCCGCCGCCCGGCCCACGGTCTGGGGCAGCGAGACCTCGTTCACCTCCGAGACGACCGCCGACATCGTCCCCCGCCGTCGGGAACGTGAGGCCGTCGTCGGGTACGAGTGGCAGGTGCCCCGGCCCCGGCTGCGCGCCCAGTACCGGCTGCACTGGCGCTACGGCGACCCACGCGCGGTCGGGGCCGGTGCTCCCGGCGGCGGGTGGGAGCCCGACGCCCCGGCCCAGGCGTGCGGCGCGGGTGCCGACCGGTGACCCGCGGCACCCGTACGGGCCGGTCAGGGCGTCGGACGGAAGTTTCAGGAGAAGGACCGGACAGGTGTCGTTTCCGACAGATCCGGCCGCTTGTCGATGCTCTCCATAGCGACGCGACCGGCCCGACCGTTAGGCTCAAATGCTGAGTGAGGTCGTCGCAGCCGGATCAGCGGCTTCACCCGCCGGGTTACGCACGTTGGCTGAACGCAGCACCGGAAGGCAGGCTGGAGTGACCCGAGATGGCGAGCCAGGGGCCGAATTCGCCCGCCGCGCGGACAACAAGCGCGTGGCGTACGAGGTCACCGGCGCGCCCGACGGTTTTCCCGTCTTCCTCCTGCACGGCACCCCCGGCAGCCGCTGTGGCCCGAAACCACGCGGCATCGTGCTCTACCGGCTCGGCGTCCGGCTCATCGCCCACGACCGTCCCGGATACGGCGACTCCGACCGGCGGGAAGGCCGCGACGTCGCCGACGCCGCCCGCGACGTCGAGGCGATCGCCGACCAGCTCGGGCTGGAGCGGTTCGCGGTCGCCGGCCGCTCCGGCGGCGGCCCGCACGCGCTGGCCTGCGCCGCCGACGGCGCGTTACGCGGCCGGGTGACCCGGGTCGCGGTGCTGGTCAGCTTCGCCCCGTCCGACGCCGCGCAGCTGGACTGGTTCGCCGGGATGAACGGCGACAACGTGCGCGGCTTCGGCGGCGACGGCAACCGCGACACCGCCTCGATGATCGAACAGATCCGGCGCCGCGCCGCACGGGCGATCGAGGACCCGAGGTTCCTGTTGGAAGAGCTGATGGTGGAGATGAGCGCGGCGGACCGGCGGGCGGTCAACGACGCGGCGCTGCGGCGGCTCATCACCGACACCTACGAGGAGGCGCTGCGCGCCGGCCCGTACGGGTGGATCGACGACGTGCTGGCGTTGCGGCGGAGCTGGAAGTTCGACCTCGGCGCGATCGACACCGCGGTGACCCCGGTGCGGCTGTGGCACGGCGCGGAGGACACCTTCGCCCCGGCCAGCCACGCGCGGTGGCTGGCCGGGCAGATCCCGGGCGCTGAGGTCGAGGTCCAGCCCGGCGCGGCGCACTTCGACGCCGTGGAGGAGCTGCCGCGCATGCTGCGCTGGCTCACCGACGTCGACGCGCCGGTGGGCCGGGACGTGCTGATCGGCAGCCGGCCCGCTCAGTAGGGGTGCGGGTCGACGACCCGGCGCACCAGCCGGCCGTCGCGCAGCACCACCACGCTCGGGTGGCGCTGCCCGATCCGGTCGGCCAGCCGATCGGCGATCCGGGTCCGCCCGATGCTCACCAGCCCGCCCGAGGCCATCTGGTGGACGACCTCCAGATTGCCCAGGCCGCGCAGGGTGTCGGGGTGTTCGGGGCCGAGCACGTCGACCATCCGCTCGACGACCGTCCGCAGCCGCGCCCGGCCCTCCTCCAGCTCACCGGAGTAGATGTCGAAGACCGCGACGTTGTTGGCCGCCGCCATGACGAACGGGTGCCGCTCCTCCAGCGCCGCGCGCAGCGCCTCCACGGCGGACTCGGCGAGCGACCGGGCGGTCCCGGTCTCCCCCGCGTCCCAGGTCGCCACCGCCAGGTTGTTGCGGCAGACCAGCGCGTACGGGTGGTCGACGCCGAACACCTGGGCGAACATCTGCCCCACCTCGGCCAGTTCGGCCCGGGCCCGGCCGCCCTGGCCCAGCAGCATCAGGTTCGCGGTGCGGCTCAGCCAGGTGAACAGGGCGTCCGGGCTGGTCGGACCGAAGCTGGCCCGCAGCCGCTCGTGGGCGACGTCGAGCAACTCGGCCGCCTCTTCGATCTCCCCGGTGCTGCGCAGCGACACGGCGAGGTTGGCCTGCGCGACGAGCGCGTCGCGGGACTGCTCGCCGAAGAGCCGGCGGTAGCCCTCCACGACGCCCCGCAGCAGCGACACCGACCGCTCGTACTCGCCGCCCTCGCGCAGGTCCCGGGCGAGGTTGCTGGCGGAGAAGAGGGTCCGCGGGTGGTCGGCGCCCAGGACCAGCCGCAGCCGGCGGTAGGTGCTCTCGTCCAGCTCCCGGGACCGGGTGAAATCGCCCATCAGCTGGTACGAGGCGGCGAGGTTGTTGGCCGCGACCAGGGTGCGGCGGTTGTCCTCGCCGAACACCTCGACCGACGCCGCGTGGGTGCGCAGGTCCCGCTCCAGCGCCTCCCGGTAGCGGCCGAGGGCGCGCAGGTCGCCGGCGTAGCTGCCGGCCGTCATGAGGGTGTACGGGTGGCTGGGGCCGATCAGCTCCTCCTGCTGGCGCAGGGTGTCCTCGTCGAGCTGGCGGGCCTCCTCGAAACGGCCCAGGCCGCGCAGCAGGTTCGCCCGGTTGAACCGCAGGTGCAGCAGCTGCACCCGCAGGGCCCGGTGCGGCGAGGAGTCCGGTGAGAACTCCTCCAGCCGCGTCGACCAGGTCTTGTCCGCCTGCCGGGCGTACTGCTCGCCCTGCTCGAAGCCGCCGTTGAGGTAGATGTAGCGGATCCGGTCGATGACCAGCTGACGGACGTTGTCGTCCTGGCAGGAGACGGCGTCGGAGCCGTCCAGGTGCGGCCAGAGGATGCGGAACCGGTCCTGCAGGGCCGGGTCCTCCACCTCTCCGGACGGGCGGGACCCGGCGAGGATCCGGTGCACGTCGTGCTTGATCTCGTTGAGTTCGGTGTCGGACATCCGGACCCGGAGGGCGGCCTGCAGCAGGCGGTGCACCTGCACCCGCTGGGCGTGCAGGTCCACCTTGATCAACGCGAGCCGGTTGATCCGCTGCACCAGCGCCGCCGCGATGTCCCGCTCGGACACCCGGTCGGCCACCCGCGCCGCTACCACCGGGTCGTGCGGGGCGATGACCCGGGCCACCTGGTCGCCGTAGAGCAGGTCGAGGGAGATCTCCGGCGCCAGCACCGAGGCGAGCTGGAGCAGCCGGTACGCCCCGGCGGACTGCTCCCTGAGCCGCTGCAGGGAGTGGCCCCACACGTCGGTCTCCGGGCCGGTGCGTTCCAGCCCGGTTAGGTAGTCCCCGACCGGGGTGCCGGTGTCGGCCAGCCAGGCGCCGGCCATCGCGACCAGGATCGGGATGTTCTCCACCGCCTCGGCGACCTGCTCGGCCTCGGCGACGCTCATCAACTGCTCGCCGATGCGGGCCCGCAGGTGCGCCACGCTCTCTGTCCGCTGGAACGCCTCCACGTCCACGGCCCGGGCCAGGTCCCCCCAGTCCGGGTTGCGGGTGGTGACCAGCACGTGGCCGTTGCCCTGCGGCAGGAAGTCCTTGACGTGCTCGTACTGGTCGGCGTTGTCGAACACGAGCAACCACCGCGGCGGTGGGCCGCCGTCGTCGTGGCGCTCGGCGCGGCTGAGCCACTGCCGCACCGCCCGGGTCTTCTCCGGGATGGTCGGCAGCTCCGGCAGGCCGAGCTCCCGGCCGAGGTCGGCCACCTGCACGTCCACGAACTGCGGCGGGTCCGCGTCGATCCACCAGACGATGTCGTACGCCCCGCGGAAGCGGTGCGCGTACTCGATGGCCAGCTGGGTCTTGCCGATCCCGGCGCCGCCGAGCAGCGCCACCGGGGTGCGGTCGTTCCCGCCGGCCTTCAGCTCCTCGCGCAGCCGGCGCAGCAGCTGCTCCCGCCCGGTGAAGCGCACGTTGCGGCCCGGCGGGTTGAACACCTCCGCCCCGACGGCCGGGTACCGCGCCCCGGGCAGACCCCGCCCGCCGTCGCCGGTCGGCCGCCCGACGAGCTTGAGCAGCTGCTCCGTGGCGGCCTCGACGCCCCGGTTGTGCACCGAGGTCCAGCTGCCGACGGGGACGTCCGGGGCGGGCGCGGTGTCGTCGAGGTGGACGGCGAGCGTGGACCCGCCCCGCCCGGCGGCATCCGTGCCCAACCGGTCCTGCGCGGCGACGTACGCCCGGGAGACCAGCCTCAGCTCGCGGGAGGCGGTGTCGGCCTTCACCGGCGCCGGGGCGCCCGGCGGGACGGTCAGCACCCGCAGGTCCGCCGCGGTGAGCACCGCCTGCACCCACTCCGCCCAGGCCTGGTCCTCGGCGGCGTGCCGCAGCACGATCAGCTCGTCGGGGACCGCCGGCTTGCGCTCGAAGCGCTGGACGGTCTGCCGGCGCAGCGCCTCGTCGAGCCGGGGCAGGGCGGTGATCCGACCGTTGGTGATGTGGCTGGTCAACGTCTCGTACGCGGACAGCAGGGTGGTGCGGCCGCCCGGCTCGTCACCGAAGGTCGCCAGCGTCTCCTCGTAGGCGTAGTAGGCCCGGTAGGGCACCTCTACGGTCAGCCAGTACTCCTGGCGTTCGGCGTCGGTCATGCCGCTGGGCAGGCCGGCGAAGCGCTGCATCGCCAGCGTCCGGCCGGCGTCCCGCTTGCCCTTCTCCCCGTCGTCGACCCGCATCGGCACCGGCAGCACCCGCCGCGCGCGGCGCCCCTCGTACCCGCGGACCCGGCGGGCGACCGCCGCGGCGCCGTCGATGCCCTGGTCGCTGAGGGTGAAGCAGTCCACCAGCACGTCCGGCAGGTGGATGGTGCAGATCTCGGCGACGTCGCTGATGCCGGTGCGGCTGTCGATCAGCGTGTAGTCGTAGTGCCGCTTCATGTCCTCGCGCAGCGCGTCGAAGAACTGCGCACCGCCGAGCCGGTTGTAGAAGTTGTCCCAGTTCAGGCTGGTGACGCTGGTGGCGTAGTCGGGGTTGTGCCGGCCGGCGAGCAGCAGGTCGAGGCTGCCGCCGCCGGGGAACTCCCAGCTCACCGAGAAGGCGTACTTGTGCACCCGGGCGAACTGGCGGTGCCAGTCACCGGGGCGCGGGGCGTCGGACTCCCCGCGTCGCCGGGCGTTCTCCCACTCGTACTCCAGGATCAGGTCCATCACCCCGCCGGTGGACGCGACCTGCTCGGGGTCGAGGAACGGCGCGTAGAACCGGTGCAGACCGGGGGATTCCAGGTCCCAGTCGGCGACGAGCACCCGCTGCCCGTTCGCGGCCAGGATCCAGGCCGTGTTGGCCAGCGCCATGGTGCGACCGGTGCCACCCTTGTATGAGTAGAAGGTGACGACCTGGCCCTCGCGCGGTCGCGTCATCGGTCTTCCTTCCCTCGCCCTACGTCTGATGCGCCGGCCGGACGCAGGCTCGGCCGGGGCACGGCCGGGCCGTCGGGCGGATCGACCGGCCCGTGCCGGAGGAACTGCTTGCGGGCCTCGATCACCAGCTGCGGCGCGCAGCGTTCGAACTCCGCGATCTCCCGCACCGGCAGCACCTGCGGAAAGCGCGCGTCCTGCAACGTACCGGCAATCGCCTCGGGCGTCGTCTCGCCACGCTCGCCGGCGGCGGCGATGACCAGTGGCACCGCCCAGCGGGGCAGCCCGTCGACCACCTCGCGCGCGGCCTCGGCGCCGATGGCGGCGTCCACCAGCACGACGGTCGGGCACTGCGGCGCCTGGGCGCGGGCGTCGGCGAAGGCGACCACCCGGGTGGACAGGCCCAGCCGCTCGGCGGTGGCGGCGACGTAGTCGGCGACGCCCAGCTCGTGCTGGTCGCCGTACGGCCGCCAGCGCGGACCGTGCGGGGTGAGCGTGGTGACCACCAGCGCCGTCTCCCCGCTGTCGGCGACCGGGCTGCTGGTCACGGTCGCGGCGCGGGACGGGGCGAGCGGCTCGCTCTCCGCCACCGCGATGATCCGCTCGGCGAGCACCGCCAGGATGCTCTCGTACTGCCGGCGGTAGGCGCTGAGCTTGCACAGCGCCCGCAGCCCGTTCTCGGCGTAGTCGGCGCGCTCGGCGTCGTCGCTGACCAGCTCCAGCGCCTGCGCCGTCTCCGGCCGCTCCTCCCACGGCGACAGCGGCAGCCAGAGCACCGGCAGGACGTGCCGCGCGGCCCGGCCGGGCGCCAGCCGGGCGAGCCGGCTACGGAACGAGTCCCGCTCGCCGACCGCCCAGGCGTTGCTGAAGTACTTGGGCGAGTAGAGCGGCACGAACACGTGGGCGACGCTGAGCGCGTCGGTGAGCGTCTGCTTGAGGTCGGCGCCGGGGCTGACCAGCCCGTCGAAGAACCCCACGTCGAGCTCGCCGGTGCGGTGGGCGCCGCGCCGCACGACCGCGCCGAGGTCCTGGAAGAACCGGTTGACCCAGAAGTCGGTGTCGGGGCGGGCCGCCGCGGACAGCGGCACGGAGTGGGCGTAGCTGAGGAAGAAGTACGTCTGCCGGCCGGCCACCGCGGCTGCCGAGGGGGTGTCAGACCAGGTCATGCCCGACCTCCTCGAACGTCTCGCCGAGCTCCCGCATGTCGGCGGGGACCTGCGCCTGCACCCAGTGCGTGTGGTACGCCCTGGCGACGCGTTGCGCCAGGCGCCACACCACCGCGTCGTAGGCGTCCTTGCCGTTCTTGCCGAGGCTCAGCAGGCCGTAGATGCCCTCGTCGTGGTACTGCGGGGCGATGTCCGAGGGTAACCGGGTGGGGGTGAACATCTGCCGCTGCGACACGACCGGCGGCACCCGCTGCCGGTCCACCACCGACCAGTTGACCGGGATGATCGGGGTCTCCCCCGGCGTGGCCGCCGCCCCCGGGCGCAGGGTGAACCGGCGGCGGGCGAAGGCGTCCCACTCGCGGGCGCACCAGGCGCTGTTGAGGTACTGCGGCGAGATCAGCGGGATGAAGACCTGGGTGTGGCCGGCGGCGAAGGCCAGGTCCTCCGTCCACAGCTGCCCGCCGTCGATCATCCGGTCCATGAACCCGGCCGGGCGCCCCGGCGGCAGGCCGAGCAGCTCGACCACGTGGTCGGAGAGGTCGACGAAGAGTTGGAACACCTTCAGGTTGGTGTCCCGCGGGGGCGCGGCGACCCGGTTCTTCGTCCGGGCGTAGCTGAGGAAGAACACGGGCGCCCCTGGGTCGACCCGGAATTCTTCCTCGGTCACGTGCCGCTCCCGCCCGACGTGGGACACCCTGGACAGTCCACAGTATCGGCGTACGCAATGACGCGGTGTCCCCGTCACCCGCGCCGGGGCCGGTCGGTCCGGTGGGCAGCGACCTCGGCGGCATCAGGGGTCACGACCAGCTGTCCAGCGTGTCGCGCATCCGGTGCGCGAACCGCTCGCCGGCGGCGGTCAACGCACCGAGGTCGAGCAGCGCGTCGAGGGCGCCGTCCGTCCAGTCGCGGTAACGGCGGAAGGCGGCCGCCGCGGCGCCACCGGGCCGGCGACGCCACACGTCGGCGACGGCCAGGTGCGCGTACGTGCCGTGCAGGACGCCCTCCACCGGCCGGGGGTCGGCCCGCCACGGCACGGTCAGCCGGCGCCGGTCGTGGCGGTCGAACAGGTCGCACACGTCCAGCACCGCGTGCAGCTTGAGGTGCTGCACCTCGTGCACCAGCAGCACCGCCAGCGCCGCGTCGTCGGGGGCCGGCGCGACGGCCACCGCCCCGAAGGCCGCCCCGGCGGCGGCGCTGCGTTGCATCCCGCCCTCGTCGGCGCGCAGCGGCACCACCGCGCGCAACAGCGTCCGGACGCCCGGGGCGTACCCGCCGGCCTCGACGTCGACGCGGCGCAGCGCCCGGCCCAGCTGCCGGGTCCACCCGTCGGCGGCGGCGGCCGGCAGCCGGGGCGCGACCGGCAGGTCATAGCAGTCCCGGTACGGGTCGGTGTCCTCCAGCAGGACGCGGTGTCCGTCGCCGGCCGCCGCCCGCACCGGCCGCCACCCGTCCGGGACGCCCGCCCGGTCGGGTCGCACGGTGATCCGACGCGAGCCGAGGCGCACCGTGAAGCCACCGTCGTGAATGGAAAACGAGGCCATCCGGTCGTCGGCGTCGACGGTCAGCGCGCCGAGCGTGGGCAGGCTCAGCACCCCGTCGCGGACCGGGACGGTGAGCTCCGCGTCGACTCCGGCGCGGATCGCGGCGGCGGCCGCCACACACGCCAGGTACGACAGGTCGGCCGTCGTGTCGTCGCGGGACCGCTGCGCCCACCTGCGGACGAACGGATGCTCCAGCACGTCGCGGACAGCGTCGGGCGCGCTGACGTCGAGGTCGACCAGCAACTGCCAGCCGGCCGCGGCCGGCTCGTCGCGCGCCGCGCGGGGGCTGAGGTCGACCAGCAGCGCGCGAACCAGCCCGAGGTGGACCGAGGCGAGCTGGCGGGCCGACTCGACGGTGCCGTAGCCGGAGCCGAGGTCGTCGAGCACCGTACGGCCCAGCGAGTCGGCGGGCTGCCGCTGGGCCGGCACGTCGGCGGGCGTCATCGCACGGATCAGTTCCTTGAGGTCGGCGCAGTAGGCGGAGGGATTGTCGAAGCCGGTGTCGGGGCGGTATCGGTGGGCGAAGAGCCCGCCGCCGCACTGCCGCACGACCGCACAGGCGCGGCAGGTGGCGCAGAGGCCGGCCAGACCGGTCTGCCGGATGGCGATCATCGGGTGGGCGGCGGCGTCGTCGACCCGGTGGCGGAAGACGTCCAGCCCGGTGGCCGGTGCCCCGTCGTAGGCCGACTTGAGGGAGTCGACCTGCTCGAAGGTCCCGTCCGTCTCGATGACGACCAGGTCGGCGAAGCCCAGCCCGACCGCCTCGGTGCGGCTGGCGCCGCCGGACGCGGTGGAGAGCAGGGACTCCAGGAGCCGGATCGGGACCGGCCGCCCGTCAGCCAGCCAGCGCCGGTGCACGGCCAGCAGCCAGTCGGCGTACGGGGTGGGCACCCCGTCGGGGCGAACCGGCGGGCGCTCCCAGTTGGCGTGCGGGAGCAGGAAGTCGATCTGCGGCGGCTCCTGGGCCAGCACCGCCTCGTAGACCGCGACCGGGTCGTTGGCCAGGTCGATGGTGCACAGGATGCCCGCGTAGCTGGCGCGGTATTCGGGGCGGCGCAGCAGGGACAGCCCTCGCAGCACGGCGGCGTGGCTGCTCGCGCCGCTGGCGTAGCGGCGGTGCAGGTCGTTGGCCGCCAGGTCGCCGTCGAGGGAGATGCCGACCTTCACGCCGTACGCGACGAGCACGTCGCAGATCCGCGGGGTGAGCAGCACACCGTTGGACTGCATCCGCAGGTCGAGCCGGGCCACCGGGTCGATCCGCCGGCGCAGCTCGGCGGCGGTGGCGGCCAGGTCGTCCGCGCCGGCCAGCAGCGGCTCGCCGCCGTGCAGGACGACCCGGACGGTGTCGAGCCCGTGCGCGGCGGCGTGTTCGGCGATCCGGCTCGCCGCCCGCTCCACGGTGGACGCCGCCATCACGTGCGGCTGGCGGCGCCAGGACTGGTCGGGATGCTGGTAGACGTAGCAGTGGTCGCAGGCGAGGTCGCAGCGGCTGGTCAGCTTGAGCACGTACTGACTCAGCGGGCTGACCCGCCCGGTCGGCTTCCTGCCCGGCCCGCCAGCGTCAGATCGAAGAGCCGAAGCCTGCGACATCGACACCGGTCGGGCGGTCCACCCTGCGGTCGTGGGTACGGGCGACGGCGTGCGCCCGGGAGAGGGAGATCTGACCGAGCGGCGTGTGCCGCAGGTCGTCCAGCGGCGGCGAGCTCGGAGTCGGGTCGGGACGGACTGCGATGCGATCCACGTCGGTTCCCCCATTTACGTTGATGATCGGTGGACATCCACGGTCAACGACACCATCGAAGATAATATATTGCACCGGCTGTGATGTCACTGCTGCGCTGCGCCATCTTCTTCAATCATCTTCGCCATCCACCCCTCGTTCGACAGCGAGATGATCCGCTCGGCCTCGGCGACGAACGCGTCGTCGTCGGTCCAACCGTGCCCGGACTCACGGGTCAGGCACAGCCGGGTGAGCTGGTCGCCGGTCCGGGCGTACTCGATCTGCTGGTGCTCGTACTGCTGCGCGGCCGCGTAGCCGACCAGGGCGGTCGTCACGGTCGCCGCGACACCGAGCCACGCGGTCAGGCCCAGGCCGTCGCCGAGCACCCCGACGGTCGCGGCGAGCAGGGCGCTGGCCACCGTCACCGCCGTCGCGGCGTACCGGACGCGCGCCGCCAGCCGCGCCGTCCGCTGCGCCATCGGCGCGTAGTAGCCCGCCACCTGCCGCCGCACCCGACCAGCGAGGTAGCTCGGCACGTCGCGGATGTCGGGCAGCGGCCGGTCGACCGGCGCGACGCCGACCGTGCGCCCGATCAGGTCCCCCGCGTCGTCCAACAGGGTGTCGGCGCGCCGCAGCAGCACCTGGTCGCGGTCGGCGCCGCCGAACGGCGCCGCACCGGCCAGGTAGCAATGGACGTCGGCCTTCAGCGCCTCGGAGACCGACCGCAGCCGGGTCCACGCGTGCACCGAGTCCCGCGAGGTCCACCGCGCCGCGACCGGGACCAGCAGCAGCGCGGCGGCGGCGAGGATCGCCAGACACCGGCTGACCGTCCGGTGCGGGTCGCCGAGCTGGGTGGCCAGGGAACCGGCGACGGCGGCCCCGATGGTGAGGCCGGCGACCGTACGACGCGCGCGCACGACGCGCCGCTTCTCGGCCTCGGCGGCCTGCGACCAGACACCCTGCCGCTGCCAGACCATGGTGACCGCCGCCGACGCATCGAAGTTCGCCACGCCCGCATGGTAGGTCAGCGGCGCCCACGACGCGCCGCGCCGAAGCTGCCCCAGTCAGATCGCAGCTCGGACCTCGACGAATGGTCGGCCCGGGCCCGGTAGGGCATCGCCGCGCACGGGGCCGTCACACCTGCCCGGCGTAGAAGCCGTAACGCGCCAGCGGTTCCACGATGTTCTGTTCCTCGTACGACAGGTGCGACAGCAACGTGTCGGTGAGCAGGTCCACCGCCTCCTGCAGCTCGGTGAAGTCGTCCGGGTCGCGGATCAGGTTGACCAGGGCCCGGTCCACCCCCTCCACCACCTCGTGGATGACGACGTGCTCCTCCGCCAGGCGGTCGAGCACGGGCCCCAGCCCGGCGTCGGAGCGCCGCAGATGCGGGAAGATCGAATTGTCCTCGAGCCCGTGATGCTGCGTCACCACCGTGCAGTACGCGGCGCAGTACGCCCCCAGCGTCCAGTTGTTCTGCCGCATGGTCATCTCGTTGAGCGCCGCCCGGGCGGCACCGGCCGAGACGGCGCCCCGCCGGACCTGCTGGAGCAGGTCGCGCACCTGCCCGAGTTCCTGCCGCAGGTGGTCGTGCACGTCGACGAGGTGCGCGCCGACGGCCTGGGCGTGCGGGGTGTAGACGTGCCCGGCCGGCGCCGGCGGGGCGACCGGGCGGGTGGACTCGTCCCAGAGTCGGTGGTCGGTCAGCCGTACCCCCGGATCGGGGGTGGGGGCGACGGCGAGGGTGGTCGCGGTGCCGGCCTCGACCACCTCGCGCTGTTCCTCGACGGCCTTGGCGCGGGTGCCCGGCTCGGCCCGTTCGGCGGCGACGAGTTCCCGCACCGCGGGCGCGACCTCCTGGGCGAAGATCTGGATCGCGGTGGGGTCGTCGGCGCCGAGGATGAACCCGGACGTGCCGTGATCCAGGGCGAGACCGGCCACCTCCTCGACCCACTGCTCCGGTGGCCCGGCCAGGAAGCCGGAACGGGTCCGGGTGAACCGTCCGGACAGGTTGAGCAGTCGCCGCACCGACCGGGGATCCCGTCCGGCCGCCTCGGCTCCCTCGTCGACGAGTGCGTTGAGGTCGACCAGCTCCGCCGGCCCCTTGGGCAGGTACGCCAGCGACGGCAGCCAGCCGTCCGCCGCCCGGCCGACGAGCCGCAGCATCCGCGGCTTGTACGCGCCGACCCAGATCCCCACCTGGTGCGCGGGCGCGGGTCCCCGCTTCGCGCCGACCACCCGGTAGTGCTCGCCGTCGACACGGACCATGCCGCGCCGGTCGGCGGCCCACACCTCCCGGATGACCCGGATCGCCTCGTCCAGCGCGTCCACGGCCTGACCGGGGGTGAGCCGCCGTCCCCCGGACGCCTCGATCGCGTCCCAGAACGCGCCGGCGCCGAGGCCCAGCTCGACCCGGCCGCCGGTGAGCAGGTCCAGGCTGGCGACGCTGCGGGCCAACACCGTCGGCTGGCGCAGCGGCAGGTTCAGCACGTTGCCGGCGAGGCGGATGCGGCTGGTCGCCGCCGCCAGGAACGACATCAGCGTCCAGGTGTCCAGGTAACTCGGCTGGTAGGGGTGGTCCTGGAAGGTGGCGAGGTCCAGGCCGACCTGCTCGCAGAGCTTGGTGAGGGCCACCACCTGCTCCGGTCGGTCCGCGGCGGGGGTGAGGAAGCTGCCGAAGAGGAGCTCGTGCCCGTAGTCGGTCATGCCCGTCCCGCCCCCTCAGTCCGGCACCACGCCACATGCCGATGGGCCCACCACCGGACCCCGCCACGGTAGCCCGGGGCGGGCGGGGGCGTGCGACGGTCCCGACGAATCGGCGGCACTCGTTACAGCTGTACGTCCGCACACTGGATACGGCCGGACGCGAAAGCCGTTGCCGGCGGATTCGGTTCGCTGTCAGGATCGCCCTCATGTCTGTCGCCGGATCATCCGCCGAGGAAGCGCTGACCGCGTTGCACGCATCGCTGGACGAGCGGCGCCGGCCGGAGGAGATCGCCCACCTGGTTTTCCGGGTGGTCGGCGACCGGGTCGGGCTCCGCGAGCGGATGGTGCTGGGCCGGGCCGCCCGGGCCGCAGGACGGTGGAACGGGTGGAGCTCGATGTCGTCGGACTTCGCCCGTCCGGTGGGCGGGGCACGGCAGGTCGAGGCGGCGCTGCGCCTGTTCGAGTTGCCGCCCGGCGGCGTCGACCCCGACGATCCGGCGTCACTGCTGGACTTCACCAGCCGGCTCGGCGAGTCGCTCGGCGCCGTCGACCCGGCCCGGCTGGACTTCCTGGCGGACCGACTCAACCGGGCCGAACGCGTGGCGGCGGGGATCGAGCTGTCGAAGCGCCAGTACAACCGACGGTTCCGGGTGACCCAGCGGGTCGCGGCGAAGGCGGGGCGGCTGAGCACCGAACGGTCCAAGCGGGAGTTGACCATGCTCGCCCGCGCCGGGTTCGCGACCAGCATCGACCGCGACGCCTTCCTCGCCGATCCGTGGGCCGCGTGCTTCGTCGCCTACCTGACGGCCAAGCGCAAGCTACGGCGGGAGTTCACGCTCTCCGGGCGGGACAACCCGTACGACGAGATCGCCGACCTGCTGTTCCGCCGCTGCGTCGCGGACCCGGCCACGGACTGGTGGATGATCGCGCAGGTCCATCCGACCCCGCAGGTCCTGGCACGCCTCTCCGACGGGCGGCGCGGTGAGCTGCTGGGCCGGTGGTGGGCGGTCATGCGCCAGGTCGCCGGGCTGCTCCAGCGGCTCTGGTCGGGCAGCGAGTTCGACCGGTCCACCATGATCGTGCGGCGGGGCAACGACTCGTCCACCTGGAACCTGCTGTGCGGGGCGTACAACACCGCCCGCGCCGCCTGGATCAGCACGCTGGAGGCGTCCGGCAGCATCGGCCTGCTCGACGCGTCCTGCCCGGGCAAGGCGATGATGCTGATCGCGGCGGACCTCGCCGCGTGGCACCGCTCGACCGGGGGCGGCCTGCATCCCGATGTCGGGGTGTGGGCCCGGCTGCCGCTGCCCTGGCACGTGCTCGACGGCACCGCCGCCTGCACCCGGGCGGACGTGGAGGCCGCCTGCGCCGCCGCCGGTGTCGACGCCGCCCGGTCCGGGTGGGTGGCGCCCCGGCCGGCTGGCGGGGTCGGGACGTTCCGGCCGACGCCCGAGCTGGTGCACGGGGTGTCGGTCGCCGATCCGGTCTGGGCCACCGTGCTGCGCTCCGGCGGCGTGTTCTCCGGCAGACCGCTCCGGAAGGACCTGCGGGTACCGCCCGACGTCGTGGTGAGCGAACTGCCGAATTCGGCTGGACGGTCGGAAGGCTGATCGGGCAGCATCGTCGTCGACCCGCCGTAGCTCAGTGGTAGAGCGCCCGGCTCTTATCCGGGTGGACGCTGGTTCGAGCCCAGTCGGTCGGGACGCGCGGAGATCCGTCGTAGCTCAGCGGTAGAGCAGCCGGCTAGGGACCGGCAGGACGCCGGTTCGAGCCCGGTCGACGGATCTCCGCCTTTCCACCGCCCGACGGGCCTGACCGGTGCTGGCCACGATGGACGTCTGCCAGCCGGAACCGCCGTCGGGCAGCTGCTCCGGCCAGAGGCTGGCCAACCCCGGCTTCGAGTCCGGCAACGTCAGCTGGACCGCCTCCTCGGGCGTGATCACCAACTCGGCCAGCCAGGCCGCCCACGGCGGTTCCTACAAGGCCTGGATGGACGGGTACGGCTCCACCCACACCGACACCCTGTCGCAGTCGGTGACCATCCCGGCCGGTTGCCGCGCCAGAAGACCTTCGACGTCTCCTCGCTCGCCGGCATCACCGCGACCATCTCGTTCAGCGTGGTGGAGGACAGCTCCCCGCAGACATCCCGGCCCGTGCCGCAGATGCGGCCGTCCCCCACCACCTCCCTCTGGTACGCGAGGGAAATCGCCGCTTCCGCCACGCACACGCGAGCCGCTAGGGTGACCGGGTGACCGTGTTCCGGATCAGCGAGGCCGCCGAGCTGCTGGGCGTCAGCACCGACACCGTGCGGCGCTGGGTGGACGCCGGGCGCCTGGCGGCGACCCGCGACGAGCACGGCCACCGGCTGGTCGACGGCGTCGAGCTGGCCGGCTTCGTCCGGGCCCAGGCCGCCGAGCCGGACGGGCGGGCCGAGTTCTCCTCGGCCCGCAACCGGCTGCGCGGGATCGTCACCGCCGTCGTCCGGGACACGGTGATGGCCCAGGTCGACATCCAGGCCGGCCCGTTCCGGGTGGTCTCGCTGATGAGCCGGGAGGCGGTCGACGGACTGGACCTCAAGGTCGGCTCGATCGCCGTCGCGGTGATCAAGTCGACCACGGTCGTGGTGGAGCGGGCCGCGCCGGGCGGCCCCCGGGGGAGGAACAGCTCATGACGAGGATCCGCGCCGCCCTGGCCGTCCTGCCGATGGTGGCCGCCCTCGGCCTCGCCGGCTGCGGCGGCGGGACCGACGACGGCGGCAAGGGCGAGACCGGCGGGATCACCGGCACGGTGACCGTCTTCGCCGCCGCGTCCCTGACCGGGTCCTTCACCACCCTCGGCCGGCAGTTCGAAGCCGCGCACCCGGGCGTCCGGGTCACCTTCAACTTCGCCGGCAGCTCCGCCCTGGCCACCCAGATCACCCAGGGCGCGCCGGCGGACGTGTTCGCCTCGGCCGCCCCGAAGAACATGGCCACCGTCACCGACGCGGGCGCCGCCGACGGCTCCCCCACCGTCTTCGCCCGCAACCAGCTCGTCATCGCAGTGCCGAAGGGCAACCCCGCGAGGGTCACCGGCTTGGCCGACCTGACCAGGCCCAGCGCCAAGGTGGCGCTCTGCGCCGAGCAGGTGCCCTGCGGAGCGGCCGCGGCCAGGGCGCTCGACGCGGCGGGCGTGCAGCTGACCCCGGTGACCCTGGAGCAGGACGTCAAGGGCGCGCTGTCCAAGGTGACGCTCGGCGAGGTCGACGCCGCGCTGGTCTACCGCACCGACGTCCGGTCCGCCGCCGCCCAGGTCGACGGCGTCGACTTCCCCGAGTCCGCCGGCGCGGTCAACGACTACCCGCTGGTGGTGCTGAAGGACGCGCCGAACCCGACCGCCGCCCGCGCGTTCGTCGAGCACGTCCTCTCCGACCAGGGCCGGGCCGTGCTCACCGGCGCCGGCTTCCAGCCGCCCACCGGGTCGTGACCGCCGTACGGGACGCCCCGGCGCCGCGCACCCGGCGGCGGCCCGGCCGGCGGGTGCCGGTCGCGCTGCTCGTACCAGCCGCGCTGGGGCTGCTCTTCCTGGTGCTGCCGCTGGCCGGGCTGCTGGCGCGTACCCCCTGGGCGGCGCTGCCGCAGCGGCTGACCGCGCCGGGCCTGCTCACCGCGCTGCGACTGTCGGTGCAGTGCGCCACCCTGGCCACCCTGCTCTGCCTGGCCTGCGGCGTACCCCTGGCCTGGCTGCTGGCCCGGGTGGAGTTCCCCGGGCGGCGGGTGGTGCGGGCCCTGGTCACCGTGCCGCTGGTGCTGCCCCCGGTGGTCGGCGGCATGGCGTTGCTGCTGGTCTTCGGCCGTAACGGCCTGCTCGGGCAGTGGCTGGACAGCACCTTCGGCCTCACCCTGCCGTTCACCACCACCGGAGTGGTGCTCGCCGAGGCGTTCGTGGCGATGCCGTTCCTCGTCATCGCCGTCGAGGGCGCGCTGCGCGGCGCGGACAGCCGCTACGAGGAGGCCGCAGCCACCCTCGGCGCCGGCCGGTGGACCACCTTCACCCACGTGACCCTCCCGCTGATCGCCCCCGGCGTCGCCGCCGGCGCGGTGCTCTGCTGGGCCCGGGCGCTCGGCGAGTTCGGTGCGACCATCACCTTCGCCGGCAACTATCCCGGCCGCACCCAGACCATGCCGCTGGCGGTCTACCTGGCCCTGGAGACCGACCTGGACGCCGCGATCGTGCTCAGCCTGATCCTGCTCACCGTCTCGGTGGTGATCCTCGCCGGGCTGCGCGACCGCTGGATCGGCAGCCCGTGAGCGGCCCGCTGCTGGACGGCCACCTGGTCGTCGACCGGGGCGCCTTCCACCTCGACGTCCGGGTACGCGTCGCCGCCGGGGAGGTGGTCGCGCTGCTCGGCCCGAACGGAGCCGGCAAGACCACCGCCCTGCGCGCCCTCGCCGGGCTGCAACCGCTCACCGCCGGACACGTCCTGCTCGACGGCGCCGACCTGGACCGGCCCGACCGGCGACGCTGGGTCCCGCCGGAGCGTCGCCGCGTCGGCGTGGTGTTTCAGGACTACCTGCTCTTCCCGCACCTGAGCGCGCTGGACAACGTCGCGTTCGGCCCGCGCCGGCAGGGCCTCGACCGGCGGGCCGCCCGCGAACAGGCCGCCGGCTGGCTGGACCGGGTCGGGCTGTCCGAACACGCCCGGCGCAGGCCGCGGCAGCTCTCCGGCGGGCAGGCCCAGCGGGTCGCGCTGGCCCGCGCGCTCGCCGTACGCCCGAGGTTGCTCCTGCTCGACGAGCCGCTCGCGGCGCTCGACGCCCGCACCCGGCTGGACACCCGGGCGCACCTGCACCGGCACCTGGCCGACCACGACGGCGCGACCCTGCTGGTCACCCACGACCCGCTGGACGCGCTCGCCCTGGCCGACCGGCTCGTCATCGTCGAGGACGGCCGGGTGGTGCAGGAGGGGGACGCGGCCACCGTCACCGCCCGGCCGCGCACCGACTACGTCGCCCGGCTGGTCGGGCTGAACCTCTACCGGGGCCGCGCCGACGGGCACCGGATCCGCCTCGGTGACGGCTTCGCGCTGGCCACCGCCGACCGGCTCGACGGCGACGCCTTCGTGGTCTTCCCGCCCGCCGCGGTCGCCCTGCACCCGCAGCAGCCCGAGGGCAGCCCCCGCAACACCTGGCCGGCCACGGTCGCCGGGGTGCAGCGGCACGGGGACAACCTGCGCGTGCAGCTCGCCGGCACGGTCACGGCCGCCGCCGACGTCACCCCGGCCGCCGCCGCCCAGCTGCGGCTGGTACCCGGACAGCGGGTGTGGGCGGCGGTCAAGGCCAGCGAGACCCGGGCGTACCCGGCCTGACGCACGGGCGGGCAAAGGTCCCGATGACAGGAGCCGACGACGCCTGCGTCGGAAACCCAAAAGGGTGTTCACTGGTGGTGCAGGACGAGCAAGGAGGACGACATGCGGCAGCAGTCCAAGGTCACCACCCGCCGGATCGACGCCCGGTTCCTCGACGGCGAGGCGTACGAGTTCGCGGTGCGCGACCACCGCGTCCGGGTGGACCAGCCGGTCGCCGATGGCGGCGCCGACAGCGCCCCCACCCCCGTCGAGCTCCTGGTCGGGTCGCTCGCCACCTGCGTGGCCTTCTACGCCGGCTGGTACCTGACCCGGCACGGGCTCGGCCGCGAAGGGCTGCGGGTCTCCGGCGACTACGAGATGGCCCCCGACCGGCCGGCCCGGGTGGGGAAGATCCGGCTGACCGTGCACGTCCCGCCGAGCCTGCCCGCCGACCGGCGGGCCGCGCTGCTCGCGGTGGCCTCGCACTGCACCGTGGAGAACACCCTGGCCACGCCCCCGGACGTCACCGTCGGCCTAGCCTGAGCGTCACCTACCGGGAGCTGACCCGGTCGGCACGCCACCGGTCGATGAGGGCGGGCAGCTCCCGCCAGAGGTAGTCGTAGAAGTCCCGCATCTCGGCGAGGCGGCGGCCGGCCAGGCTGTCCGGACCCGTCGCCGCGATGCCCTGCTCGGCGGCGTCACGCATGACGGTGACGACGGCGTTCTGGGTGGACATCAGGGTGGCCCAGGCGCCCTCGCGGATGCGGAAGTGCTCGCGGCGGCTGCCCGGCGCGGGCACCCGCTCGATCAGCCCCACGCCGATCAGTGACTTCAGCGCAGTGGAGACGCTGCCCGAGCTGATGCTGAGCGCCTCGGCCATCTCACCCGCGGTCATCGTCTCCTGCTCGGTGAAGAGCAGCGCCGCCAGCACCCGGGCCGTCATCCGTTGCAGACCCCCCTCGGCGAGGGTCAGGGCGAGCCGTTCCGCCGGTTCGCTCGTCGCCGTCATGCCGTCGCCTTCCTCTCGATCCGTCCTGAACCCTAGCATCTTTGGATCTTCAGAAATCTTTGAGAGTTCGATACACTCGGAGACATGAGTGAGGTCATCCGACTCGAAGAACTGACCAAGACGTACGGCCGCCGTCGCGGGTTGGCCGGACTGGACCTGACGGTGGCCGAGGGCGAGGTCTTCGGGTACCTCGGGCCGAACGGCGCGGGCAAGTCCACCACCATCCGGCTGCTGCTGGACCTGATCCGCCCCACCAGCGGCCGTGCCCTCCTGTTCGGCGAGGACTGCCGTCGGGCCGCCGTACGCCTGCACCGGCGGATCGGCTACCTGCCCGGCGACTTCATGGTCGCCCCCCACCAACGGGTCGACCAGTGCCTGGGCTTCCTCGCCGCGCTGCGCAGCGGCGTACCGAAGGCCCGGGTCGAGGAACTGGCCGGCCGACTGGATCTCGACCTGGGCGCCCGGATCGGCGCACTGTCCAAGGGCAACCGGCAGAAGGTCGGCCTGGTCCAGGCCTTCATGCACCGACCCGACCTGCTGATCCTCGACGAGCCGACCACCGGGCTGGACCCGCTGGTACAGCACACCTTCCTCGACCTGGTACGCGAAGCGAAGCAGGCCGGGCAGACCGTCTTCATGTCGTCGCACGTGCTGGCCGAGGTGGAGGCGGTGGCCGACCGGGTCGGCATGATCCGCGAGGGCCGGCTCGTCGCCCTGGACACCGTCGCCCGGCTGCGCGACCTGGCCGCCCACGACGTGGAGGTCGCCTTCGTCGGGCCCGCCGACCACACCGGGCTCGCCGCCCTGCCGGAGGTCTCCGACCTGGTGGTCGACGGGGTCACCGCACGCCTGCGGCTCTCCGGCAGCCCCGACGGGCTGATCCGCCTCCTCGCCGGGCACCACCTGGCCCGGCTCCGGGTGACCGAGCCGGACCTGGAACACCTCTTTCTCGCCCACTACCGCACCGACGACACCGTGGAGGCCGACCGTGCCTGACATCATGACCCGCACCCTGTGGGAGGGACGCCGGGCGCTCACCGGATTCACCGTCGGCACCGCGCTGGTCGGCGCCCTCTACGCCGGCTTCTACCCCCAGGTCGCCGACGGGGCGATGGGCCAGGCGGCACAGGGCTTCTCCCCCGCGCTGCGCGCGGCGCTGCGCATGGAGGACCTCACCTCCGCCGCCGGCTACCTCGGCTCCAGTGTGTTCGGCATCATCGTCCCGTTGATCGCCGTCGGCTGGGGCATCGCCACCGGGGCCCGGGCGATCGCCGGCGACGAGGAGGCCGGCCACCTCGACCTCCTGCTGGCCCACCCGGTGTCCCGCACGAAGGTGGTGCTGCACCGCTTCGCGGCCCTCACCGCGGGCGCCGCCCTCATCGCCGGCGCCGTCTGGGTGGCCATGCTGGCCGTACGCCCCGGCGCCAACCTGGACGACATCGGCGTCGACGGGTTCGCCGCCCAGTGCCTGGCCCTGGCGCTGCTCGTCGTCGTCTTCGGCACCCTCGCCCTGGCCATCGGCGCGGCCACCGGCAGCCGCGGCGCGGCGCTCGGCGGCAGCGCGGCCACGGTGGTGCTGACCTACGCCGCCCAGGCTCTCGCCGGCCAGATCGGCGCCGGGGCACTGCGCCACCTCTCCCCGTTCCACCACTACATCGGCGCAGAACCGCTGCGGCACGGCTTCCAGTGGGCCGACCTCGCCACGCTGGCCGGGACCGCCCTGGTCCTGCTGGTCGTGGCGGTGACGACCTTCGACCGCCGGGACCTGGCCACCTGAGGCCTTCGGCGCGGGGGAGCGGCCACGCGCGGGGCAGTCCGGACAGCCCGGCACGCGCGGAGCGGACCAGCCGCCGGAGGACGACTAGGGTGATCGAGGGCGGGCGGGAGGTGCGGTCGACGGGTGACCCGTCCGTCCACGATCCCCGAGGAGTCACCGTGCGCGCGCGAGATCTGGCGGTCCCCTTCCCCACCATCCGGCTCGGCGCCCCCGTGCTGGCGGCGGCCCGACTGCTGGCCGGCCACAACCTGCCCGGCCTGATCGTGGTTGACGAGCGCGGATGTCCCGTCACGGTGCTGCCCGGCACGCAGGTGCTCCGGCTGGTCATCCCCACCTACTGCCGGGAGGACCCCACCCTGGCCCGGATGATCGACGAGCCCTCCGCGGACCTGTTCCTGCGCGGCGCGGAGGGCCGCACGGTCGCCGACCTGCTGCCGCCCGGCCGTCCGGAGCCACCCGTGGTGGAGCCGGAGGCGACGGTGCTGGAGATCGCGGCGGTGATGGCGCAGAAGCGCAGCCCGCTGGTCGCGGTCGCCGACCGGGGCGGGCCGATGACCGGGGGGATCACCCTCGACGGGCTGCTCGACCGGATGCTGGGCACCGCGTGACCGGGATCGCCTGGGCGGCCGTGGCCGTCTTCACCGTCGCGTACGTCCTGATCGCCACCGAGAAGATCCACCGGGTGGCCGCCGCGCTGGGTGGGGCGGCGGTGATGTTCCTGATCGGAGCCACCGACGCCGAGGCCGCGTTCTTCTCGGCAGAATCCGGTATTGACTGGAACGTCATCTTCCTGCTGGTCGGCATGATGCTCATCGTCGCCGTGCTCAAGCGGACGGGCGCGTTCGAGTACGTCGCCGTGTGGGCGTCCAAACGAGCCCGGGGCCGGCCGTTCCGGGTGATGGTGCTCCTGGTTCTGATCACCGCAGTCGCCTCGGCGGCGCTGGACAACGTCACCACCGTGCTGCTCATCGCGCCGGTGACGTTCCTGGTCTGCGAGCGGCTCGGCGTGCCGGCGGTGCCGTTCCTGATCGCCGAGGCGATGGCCTCGAACATCGGCGGCACCTCGACGCTGGTGGGCGACCCGCCCAACATCATCATCGCCAGCCGGGGCGGCCTCACCTACAACGACTTCCTGGTCCACCTCGCCCCCTTCGTCGCGCTGCTGCTGCTGGTCTTCCTCGGCCTGTGCCGGGTGCTTTTCCGGTCGGCGTTCCGCTACGACCCCGACCGAGCCGCGCAGATCGCCGCGCTGCGCGAGGGCGACGCCATCCGCGACCGCCGGCTGCTCGTGCTGGGGCTGGCCGTGCTCGGCGCGGTCACCGCCGCGTTCGTCCTGCACACCACCCTGCACCTGGAACCGGCGGTGGTCGCGATGCTCGGCGGCCTGTTGCTGCTCGCGCTGTCCCGCCTGGACGCCGGGGAGATCAGCCGGGACGTCGAGTGGCCCACCCTGGTCTTCTTCGCCGGTCTGTTCATCATGGTCGGCTCCCTGGTCAACACCGGTGTGGTCGAGCAGATCTCGCGGGCCGCGATCGACGCCACCGCCGACCGGCTGCAGCCCGCCACCATGGTGCTGCTCTGGGGGTCCGCCGCCCTGTCGGCGATCGTGGACAACATCCCGTACGTCGCCACCATGAGCCCGGTCGTCGCCGACCTGGTCCACGCGCAGGGCGGCACCGGGCAGTCCCGGGTGCTCTGGTGGGCCCTCGCCCTCGGCGCCGACCTCGGCGGCAACGCCACCGCCGTCGGCGCGTCGGCCAACGTCGTCATCCTCGGCCTCGCCGAACGCGCCGGCCAGCGCATCAGCTTCTGGCAGTTCACCCGCTACGGCCTGGTGGTCACCCTGGTCACCGTCGGGCTGGCCGTGCCGTACCTGTGGCTGCGCTACTTCGCGCTCGCCTGACCGCCGGACGGACCGGACAACTCGTCGGACGCCGACCGGCCGGCGTCCTGCCGCGGGACGGCCGCCGGCCGCCGCCACGTGATGCGCCGCAGGACCCCGTGCCAGTTCGGCGTGTCCCGGGCGTCGTCGAAGGCACGGGCGACCACTACGTCGGTGGACGAGTGCGCCAGGATCGAGATGACGATCGTCAGCGCCACCAGGTGGAAGACCTCGTCCCCGGCGGCGATGCCGGACTCCAGCACGAGCAGCCCGTAGACCACCGACGCGAACCCCTTCGGCCCGAACCACATCGCGGCGGCCTGCTCCCGCAGACTCAGCCCGGACCGGAGGAACGAGATCCACAGCGCCACCGGCCGGGCCACGACGATCGCCAGCACGGCGAACACCCACCCGGCCCAGGAGATCTCCCCCAGGAACTCCACCGAGATCAGCGCCCCGAACACCAGCAACGCGGCCAGCTTCAGCAACTCCGCGACGTTCTCCCCGAAGTGCTCGAAGGCCGCCCGCTCCCGCGGCCCGAACGTCGCCACGGTGATCCCGGCGGCGAACGCGGCCAGGAACAGGTTGCCGTGGGTGACCTTGCCCAACGCCAGCACCAACAGCCCGATCGCCACCCCGTTCAGCGGCGCGTACGCCGCCGACGCGGCGAACCAGCGGGTCCGCTCCAACGCGATCGCCGCCAACGGCACCACCACCCCGATCAGCAACCCGACCGCGAGTTCGGTGGCCAACTCCCCCAGGTGCAGGTCCTCCGAGCCCGCGACAACGGCCAGCAGCACCACCACGAACGGCAGGGCCAGGCCGTCGTTGACGCCCGACTCGACGTTGAGCAGGTGCCGCAGCCGGGCCGGAACCTTGTCGTTGCCGACCAGCGCGGCGGCGAACACCGGGTCGGTCGGAGCGAGGATCGCCCCGACCAGCAGCGCCTCCGGCCAGTCCAGTCCGACCACGAAATGCGCCAGCACCGCCGTGACCAGCAGCGTCAGCGGCAGGCCCCAGCCCAGCGCGCGACCCGGCAGCCGCCACGCGGCGCGCAGGTCCGCCCAACCGACCCGCATGCCGTCGGTGAACAGCACCGCGAACAGGGCAAGCTCCGCCAGCTGCGCGACGATCGGCGAGTCGGCCCGCAGGTGCAGCACCCCGGTGGTGTCCTCGCCGAGGACGAACCCGGCGACCAGGAACAGCGCCGCCGTGGAGAGGATGGTCCGGTGGGCCAACGCCGACACGAGCACGGCGGCCAGCAGGACAGCGGCAAAGGACAGCAGCAGCACGGGTCGACCTCCGGAGGGCGCGGACTGTCATCGTGCCGACCAGACTTCCCGGCGCTCCACGGATCCCGGTGATCATAACCACCTGGCACCAGCGGGTGGACGCACCGATCGGCTCTCAGCCTCCTCGGATGACCGAGCCCGGATCGGCTCACCGACCAGCGGCGTCGGTCTGCGACTCGTAGACGTCCGGGACGCCGTCCCGGTCGCGGTCGACGGTCTCCGCCTCGTGCACCCGCCGGTACAGGCGGGTACGGGCGCGGAGGATGAACGTCGCGAGCAGCGCCGAGAGCAGGGACCCGGCGAGCACGGCGACCTTCACGTGGTCGTCCCGCTCGCTGCCCAGGCCGAAGGCCAGCTCGCCGATGAGCAGGGACACGGTGAAGCCGATCCCGCCGAGCAGCGCCAGGCCGAGCACGTCGAGCCAGTTGAGGCCCTCGTCGAGGTCGGCACGGGTGAACCGGGAGACCAGCCAGGTGGCGGCCATGATGCCGACCGGCTTGCCGACGATGAGGCCGACGACGATGCCCAGCGCCACCCGGTCGGTCAGGGCGGTGGCCAGGCCGGCGACACCACCGACGGTGACGCCGGCGGAGAGGAACGCGAAGACCGGCACCGCCACCCCGGCGGAGATCGGCCGGAACCGGTGCTCGAAATGCTCGGCCAGGCCTGGTCCTGCATCCGGTCCACCGGCGGCCTCGCTACGGATCACCGGCACGGTGAAGGCCAGCAGGACTCCCGCGACGGTCGCGTGCACGCCGGACGCGTGCATCAGCGCCCACGTCACCGCGGCGAGGGGCAGCAGCAGCCACCAGGACCGGACGCGGCGCTGCACCAGCAACCCGAACACCGCCAGCGGCACCAGGGCGCCCAGCAGCGGCAGGACCGCCAGGTCGGCGGTGTAGAAGACCGCGATGATGACGATCGCCAGCAGGTCGTCGACGACCGCCAGGGTGAGCAGGAAGGTACGCAGCGCGGAGGGCAGGAACCGGCCCACCACCGCGAGGACCGCCAGCGCGAAGGCGATGTCGGTCGCGGTCGGGATGGCCCACCCCTTGGCCGCGCCCGCGCCCCCGCCGCTGGCGATGACGTAGTAGATGGCGGCGGGCACGAACACCCCGCCGACGGCCGCCGCGACCGGCACCGCGGCGCGACGCGGATCACGCAGGTCCCCGGCGACGAACTCGCGCTTGAGCTCCAGGCCGGCGACGAAGAAGAAGATCGCCAGCAGCCCGTCGGCAGCCCAGGTGGCCAGGCTGAGGTCGAGGTGCAGGGACGCCGGGCCGAGTCGGAAGTCGCGAACCGACTGGTAGCCGTCCGCCCAGGGCGAGTTCGACCAGACGAGCGCCAGCAACGCCCCGATGAGCAGGAGTGCCCCGCCCACGGTCTCCTTGCGGAGAATAGCGGAGATGCGGCTGGTCTCACCCCACGAGCGGCGGGCGAACAGGCTGGTACGGCGCCGGGTGGCGTCGGTCACGGAAACTCCTCGTCGGCAGGGGTCGCGTCATCCATCGCCGACCAGACTTCCCGGCACACCAGGGTCAACCCTATCCGCCGGACACGTCCGTCTCGGCGGTTGGCCGTGCTCGCGACCACTGGGAGGCGCTGCGGGCCCGGGCAGAGACACGACCGCCCGCACGTCCGCGAGAGCGGACCGACGTGCGGAACCACGGAGCGGTCGTCGACGCCCGACCGGTACGAGCCGGCCGGGCGTCGACGGTGGAGTCTGCCCTCGTTCAGGGCGGTGACGCCTCAGAGGCTGAGCTGCTGACCCGGGAAGATCAGCCCCGGGTCGGCGCCGACCACGCGCTTGTTGCGCTCGTACAGCGCGTGCCAGCCACCGGCCAGGTCCCGGACGTCGGCGATCTTCGACAGGGTGTCGCCCGGCCGCACCACGTACCCGTCGCCGGTGGCCGCGGGCGCGCTGCGCCGCTGGCTGCGGGTGCTGTGCTGCTCGCCGCGCGAGGACCGCTGCGTGGAGGTGGCCTTCGACGAACTGCGCGACCCGGAGCGCCGCTCCGACTTCTGCGACTTCTCCGATGTGGTGGCGTAGCTCTTGGTGGAGCCGCCCTTCTTGCCGCAGGTCGGCCAGGCGCCGATGCCCTGACCGTCGAGCACCTTCTCGGCGATCGCGATCTGCTCGCCGCGGCTGGCCAGGTCGGCGCGGGCGGCGTACTTCTTGCCGCCGTAGCCGGACCAGGTGCGCTGCGAGAACTGCAGGCCGCCGTAGTAGCCGTTGCCGGTGTTGATGTGCCAGTTGCCGCCGGACTCGCACTGGGCGATCGCGTCCCAGTTGACGCTGGCGGCGCTCGCCGGCGACGCCGGCGCCAGTACGGCGGCGATCCCGGTTACCGCGCCGACGGCGAGCGTGCCGACGGCGATGCGGCGCGAGCTGACCCGTCGGTGACGGGCGGTGTATTCAGTTGCCATGGTGGATTCCTCCACGCCGACGAGGTGAGCTGTCGGGTTCGGGCCGAGGAGCCCGGCCGCCGTGGGCGGCTTCACCCCGAGGTGACGGTGCACCGAGGAACGTGTGGGTCCCCCGCTCCATGCCCGGGTGACAAGGTCCACCAGCCGGCGGCATGGATTAGGCGTTACCGGCCGTGGTGTCCGCGATCGCGAACAGGAACGACGTTAGGAACTGTTTCGGGCGATTGCCTCCTTCTTGTGAAGTTCTTCACCCGGCTGAGCGACGACATCATCCTTGGAGTTGCGGGCCGCCCGGCGGTGCTCTACAAGGGCCCGCCGGAAACCCGTCACGACTGGGCCGAAAGCCCTGCGGCGAGCGGCGGATCAGGTGCTGGCGCGTCGCCGTCTCCGCTGGTCGGGCGGCCCCGATCGGCGGCGCGCGCTGTCGGACGGCCAGCGTTGCCGCTGATTGGGGCCGCGACGGCCGGCCATCCGCGAGGGGGAGGGCCTTCATGGACACCGTCAGCATCGACCCCGACTATTTCGTCGCCACCGTGGACGAGGACGACGACCCGGAAGCCTGGTCGGTGACAAGGTCGACGTCGACCTGGCCGCCGTGCTCGAAGAGGAGGAGTGAGATGGGCGTACACCTGGCACCCGTGTTGCGGGTGCTGCGGGAGGAGATCGACACCCGCTGGCCGCACCGCGACCACAGATCAGATGGCTGGTTTGGCAACGCCGATCATCAAACCCGCCGCAGCGCCACGACCCGGACAATGATGATCAATCGGTCAACGCGGTCGACGTCGACGTCGACGGCATCGACCCGCTGCTGGTCATCCGGCAGGCCGTCACCCATCCGTCCACCCAGTACGTCATCTACAACCGGATGATCTGGAGCCGTACCCGCAGCTTCCGGCCCGCCCGCCACACCGGGCCGAACCCGCACGACAAGCACCTGCACGTCAGCGTCAGCCACCAGCGGAGCCTGGAGGACAGCCGCCGGCCGTGGGGCATCGCCACCGCCAAGGTGGCGCGGCTCGGCGACCGGGTGCTGCGCGACGGCTGCCGGGGCGGCGACGTCCGGGAACTCCAGACCACCGCCGACCGCCTCGGGGCCCGGCTGACGACCGACGGGGTGTTCGGGCGGGCCACGGCCGCCTGGGTGCGGTCCTTCCAGACCGCCCGGAAGCTCACCGCGGACGGGGTGGTGGGTCCGAAAACCGTGGCGGCCCTGCGCGCGGCCGTCAAGCCGGCCCCGGCCACGCCCACCGGCCGGCCGGCCACGTGGGCGTCCGGCGGTCGCCCGGGCTCACGCACCCTGCGCCGCGGCAGCAACGGCACGGACGTGGCCTTCGTCCAGCGGTTCGTGGGCGCGAAGCGGTGCGGTCCGGCGAGCGGCACCTTCGACGCGAAGACCGAGGCGGGAGTCCGCTGGTACCAGGGGATGCCGAGGCTCGCCGTGGACGGGGTCGTCGGCCCGGCCACCTGGGCCGCGATGGGCGTGCGGGCCGGCTCCTGAGCCGGCGGCCCCGACCGGGTGCTCCCCCACCCGGCCGGGGCCGTCGTCGCGTCAGAGGGTACGGGCCAGCCGGTCGGCGAGGACCCGGGCGAACCGGGCCGGGTCGGCCAGGTCGCCGCCCTCGGCGAGCAGCGCCATGCCGTACAGCAGCTCGGCGGTCTCGGTGAGGGTGGGCTCCTCGCCGCCGCGCTCGTGCGCGGCGCGCAGGCCGGTGACCAGCGGATGGGTCGGATTGAGTTCGAGGATCCGCAAGACCTTCGGCACCTCCTGCCCCATCGCGCGGTACATCTTCTCCAGCGTCGGGGTGATGTCGTGCGCGTCGCCGACGATGCAGGCCGGCGAGTTGGTCAGGCGGGAGGAGAGCCGCACCTCCTTGACGCTGTCGGTCAGTGCGCCGCCGAGGAAGGCGAGCAGGGCGGCGTACTCCTTGGTCTGTCGCTCCCGCTCCGTGCCGGCCTCCTCGCGCTCCCGCTCGGTGTCCAGGTCCACCTGGCCCTTGGCGATCGAGCGCAGCGGCCGGCCGTCGAACTGCGCGACCCGCTCCACCCAGACCTCGTCGACCGGGTCGGTCAGCAGCAGCACCTCGTAGCCCCTGGCGCGGAAAGCCTCCATGTGCGGGGAGTTCTCCAGCATCGCCCGGGTCTCGCCGGTGGCGTAGTAGATCTCCTCCTGGCCGTCCCTCATCCGCTCGACGTACTCGCGCAGGGTGGTGAGTTCGGCGGCGTCGTGGGTGGAGGCGACGGAGACGATGTCGAGGATCGCCTGCTGGTTGTCCGGGTCCTCCAGCAGCCCCTCCTTGACCACCCGGCCGAACTCCGACCAGAACGTCCGGTACCGCTCGGCGTGCTCGGCGCGCATCTCCTTGACCGTGGCGAGCACCTTGCGGACCAGCCGGCGGCGGACGATCTGGATCTGCCGGTCCTGCTGGAGGATCTCCCGGGAGATGTTCAGCGACAGGTCGTGTGCGTCCACCACGCCCTTGACGAACCGCAGGTAGTTGGGCATGAGGGCGGCGCAGTCGTCCATCACGAAGACCCGCTTGACGTACAGCTGCACCCCGCGCCGGCCGTCGGCCAGGTACAGGTCGAACGGGGCGTGGGTGGGGATGAAGAGCAGCGCCTCGTACTCGAACACGCCCTCGCCCCGCATGTGGATGGTCTCCAGCGGGTCGGTCCAGTCGTGGCTGACGTGCCGGTAGAAGTCGCGGTACTCCTCCTCGGCGACCTCGTCGCGCGCCCGGGCCCAGAGCGCCTTCATCGAGTTCAGCGTCGTCGGTTCGGCGTCCGGCGCGACGAGCCGGATCGGCCAGGCGATGAAGTCGGAGTACCGCTTGACGATCTCGCGGATCTTGCCGTGGTCGGTGTAGTCGGCGAGGTTGTCCTCGCTGTCGGCCGGCTTCAGGTGCACCGTGACCGAGGTGCCCTGCGGGGCGTCGTCGACCGTCTCGACGACGTAGGTGCCCTCGCCGGTGGACTCCCAACGGGTGCCCTCGGCCTGGCCGGCGCGGCGGGTCAGCAGGGTGACCGTCTCGGCCACCATGAACGTGGCGTAGAAGCCGACCCCGAACTGGCCGATCAGGTCCTGGGAGGCGGCCTCCCTGGACTCCTTCAGCTTGCGCAGCAGCTCGGCGGTGCCGGAGCGGGCGATGGTGCCGATCAGGGAGACGACGTCCTCCCGGGACATGCCGATGCCGTTGTCCCGCACGGTCAGGGTGCGGGCCGCCGGGTCGGCCTCGATCTCGATGTGCAGGTCGGAGGTGTCGACCTCGAGGTCCTTGTCGACCAGGGACTCCAGCCGCAGCTTGTCCAGCGCGTCAGAGGCGTTGGAGACGAGCTCCCGCAGGAAGACGTCCTTGTGGGAGTAGATCGAGTGCACCATCAACTGCAGCAGTTGACGCGTCTCGGCCTGGAACTCCAGCGTCTCGGTCCGGCTGCTCACACCAACCTCCTCGTCGGGTCGTATCGGGTCCGCGGAACGGGATCCGCGGGACAGGATACGAGTCGCCGTGGCCGCCCGGTCACCGCCGGTCGTCACGCCGTACGGCGGGCCAGCAGGTAGGCCTGCGGGGTGAGTTCCGTTCGGTCGCCGAACTCCTGCGGCTCGCGCCGCATCCTGGCGTGCACGACCAGCCCGGCGGCGTGCAGCAGCGCCGCCACCCGCTCGGGCCGGCGCCGGTGGAAGGTGAGGGAGACCGCACGTCCCCATGCGTCCGTGCGGTGCACCGGCTCGTCGCCGAGCTGGAAGGCCAGCAGCAGCTGCCCGCCGGGGGCCAGGACCCGGTGGAACTCGGCGAAGGCGGCCGGCAGCCGGTCGTCGGGCAGGTGGATGACCGAGTACCAGGCGACCAGGCCGGCGAGCGCGCCGTCGGGCAGGTCGAGTTCCAGCATCGACCCCTCGGTGAAGCGCAGGTCGGGGTGGTCCCGGCGGGCCTGCGCGATCATGCCCGGCGACAGGTCGAGGCCGGCGGCGTCGAGGCCGAGGTCGTGCAGGTGCCGGGTGATCCGCCCGGGGCCGCAGCCGACCTCCAGGACCGGCCCGCCCCCGCCGGCCAGCACCAGCTCGGCGAAGGCCGCGAGCATGGCCCGGTCGAGCGGCAGGGCGGCCAGCTCGTCGCGGACGAACTCGGTGTAGTCGGCGACCATCGTGTCGTACGAGGTGCGGGTGGCGGTGAGGAAATCGGGCTCGGTCACGGTCGCCGACCCTACCGTCCGCCGGATGGATATTGGACGCACGGCAGTGGACGATCGTTCATGCCGCACGCCACGTCCGGTCAGTGGATCGGCTACCTCACGTGCATTTCATGCGGAACGTCCATCCGAACGCTGCCCGATGCACTCTTCGGCGGCAGGTCGGGCGTCCGATCGTGTCGATGACAGCGCTCTCTCGGCAAACCAGTAGCGCGGCGGGGGCTCGATCGTCAGGATCGAGCCCGTGCTTTCTGATCTGTGGCCCCAATACGGCCTCACCATCTTCACGCCACGACTCGAGCTTCGCCTGCCCCGTGGGGAGGAACTGGCGGAGCTCGCTCACCTCGCAGGCAGGGGCGTGCACCGCGCGGGCGAGCGTCCGTTCCTGACGCCGTGGACCGACGGCGGCCCCGAGGATCGGGCGCGGTTCGTGCTGCAGGGACACTGGGACCAGCTCGGAGGCTGGAGCGTGGCAGCGTGGCGGCTGGGGCTTGGGGTCTTCCGTCACGGAGACCCGCTTGGCCTGGTCACGCTTCGAGGGCGCGACTTCCCGGTTGTTCGGGAGGTCACGACATCCGCGTGGCTGGGGATCGAACACCAGGGCAACGGCTACGGAACCGAGGCTCGGGTCGGCCTGCTGACGCTGGCCTTCGACCACCTCGACGCACGGGCCGCGCTCACCGAGGTGTTCCAGGACAACCATGCCTCTCAGGGCGTGTCCCGCAAGCTCGGCTATGAGCACGACGGCATCTCAGTTGACGCCCGCGGCGACGAGGCCGTCGTATCCGACCGCCTACGGCTCACCCGGGAGAGGTGGACTCAGGAGAAGCGGCCCGCGGTGAGGGTGGACGGGATGGCGGCTTGCCGGCCGATGTTTGGCCTCTGACCGTATCCGCTATGCCGCCGGGCGAGCGTTGTTTCCTGCTGGAAGTCGCACGGGCGGCTACTCGGCGTTGGACCACGAGCGGCTGGACAGTACGAGGCGATACCCGTCCGGATCTTCGACTGTGACACCCCACCGGTCCCAGTGCGCACCCGGCGACACACGCTTGCCGCCGGCCTGTTCAAGGCGGGCCACGAGCGCGTCGTCGATCGGTTCGGACAGATAGAGCACAAGGAGATCTTCAGCCGTCGGTGTCGGCTGCATGGACAGGCCTGAGCCCCCAACCAGTTCCAGATGCCATGACGCCTCGCGCCAGCCCAGCATGAGCAGGTCGTGCTCCCCTGGGTCGCCCGCAGCCCGGTAGAGCACCTCCAGTCCCAGACCCTGCACGTAGAAGCGTTCGACCGCCGCAAGGTCACGGGTGGGCCGGGCGAGGCGAATACTTGCCTTCGGGGCGGGCATGTGCCCTCGTCGGTGCGGACTGGTTGTCACTGGTCGAAGAGCAGGGACGTCAGTTTGGCTGTGCCCTGCCGCAGGGCACCCGAGCCGTTACCGCTTTCGATCAGGACCCGCCGGCAGCCGTCGGCCTCCACGTAGATCAGCCCGGCGGGCAGGTGCAACACCGCGAAGCGGCTGCCGGGCGTGCTGCACGTGACGGCCGGACCGGCGGTGGAAAGTTCCTGCCTGAGCGCCGTCCACCGGGCGGCGGGCAGTTCCCCACCCGACTCGAATTCACCGGCCGGCTTTGCGTCGCCCTGCTCGCCTTCGGGTACCCGATAGATGCAGACGCGAGCGTCCGCGTCGTCGGCGGGCAGAGCGTTCGGCGTGGTGTCCTGGCCACCACTCAACTGGCCCGTCACCCACACCGTGGCCGCCCACTGCTGGCTGCACCCGCTGGCCGCGGCCTCATCCGACTCGAGTTCGCGTGGCACCCGTGTCGTGACTCGCTTGGCCGGCAACTGGTCGTACGCGGTGCGGAACTCCGGGCGTGGCTTCCCGCAGCCGTCCGTCGCCACGCCGGGGCGGACCCATCGGCCCTGCGCATCCAGAAGCGCCAGCCACGGTACGAACGGCAACTCCAACGTGCAGGCGTCCTCCGTCGACGTCTCGTCCGGCAGCCGTAGGGCCACCACCAGCGGGGCCACATCGTCCGCCCACTCCTCGACGGCGACCAGGTCCGAGCCGCCGGCCGGCCGCTGCTGCGGCTCGACCCGGCAGACGACCGCAGCCACCGGCTGGAATCCCTCATCCAGATACGGCAGCGACAGCGCTTCCTGACTTCCGCTGAGGTCGACCTCCATGCCCGACGTGGCGGCGGCGCATGACTCCCAGCTGAGGTGGATTGCCGGCGGCCCGGGAGAGCGTTGCCGCGCCGCCGTTGCGTCGCCGTCCGGTGCCGTGCCGGTGCAGCCGGCCACCGCCAACGAAAGGCCGATGAGTAATGCCGCTGCCCGGCCAGCCATGGCAACCCCTATCGTCGTCGGGCGTGGTCGATGCGGGTGCGACGACAATCCGCTCAGCCGTCGTCTGCCGGCGACGTAATACTGCGGCTACGGAACTCCGCGAGCCACTGCCGTACCTGTTCGTCGTCGTGCAGGAAGCTGCCCTCCCCGCCCGTGGGCAGATCGATGCCGTGAAGAAGATCGAGGGCCCGCCAGACATCGTCATCATCGACGACACCGTCGGCCCGGTCATCGAACCACTGAGCCGACCACCGATCCGCCTCGTCACGGGAACGAGTGCCGGCGAGCAGAGCGACGAACCACGCCTCGACTTCTTCACGTGCCGGCAGTCGCCGTCCTGACACCACGACATCAGGATGACAAAGCCGCACCGCCCAAGCACGCATGCCGCGCGTCGCGCGTCGCGCGTCGCGCGTCGCCCGTGGCCCGTGGCCCGTGGCCCGTGGCCCAGGATCAGGTGCGCCAATCCGCCGCCGGGCAAGCGCATCGACACACGCGACGCTCCGCCACAAGTGCCTCGCACGCGGGGTACCTGCACGACTCGACACCGGGCAGTTTTCCTTACGTGGCAGGCACTTCGCCACATCTACCCACCCGCCGAACATCCAAGATCACGACCGCCGTGGAAAGGCCGAGGCTAGTTCTTCTTCTTGAGCTTGGGCGGCAGCGTCGCGACGTACGCCTGCGCCTTGTTGACCCACAGGGTCGCCTGCTCGGCAGTAAATGAAGAGGGCAGTGACAGGTATCCACCCATCGGCCGCTCGGCTGGGCCGAACGGTCGGGCACCCTCGATCGTCGCCAGCTCGGCCAGGTCGTCGGCGGCGAGCTTCACGCCGACGGACGAGCCGAACAGCCCGGCGAACATGTTGCCGTTGATGAACGCGCCCAGGTTGCCGAACATCGGCTTGACCTCGACCCCCGGCGCCTCGGAGACGACGGACCGGAAGAACTGCTTGTCAGCCTCGGTGGGCTTGGGCATCTGCATGGTCGGATCCTGTCACCCAGCCACGGGGCGACGGCCAGCGAAAGTGGCCAGCCGCTCCATCGGGTCGGCATCCGTGGACGGGGCGACCTCGTCGCCGAACGCGGGACCGCGGGCCCCGGGGACGATCTGCTCGGCGAGCTTGTGGACGTAGGCGACGACCTCGTCACTGACGACCAGAGGTGTGCCGCTGCCCTGGGCCATGTCCCACGCGTGCAACAGGAATTCCACCGGCATGATGCTCGCGGCGAACGTGGCCGGCATCTCGCCGCCGCCGGGGGCGGGGACGGTGCCGTCGAGACCGCGGGCGCAACGCGCTCACCCGCTCGATCATTCGGCTGTGGCGCTCCGCTGGTCGCGCCGCCGCCCCGCACCGCTTCGGCCCCGCCGCCGCACCAGCGGCCCGGCGGGGGCCCGGGGTGGTGCGGGCCGAGCCCGCCCGACATCCGCCGGCGCCGCCGTCCCGGGCGGCGCAGGCGGGTATTCTGCACCGGGTCCGCAGCTCACCGCAGGAGGTCGTCGTGTCCAGGGACACGGAGCGCCGGCTCATCGCCTCCAACAAGAAGGCCCGCCACGACTACACCGTCCTCAAGACGTATGAGGCGGGAATCGTGCTGGCCGGCACCGAGGTGAAGTCGCTGCGCGAGGGGCGGGTGTCACTGGTCGACGCCTTCGCCCAGGAACGCGACGGCGAGATCATGCTCTACGGCCTGCACATCGCCGAGTACGGCTACGGCACCTGGACCAACCACCAGCCCCGCCGGACCCGGAAGCTGCTGCTGCGGCGGGTGGAGATCGCCCGGATCCTGGAGAAGCTGCGCGACGGGGGCGTGACGCTGGTGCCGCTGTCGATGTACTTCAGCAACGGCTGGGCCAAGGTCGAGCTGGGCCTGGCGCGCGGCCGCAGGTCGTACGACAAGCGGCAGGCGCTCGCCGAGCGCGACGCCAACCGGGAGATCGCCCGTGAGCTGGGCCGCCGTCTCAAGGGCCGCCGCCCCGCCTGAGCCATTCGCTCCCCGCCGCCCGCCAGTCAACAAGACTTCTTGTACATCATGTCTTGTGTAACTACCCTGTCGGCATGCCCGAGGACGAGTCGACGCTGCATCTCACCGACCCCCGCGCCATGCGCGCCCTGGCCCACCCCACCCGCCTGCGGCTCCTCGGCGAGCTGCGGGTACGCGGCCCGCAGAGCGTCGGCATGCTCAGCGAGATCGTCAACGAGGCCGTCGGCTCGGTCAGCTACCACCTGGGCAAGCTCGCCGAGCACGGCTTCGTCCGGGAGGCCCCCGAGCACGCCCGCGATCGCCGGGAACGGTGGTGGCGCGCGGCGCACACCCGTACCAGCTGGGAGCCGGTCGAGGTGCTGGACGACCCGGAGCGCAAGCTCGCCTCGGACCTGCTGCGCCGGGCCGCACTCCAGCGGTATGTGCAGAAGTTCCAGGCCTACCTCGACGCCGAGGCCACCCTCGACCCTGCGTGGGTACGCGGCACCGCCAGCAGTGACCACTTTCTCCACCTCACACCGGACGAGCTCGTGGAGCTGCGCGGCGACCTCGAGGAACTGGCAGCGCGCTGGCAGGCGCGCAGCGACCCCGACCGGCCCGACGCCCGCACCGTCACACTGATCTACCAGGCCTTCCGGGGGCCGCAGTGACCGCCACCCCGCGCCGGTGGGGTCCGCTGATCGGCCTGCTCGTCGGCCACACGGTCTCGCTCACCGGCAACATGCTCACCTACATCGCCCTGCCCCTCTACGTGCTGGCCGAGACCGGCTCACCGGCGGCAACCGGCCTGACCGGGGCGTTCGCCACCGCACCGGTGGTGCTCGGCGGCGCCCTCGGCGGCGTGCTGGTCGACCGCACGGGCTACCGGCGGGCCAGCGTCCTGGCCGACCTGGTGTCCTGCGCGACCGTCGCCGCCATCCCGCTGCTCGACGCCACGGTCGGCCTGCCGTTCTGGCTGCTGCTCACGCTGGTCTTCGCCAGCGGCCTGCTCGACACGCCCGGGCAGACCGCGCGGACCGCGCTGCTGCCGGAGGCGGCGGCCGCCGCCCGGGTGCCCGTCGAACGGGCGATCGGCTGGTTCGAGGCCACCGAACGCGGCTCCCGGCTGCTCGGCGCACCCCTGGCCGGGCTGCTGGTCGCCGTCGTCGGCGCGCTGCCGGTGCTGGCCGTGGACGCCGCCACCTTCGCCGTCTCCGCGCTGGTGGTCGCACTGCTGGTGCCCCGGAGCATGCGCCCCGCCGAGCAGGCGCAGGAGGAGCCCGGCGGGTACTGGCGCAGCTTCACCGCCGGAGTCCGGTTCCTGGTCCGCGAGCCGCTGCTGCGCGCGATGGTACTGCTGGTCCTGGTCACCAACTTCTTCGACGCGGCCAAGAGCAACGTCCTGCTGCCCGTGGTCGCCGACCGCGACCTCGGCGGACCCACCGCGTTCGGGCTGCTGGTCGGCGCGATGGGCGGCGGCGCGCTGGTCGGCTCGCTGGTGTTCAGCGCCGTCGGTCACCGGCTGCCACGCCGTGCCACCTTCGTCACCGCCTTCGCGATCGCCAGCGGGCCGCCGTTCTGGGCCCTGGCCGCCGCACCGCCGCTGCCAATGGTCGTGGCGGTCTTCGCCTTCGCCGGTCTCGCCGCGGGCGCGATCAACCCGCTGATCGGCGCGATCGAGCTGGAACGCGTGCCCGCGCGCATGCGGGCCCGGGTCTACGGGGTCATCGGCGCCGGTTGCTGGGCCGCCATGCCGCTCGGCGCCCTCGGCGCCGGCCTGGCCGCGGACCGGTTCGGCACCACCGCCACCCTGCTCACGATCGGCACCGCCTACGTCCTGGTCGTGCTCACCCCGCTACTCGGCGGCCCGTGGCGGCGGATGGGCCGGCCGGCGGCCGTGGACGAGCAACGCCCGGACCTGGCCGCCACGCCCACCTGAGCCCCGCCGACATCGGGCGGGCCGGGCCCGGGCGGCCGGCATGGGCACGGGGCGTACTTCACGGGCTGACGCGCGACGGCCGGCCCTGGCGGGGGCGGGTCAGTCGCGCAGCAGGTCGGCGTGGACGGCGCGCAGCCGGTCGAGGGATCGGTCGCTGCCCGGCGCGACCCGCCGGTCCAGCTCGGCCCAGGCCTCGGCGAGGGCGGCGGTGACCGCGCGCAGCTCGGCGGCGTGCCGGCGGGCGCCCTGCCGGTGCGCCTCCTCCAGGCGGCGGGCCCAGCCGGCGGTGACGGCGGCGAGGCGCTCACCGTCGGCCCGCGCCTGGGCGGCGGTGCGGGCCGCAGCGGCGGGCACGATCGCGGCGACCGGGCGGGGATCGCCGTCGCGGGTGACCAGGGTGACGGTGTCGGTCAGCTCGGCCATGGCGATCAGCTGGGTCAGCCGGGTGCGCAGCTCGCGCAGCGGCAGGGAACGGGGTTGACCACTGTGGTGGGTCAGCGCGGGGGCAGCCATGCCTTCATGCTGGGACGGGGGTATGACATTTACCGTCGTGACGGTCCGCCCGGGTGCGCGCCGTGGGGGCGGGGTGGGCGGCGGCCCACCCCGCCCCCGTCGCTCAGCTGGCCTGCAGGGTCACGTCGTCGATGACGAAGCTGGTCTGCAGGGACGCGTCCTCGATCCCGGTGAACTTGAGGGTGACGGTCTGGCCGGCGTACGCGCCCACGTTGAACGAGCGCAGCAGGTAGCCGCTGGCGGCGTTGAGGTTGGAGTACGTGGCCAGGGTGGTCGTGCCGACCTGGACGGTCAGCTTGTCGTACGCGGTGCCGGTGGTGGTCTCGGCGGTGTCGATGTGCAGGTAGAAGGCGAGGGTGTACGTCGAGCACCCGGCCGGCACGGTCACCGACTGCGACAGGCTGTCGGTGTGGGTGCTGCCGTAGCCGTCGAGCCACGCCTTGTACGACCCGGTCCGGGCCGGCTGGCCGGCCGAGTTGGTGATCACGCCCGAGCTGGCGGTCCACGGGCTGGTGCCGGACTCGAAGCCGCCGTTGCCGATCACCTGGCCGCCGGCGCATCCCCCGGTGCCGGTCACGGTGAGGCTGTAGGTGGCGGTGCGGGTGACCGACCCGGTGCCGGTGACCGTGATGGTGAAGGTGCCGGTGGTGGCGGTCGACGAGGCGCTGACGGTCATCGTGGCGGAGCCGCCGGAGGTGACCGACGACGGGCTGAACGACACGGTCACGCCGCTGGGCGCGCCGGAGGCGGACAGCGCCACCGTCTGCGCGCTGCCGGCGGTGGTGGCGGTGCTGACGGTGGCGGTGGTGGCGGCGCCCTGAGCGACGCTACCGGAGGTCGGGCTCACCGAGACCGAGAAGTCGTTGGTCGGGGTGCCGGTGCCGACCGCGAGCTGCCAGATGGCGTACGCGACACCGTCGGCGCTGCGGTTGAGGCCGGTCGCGTTGATGTTGCTGGTGGTGTCGCAGGAACGGTGGTAGCAGCCGTCGTACGCCGCTCCGGCGGTGCCGCCCCACTTGCTGGCCTGCGCGGAGGTCTTGGTGGCGCTGGCGCCGGCGGCGTAGCCGGAGGTGGGGATGCCGGCCTGCTGGAAGGAGTAGTCGTCGGAGCGGCCCTGGCCCTCGACGTTCTCCTCGGGCTGGAGGTTGAGCGAGTCCCAGTACGCCTTGAGCGGCGCGGCAGTGGTGGAGGTGACCCGGTTGATGAAGTAGCCGCCGTTGGGTGAGGCGACCATGTCGAAGTTGTAGTAGCCCTTGATGTAGCCCTTCTGGGTGGCGGTGAGCGAGTTGACGTAGAACTTCGAGCCCTGCAGGCCCTGCTCCTCGCCGTTCCACCAGGCGAAGCGGACCCGCTTGGTCATGGACGGGTTCTGCTGGGCCAGCGCCAGCGCGTTCTCCAGCAGGGTGGCCGAGCCGGAGCCGTTGTCGTTGATGCCCGGGCCGGCGGAGACGCTGTCCAGGTGCGCGCCGAACATGACGACCTGGTCGGCGGGGCCCTGCGGCCACTCGGCGATCAGGTTGTTCCCGGGGTAGGTGCAGGTCGAGCAGTACTGCTCGCTGATCGTGTAGCCGGCGGCCTGGAGCTTGGTCTTGAGGTAGCTGACCGACGCGGTGTAGCCGGCCGAGCCGGCCCGCCGGTTGCCGCCGTTGTTGGTGGCGATGGTGTTCAGCTGGGTCAGGTGGGCCTGGACGTTGGTCACCGAGATGTCCGGCGCCGCGAGGGCGGCGAGCGGGGCGGCGGCTGGGGTCGCCGTGGCCGGTTGCGCGGCCAGGGTCATCGTCACGGCGGCGAACACGGCGAGGGCGAGGCCCTTCGTCGGCGTGCTACGTCTCATGCGAACTCCTCGTGGGGGTCTGCGGGGCGTGACCGGATTCCGGGGGGGGTCGGGTCGGGGTGGACGGGATCCTCGCGGCCCGGGGGTGGGGTCGCGGCGGTCACGCCGGGGAATGAAACACTGACATGTATCAATCTCACGGTCAACTGGCCGAACGGTGTCACAATCCCGGCCACCGACGGACGCGCCGAGCCAGCCGCGCACCCCGTGACCACCCCGCCCCGCGGACGCGGGGCCGAGCCGAGCCGTGCGGACGGCCCCGGGCAGGATGGGCCCCATGCGCCTGGTGTCCCTGCTGCCCTCCGCCACGGAGATCGCCTACGCCCTCGGCCTCGGCGACGACCTCGTCGGGGTGACCTTCGAGTGCGAAGTGCCGGCCGCCGACCGGGCCGGCAAGACCGTGGTGGTCGGCGGCACGGACACCCGCGGCATGACCCCGGGCCAGATCGACGCGCACGTCCGGGCCCGGCTCGCCGCCGGCGCCGACCTCTACACGCTGCACGCCGACGCGCTCGCCGGGCTCGACCCGGAGCTGATCCTCACCCAGGACCTGTGCCGGGTCTGCGCCCTGCCCTCCGGGCACGTCTCCGCCGCCCTCGACCACCTGGGGTGCCGCGCCGACGTGCTCTCGCTCGACCCGTACACCCTCGACGAGGTGCTGGCGAGCATCCTCGCGGTGGGCGACGCCGCGGGCGTACCGGAGCGGGCGCGCGCCCTGGTGGGCGGCCTGCGGGACCGGCTCGCGGCGGTCGCGGCGGCGGTCGGCGACCGGCCGCGACCCCGGGTGGCGGTGGTGGAGTGGACCGACCCGCCGTTCACCGCCGGACACTGGATCCCCGACCTGGTGCGCGCCGCCGGCGGCGAGCCGGTGGCCACCCGGCCCGGTGCCCGCTCGGTGCCGGTGCCCTGGTCCGAGCTGCGCGACGCGGCGCCGCAGCTCGTGCTGGTCACGCCCTGCGGCTTCCACCTCGACGGCGCGGTCGCCCAGGCCCGGGCGGTGGCGGCGCGCTTCCCGGGCACGCCGGTCTGGGCGGTCGACGCCGACGCCCTGGTGGTCCGCCCCGGCCCCCGCCTGGTCGACGGCGTCGAGGCGATCGCCGCCGTTCTGCACCCGGACGCGCTGCCCGCCCCGCCCGCCGGCGCGGTGGCCCGGGTGGCCTGACGGCCCCGGCGAGTCCCCGGGTGGCCTGACGGGCCCGGCGAGCCCGTCGCGCCGGCCGCCGGGTCAGCCCGCCCCGGCGAGCAGCGCCTCCGCCGAGGTGGTCCGCGCGTACAGCAGGAACCGGCCGACCCGGTGCGTGCCCACCAGACCGGCGTCCCGCAACGCGGTGAGGTGCTGCGAGACCGTGCCGGGGGCGAGCCCGCACCGGCGCGCCAGCTCGGTCGTCGAGGACGGCACGGCCAGCTCGTGCAGCAGCGTGGCCCGGGTACGGCCGAGCACCCGGCCCAGCGCCTCACCCGGCGGCAACGCGGCGCGTTCCCAGAGCGTCCCCACCGCGGCGGCCGGGTAGCGCAGCGTCGGCTGCCCGGACACCTCCACCAGGTTGGAGAACGGCCGCGGCCAGGTGAACACCGACGGCACCAGCAGCACCCCGCGCCCGTCCAGCCGCACCGACCCGGAGGTCGTCACATGCTCGACCGACAGCGTGCCGTCGTCCCAGGAGACGTATCGGTCGAGGTGGTTGAGCAGACCCCGCACCCCGTCGACGGCCATCCGGCGGGCACCGAGCAACACCTCCCGCTCCAGCAGGGTCCGCATCCGCGGCCAGTACGGGGCGAGCGCGACGGCGGCGTAGGCGCGGATCTGCGCGGCGAGGCGGGCCAGCCCGGCCTCCGGGTCGGCGTGCAGGGCGGCCGTCCGGAGCGTGGGCGGCACCGGATTCCGGTCGAGGCAGGCGCGGACCGCATCCGGCGGGGTCGCGGTCAGCGCGGCCAACTCCAGGTCGAGGGTGGGACCGGTGGTGGTCGGCGGCGGACAGACGAACGACGGGATCACCACGGTGGGGACCGGCACCAGGTCGGCGAGGAGTCCCCAGTCCACGGTCGCCAGCCGGGGCACCACCTGACGCGCCCAGGGCAGGTGCGCGGGGTAGCGGTCCGGGTCCTTGACGATCCTGGCGCTGGCCACCGCCTCCCACAGCGGCGACACCGCGAACCTGGTGTTGGCCAGGTCCGCCACTGACAGCGCGGCGCGCAGCACCCCTCGTCCCCCCCGTCCGTTCGCCGAGCGCGGATTTGCCCTCAGCCGAATTCATCGACCCAGGGTCGGGCGCCGGGGCACCGTGACCGGCATGGTCACCCACCCCCACCCGCCCGCCCGCTGGTCCCGCGCCTTCCGTCAGTTGTACGCCGTCAGTGTCGTCGGCAGCATCGGCCAGCAGGTGGCCCTGCTGGCCGTCCCGGTGCTCGCCGTCGGCGTCCTGCGCGCCACCCCCGGGCAGGTGGGCCTGCTGGGCGTGCTGGGCACCGCGGCCTTCCTGCTGATCGGCCTGCCGGCCGGGGTGTGGGTCGACCGGGCCGACCGCCGCACCGTGATGATCGTCGCGGATCTCGTCCGGTCCGCGTTGTTCGCCTCGGTCCCGCTGGCCTGGTGGGCCGGTTGGTTGACCATCGGGCAGCTCTACCTGGTGGTCCTGCTCGCCGGGGCCGGCACGGTCTTCTTCGACGTCGCCGAGCAGAGCTACCTGCCGGCGGTGGTCGGCCGGGAGCGGCTGGTGGCGGCGAACTCCCTGCTGGTGAGCACCGGCGCGACCATCCAGATCGGTGGGCGGGCCCTCGGCGGATTCCTGGTGCAGCTGATCGGCGCGCCGGTGGCCCTGGTGCTCAACGCGGCCGCGTACCTGGTCTCCGCGCTGGTCCTGACCCGGCTGCGACGCGACGCCGCGCCGGCGCGCCAGGCCGGGCGCCGCGACGGCTTCGGTCGCCAGCTCGCCGAGGGGGTACGACACGTGCTGGGCAACCCGCTGCTGCGACCGCTGGCGCTCTCGCTGGCCGGCACCAACCTCACGGTCAACCTGATGACCACCATGCTGCCGGTGGTCTTCCTGCGTGAGCTGGGGCTCGGCGCCGCGACGCTCGGCCTGTTCCTCGGCGCCGGCGGCGTCGGCGCGCTGCTCGGCGCGGTGACCGCCCGACCACTGGCGGACCGGATCGGCCACGGACCGGCGCTCTGGCTGCCCGGCCTGGTCGTGGCGCCGCTGGGCGCGCTGGTGCCGCTGATCGACACCGGTCCGGCGCTCTGGCTGGCCGGGTTCGGCTGGCTGGCCATCGCCTGGCGCACCGGCATCGGCAACGTCATCGGGGTAAGCCTGCGCCAACGCGCCACCCCGGACGCGCTGCTCGGGCGGATGAACGCGGTGTTCCGCTTCCTGCTGTTCGGCGCGATCGCGGTCGGCGCCGCGCTCTCCGGCCTGCTCGGCCAGTACGCGAGCCTCCACACGGCGCTCTGGATCGGCGCTGCGGGCACCGCGCTGACCTGGCTGCCAATCTTCTGCTCACCGCTGCGCGCCCTCGCCGAGCCGCCGACGGTGGCGGCGTCACCACGGGAGGCGGCGACGGTCGCGGACGCCTCCGCACCATCGGCCGGCACCGGCCGCTGAGGACTGTTACCCCGCTGTTACGCCCCGGTGGGACGGCTGTGGCGGGCCCGCCCGACCGTCGAACTCGACCGGCCCACCAGACGGGCCGGACCGAACCGGCCGGGAGGACCCGATGCGATCGAAGAGGACACTGGGGGCGGTGGCGGCGGTCATGCTCGCCGTCCTGCTCACCGCCACCACGGCGGCCACCGCGGCAGCGCGGCCCACGACGACCGGCGCGCAGGCCGCGCCGCGAGCGGTCACCGGTGCGCCGTACTGCGGAATCACCTGGGGCAGCACCGCGAAGTCGGGCGGCGCGCTGCGCACCGCGTCGCTGCTGAGCACCCGCACCGGGCAGCACGACTGCTGGGACCGGCTGGTGTTCGAGTTCGACGGCCCGGCCGACGGCTTCTCCGTCGCGTACGGGGAGACCTGGACCGAGGGGCAGGGGCTGGCGCTGTCGCCGTACACGGCGGGCGGGGCACTGCTACGGGTGCAGCTGCGGGAGCCGGCGCTCGGCTACCCGTACCGGGCCGGCGACCACGTGGCCACCGTGCTGGGCTACCGGACGCTGCGCGACGTGGTGTACGGCGGCACCTTCGAGGGCTACAGCACCTTCGCCGTCGGCGTACGGGCGCAGCTGCCGTTCCGGGTGCTGGTGCTCGCCGGCCCCGGCACGCACAGCCGGATCGTGCTGGACATCGCCCACCAGTGGCAGGAGTGACCAACCGTCGGGGCGGGGGCCGGACGTCGACCGGACCCCCGTCACCGGCCGTTGCGCCAGGACCGTCCGATGACGTCGCGGGGCTACCCTGGGGACGTCATGGACGGCCGCGTGCTGCTGGTCGAGGACGATGCCTCCATCAGGGAGGTCACCGCCCTCGGTCTGCGGCGGGCCGGCTTCCGGGTCGCCACCGCCGCCGACGGCCGCGCCGCGCTGGCCACCTGGCGGGCCCAGCCCGTCGACCTGGTCGTCCTCGACGTGATGCTGCCCGGCCTCGACGGGCTGGAGGTGTGCCGCGAGATCCGGCGCACCAGCGCCGTGCCGATCCTGATGCTCACCGCACGCACCGACACCATCGACGTGGTCGTCGGGCTGGAGTGCGGCGCGGACGACTACCTGCGCAAGCCGTTCGACCTGCCGGAGCTGGTGGCGCGGGTTCGCGCGGGGCTGCGCCGGGCCAGCACCGTCGTCGAGGAGACCATCCTGACGGTCGGGGACCTGGAGATCGACCCGAATCGGTTCGTCGTCCGCAAGGCCGGCCGGGAGCTGACCCTGACCGCCACCGAGTTCCGCCTGCTGCTGGAGCTGGCCCGCCGGCCCGGCCAGGTGTTCACCCGCGAGCTGCTGCTGGACCGGGTGTGGAACCACTCCCACCTCGGCGACTCCCGACTGGTCGACGTGGCGGTGCAGCGGCTGCGCGCCAAGGTGGAGGACGATCCCACCGAGCCCCGGCTGGTCCGAACGGTGCGCGGCGTCGGCTACAAGCTCGCCACGACATGACGGGAAGGTGGCGCGATGGCCCCGGGCACCGTACCGCCGGGTCGGCTCCGCCGCCGGTTGACCGTGGCGTTCGTGCTCGTCGCCGGGGTTTCCGCCGGAGTGCTCGCCGGCGGGTCGTACCTGATGCTGCGCCAGGCCCGGCTGGACGGCTCGGTGCAGCGGGCCGCAGCCGACGCCCGCTACCAGCTCGTCCTCGCCGAGCAGTTCGTGCCGCTGACCGACGCCCGCCGCACCGAACTGCTGACCAGCTTCGAGGGCAGCGGCCGGCACGTGCTGCTGGTCGCCGGCGACGCCCGCGCGTCCCACCCCTCGTACGCTCCCACCCCCGGCCCGCAGCTGCGGGCCGCCGTCGCCGCCGGTCAGCTCGGGTACGAACGCCTCGACGGCGCCGGCGAGCGGCACCTGCTGGTGGTCGGCGGACGCATCCCCGGCTCCACCGCCGAGCTGTACGCGATCACCGACGAGACCGACCTGATGGGCGGGCTGGACCAGCTGCGCACCGCGCTGGCGGTCGGCTGGCTGGTGGTCGTGGCGCTCGCGGCCGGGGTCGGCCACTTCCTGGCCCGACGCACCCTCGAACCGGTGGGTCGGGCCAGCCGAGCCGCCCGGGCGGTGGCCGAGGGGCTGCTGGCGACCCGGCTGCCGGTGCGCGGCCGGGACGAGTTCAGCGACTGGGCCGCCGCGTTCAACGAGATGGCCCAGGCGCTCCAGACGAAGATCGAAGACCTGTCCCGGGCCGAGGCCCGGGAACGCCGGTTCACCGCCGACGTCGCGCACGAACTGCGTACCCCGGTCACCGCCCTGGTGGCGGCGGCCTCGCTGCTGGCCGACCAGCTCGACGCGCTGCCCGGCGACTCCCGCCGCGCCGCCGAACTGCTGGTCGCCGACGTGGTGCGGCTGCGCACGCTGGTCGAGGAGCTGATGGAGATCTCCCGGCTGGACGCCGGGCGGGAGGCGGTCAACCTGACCCCGGTCCACGCCCTCGCCCCGCTCCGCGACCTGGTCGCGGCGCACGGCTGGGCCGGCCGGGTCGTCGTCGCCGGCGACGAGACCGTCCTGCGCACCGACCCGCGAAGGCTGGAACGGGTACTGGCCAACCTGGTCGGCAACGCCGTCACGCACGGCGAGGGCGAGGTCCGCGCGAGCGCCGCCCGCGCCGGCCCGCTGCTGGTGTACGAGGTCAGCGACCAGGGGCCGGGCATCGCCGCCGAACACCTGCCGCACCTGTTCGACCGCTTCTACAAGGCCGACCCGGCCCGCTCCGGTCGGGGCAGCGGACTCGGCCTGGCCATCGCCCGGGAGAACGCCCGGCTGCTCGACGGCCGGCTCACGGTACGCAGCACGGCCGGCGTCGGGACCACGTTCCGGCTGACGCTGCCCGTTACCCCGCCCGACACCGACCAGGAAGCAGAACCTTGAACCGGCTGACCGTCCTGCTCGCCACGCTCGCGCTGCTGCTCGCCGGCTGCGCCGACGCCCGCTCCGGCACCCTCGGGCCGGCCCCCCGCGCCGCCGCATCCGGCACCGCCACGCCGCCCGGGACCGCCCCGCCGGCCACCACCGCCCGTACCCCGGGGGCCACCGCCATGCCGCCGCCCGCGCCGGTGGCCCCGCCCCGGACCGGGGCACCCACCCCGTCCACCACCGGGAGCGTGACCGTGCAGCTCTGGTTCACCCGGGCCGGGGCGGTGGTGCCGACCCGGCGTACCCGACCCACCACCGTCGCCACCTCCCGCCTGGCACTGGCGGAACTGGCCGCCGGGCCCACCCCCGCGGAGGCCGCCGCCGGCCTGGCCACCCTGGTCCCCGACGGCGTCGAGATGGTACGGATAGCCGACGGCACCGCCACCGTGTCCGCTCCCCCGTCGTTCGCCGACACCGACGCCCCGACGCTGCGGCTGCGGCGGGCTCAGGTGGTCTGGACCCTCACCCAGTTCCCCACCGTGCGGCGGGTGGCCTTCGCCGGGACCGGCGTCGTGCTGGCCCGGGCCGACCTGGCCGACCTGCTGCCACCGATCGTGGTCACCGAGCCGGCGATCGGCCAGCGGGTCACCGGGCCGGTCACCGTCGCCGGCACCGCCGACGTGTACGAGGCGACCGTCTCGATCCGGGTCCTCGACTCCGCCGGCCGGGTGGTCGGCACCGGCTTCACCACCGCCACCTGCGGCAGCGGCTGCCGGGGCGACTACCGGGGTGGGGTCGCCTACCGGCTGACGACCGCCGGCCCCGGCACCGTCGAGGTGTACGAGGTCTCCCCGCGCGACGGCTCCCGCACGCACGTGGTGGCCGTGCCGGTCGTCCTGGCCGCCACCGGCTGACCGGTGGAGATCGCTCGTCGCCGACCTCGGGGTCGAACTGGGCGCGGGCCACCGTTATGAGCAGCGGCTGGAACCACGTCCTCCGGCAAGGACCACAGTGGATGGCATCGGGGCGTACGACCGGCGCCCCCAACCCCCCGGGGGCGCCGGTCGTGGTCCAACTTGTCGACGGCTTCGGCGATCTCGTCGTAGGCCACATCGAACACCTCGCGCAGTACGAACACCGCCCGCTCGGTCGGGGCGAGCGTCTCCAGCACCATCCGGTCCGTTGGTGCGTGTCCCTCCGGACGCTTGCCCGTCTGGCCGTGGGGCCGGGTGGGGGAGGGTGCCCTGCGTCGCCTGGGCGCGGGGCGTGTTGGCGCTCCGCGAGGACCTGCATCACTTGCACATCATCGAGTGGCGCCCCGAACTGGTGGCCGGCGCCCCCAACGAGGTGGAGTCAGGGCGTAGGCATGAGGCCGAGGGCGGCCAGCAGCATGGGGACGGCCAGCAGGATCACGCCCAGCACCACAGGTGCGCCGAGCACGCCGAGGACGGCGACGCCTTTCCGAAGCCCGAAGCGCCGCGAGTAAGAGATCGCCAGGACACCGTAACCAACTGCAAGCAACAGGAAAAAGAGCACGTAACCGACTCCGGCCAGGTCGATCTGGTCGGCGGTGCCCGTCAGGCCCGAGGCCATGCCGACCGCTTGCACCACGCTGCCGAGGGCGTACACGCCGAGCGTCGCAAACGCTCCCCACAACAACACGCCCAGGCGTGCCGGCGAAAGAAACCTCGGGCGTTCGGCGACCGACAACAGTGCCACCGCCGCCCCCATCGTCTTCAGCCCGACGACAAGCCAGTTCATCACGGTGATCGCGGAAACGTACTCGGCATAGGGGCCGTCGGCGAAGTGGCCGGTCATCTCGAAGACGACGTTGACGACCGCGAACCCGATGCAGCACAGGGCCACCAGACGACCTGTCACGGTGACACCGGTGCCGGGGCGCGCAGGGGCCTGGGGACGATCGCCTGCGAAAGCAGTGGAAGCCATGCCACCAGTCGATACGAATCCCGCAACCAGGTCCTCCCTCTTGCGGGGGAGATCGACATCACGAAACAGGGTCGACCGAATCATCGACCGACCCCGAATTTCGCACCACGCAACGACACCACAAGTTTCTGCCGCCATGATCGGCGGCTACGGAGCGTCACATTTCATCTGGCCGTACCAGGGGAATCCGAACTGGCCACCGACAGGCGGCCTGGCGATGGCCTGGACCTTGGCCTCGTCGACTTGCACGCCCTTCGCGCCAGCCCCGGGCATCGGTGTGAGGCGGGTGGGGCGTCTGCACCCCACCCGCCTCACACCTCAGCCCCTGCCGCACGGCCGGCGACAACCGGTACAGCCGAGCCACGCACGTTCCACCAGGCTGGCGAGTCGATCCATCCGGTTCCTGGGCGCGGCTACCGCTCGCAGGATCCGCTGTCGAGGTGGAAGTACCTCGTGTTGGCCCAGCGGCAGAGCCGGATGCCGACGACGATGCCGGCAATCGTGACCAAGGCGGGGAGGTACCCGCTGGCGACCTGCACGATCGGGATTGCCGGACAGCCACCCGAGATCGCCCAGCCGGTGCCGAACAGCACTGCGCCGGGGATCACGCCGGCATGGATGCGCCCCGCGGTGCGGCGGACGCGCAATACGGCGAATACCACGACGATGATCGCTACGGCGCCGGCGAAGGCCAGGAACATGCGAAGATCCTGGAAGGTGAACATGCGGTTCAGTTCGGCGTAGTCAGCGAACCCGATGTTCGCGACGGTGTAGCCGAGGGCCAGCCCAGCGATGATGTTGGCGACGAGTATCCCGCCCCGGGTACGCATCAGATCACCTTCCACAGCAGGAACGACACGAGGACGCCGGTGCCGAAGAAGACGGCAGTCGCGACGATGCTGACCGGCTGTAGCCGGCCACAGCCATTGAGCCCGTGACCGCTGCTGCACCCTCCGGCGAGACGGGTGCCGAAGCCGACGAGTACACCGCCGACGAACAGCGCGCCGACCATTTCGATCGGTTTGTCGGTCACGATCTGGCGGAAGGCGTCGCCCATGTCGAGGCGGAGCTGGAATCGGCCGGCGGTAACCGCCGCCACCCACCCGCCGACGAAGACCGACAGGAGCAGGGCGACCTGGCTGACCAAGGGTGCCGGGAGCAGGCTCGCCATCGAGGAGCTCGCCGCCGCTGGCGGTCGCCCGTCCTGTCCCGGTGTCCGCGCGTCGCCGTGCTGGCCGGGACGCGCGGCAGGTGCAGCCGAACCGGCTCCGAACTGGTCGGCGGTGGCCGCGGCGAGAGCCTCGGCAAGGACACGTTCGTCAGCGAACCGGGCGTTCACCCGTTCGACACGGCGTTCGGCGCGCCAGTGCAGCACGCGGTCCCACGCACCGGACACCCCGAAGGATCGATCGGTCGTGACGGCGTAGTTGATGGTGGTGAGGGCGAGCCCGACAGCCCCCGCCCACCAGGGCCAGTATTCAGTCATGCGGGACCTGCAATCCAATCTGCGAGTCGGGTCCACCACCGGACCCGCCGAGGCGCCGGTGGGGTCGATGGGGTTCTGGAGGGGTGCGGATCCTGTGCGGGTGACCCGGGGTTGAAGCCTTGAGCGGGTGCCGGTACCGGGTTGGGCTCCCGGGCCGGCGGCGGCTCGAACCGCTGCGAGGACCCCGGATCGAGCCGTGACGGGGGCGTCTGTGGCGCCCAGGCCGCGTCCGACCCGTCAGCGGCGGGAATGCCTCTCAGGTGTAGCGCGTCGACTCCATTCGGGAGGAGCGTGATCGGCACGAGCTGGCCCGTCCTGGACAACTTGTACCGAGCACACGTCCGCCAACCCCCCGCACTGTCGCAGTAGTAGTTACGCCAGTCGCGCAAGCTTGCGTTGAGCAGCGGGAAGAGGGGGCATTCCTGAGCGTGTGAGCAGCCCATGGCGCTCCGATCTGGCCAACGTCGCCCGGGGCGAATGGGCGGGTTGGCATGAGTTGGAGGGGTAGGTCTCGGTCAGCGAGCATACATACCGAATGGATGACTAGCGATCGGGAGGTGATCATGTCGAACGCCGATTTATCAACGGGCCTGGTCACGCCCTACTTCGGCCTGGACGCGGTCGGACGTCCGTTGCCCGTGGCCGATGGCACGTCCGCGCCGGCCGCCTGGTTCGCGCTGGCGGCGCTCAACCGGACCAGTACCCAGTGATGGACAATTCGGCGGGCGCCGAAGAATCCGGCCGTTACGGTCCCTTCCGACGAGGGAAGGAGACGCCGGTGGAGCTGGCAGAACGGGTGGCCGAACGGTTCCGGGAGGTCAACGGGGACCATCGGATGACGGCGGCCGACGACGCGTACGTCGACATGCAGTTCGTCGTCCTCGAGGAGCTCTGCGCGGCACACGGCCGCGACGCCGACGACGTACGCCGGCTGATGCTGGACCGGCGGTTGTCGCTGCCGGGCTACCTGCGCTCGGACGGCGCGCAGATGGTGCCGGCGGACCTGTTCTCGCTGGCCGACCGGGCGGGCGGGCCGGCGGCGTTGCGGGCCTGGTTCACCGGGCACTGGGCGGACCCGGCGGAGGGCGCGGCCGAGTGGGAGGCCTACCTCAGCGGCCGGTACGTGTGCCTGCGCTCGGTGACGCCGGAGACGATCCGGCGCAAGGACGAGCTCACCGCGGCGATCCGCGCGGCGGTCGACCGGCCGGAGCCCGGAGCGCGGTGGTCCCGGCGGTTGCACACGCTGGTGGACGAGTTGGACGCGCTGGAGCCGGCCTTCACCGGCTACGACCGGCTGCGCTTCGGTGGCCCGACCTCGCGGGACAGCTGCATCGACGCGGTGCGGGCGCGCTTTCCCCGGCCGGCGGCCGAAGGGTGCGCGCCCGGTCCGGCCGGCTCAGCGGGGTGACCGCAGGAGCTCGTCGCGGACGAGCCGCACCAGGCCCGGCTTGACCGCGGTGGTCACCACCCCGTCGCCCGGCGCAGGAAGCGCTGCTCGTCCAACTCGCCGAGCATGGCGGCGGCGAGGTCGGCCCGGGCGGTGAAGACGCCGTCGGCGACGAAGTCGTCGCCGGACCCGGGGTCGAACCGGGCGGGCCACCGTTATGAGCAGCGGCTGGACCCACGTCCTCCGGCGGCACCACAGTGGATGGCATCGGTGGAGACCGAGGCGGGATTGTGCTGCCCATTGCACCAGCTCGCAAGGGTTCCGTTCCGACGTCGCGGATACGGACCGTGCCCCGACCAGGATTCGAACCTGGGCTCTCCGGTTTCGTAGACCGGCGCGCTCTCCGCTGCGCCACCGGGGCGTACGACCGGCGCCCCAACCCCCCGGGGCGCCGGTCGTGGTCTAACCCTTCACGCAGACCACCTGCTTGAGGTGCGCCACCACCTCAACCAGGTCGTCCTGCTGCGCCATCACCTTGGTGATGTCCTTGTACGCGCCAGGGATCTCGTCGACCACCCCGGCGTCCTTGCGGCACTCCACCCCGGCGGTCTGCCGGACCAGGTCGGCGGTGCTGTACGTCCGCTTCGCCTGCCCCCGCGACATCCGCCGCCCCGCGCCGTGCGACGCCGAGCAGTACGCGTCCGGGTTCCCCTTGCCGCGCACGATGTACGAGCCGGTGCCCATCGACCCCGGGATGATGCCCAGGTCCCCCCGACCGGCCCGGATCGCGCCCTTGCGGGTCACCAGCACGTCCACCCCGTCGTAGCTCTCCTCCGCCACGTAGTTGTGGTGGCACGAGATCGGCTCCCCGTACGCCACCTGCGGGAACTGCTCGCCGACCACGCCGCAGAGCAGCGCCAGCATGACCGCCCGGTTGCGCCGCGCGTACTCCTGCGCCCACCACAGGTCCCGGCGGTAGGCGTCCATCTCCGGCGTGCCGGCGAGGAACACCGCCAGGTCCCGGTCGGGCAGATCGGTGTTGTGCGGCAGGTGCCGGGCCACCCCGATGTGCCGCTCGGCCAGCTCCTTGCCGATGTTGCGGGAGCCGGAGTGCAGCATCAGCCAGACCTGACCGGCGTCCGGCCCGCCCTGCTCGACGCAGACCTCGATGAAGTGGTTGCCCCCACCGAGGGTGCCCATCTGGTGCTGGGCCCGGCTCTCCAGCTGCGCGACCCGCCGATCGAGCGTGCCGAACCGACCCCAGAAGTCGTCCCAACCGGCCTGCTCCAGGCCCCGGATGCGGCGCGGGTTCACCGGGTCGTCCCGCTTGGCGAAGCCGACCGGGACGGCCGCCTCGATCGCCGCGCGCAGCGGCGCCAGGTTGTCCGGCAGGTCGGCCGCGGTGAGCGAGGTACGCACCGCGGACATCCCGCAACCGATGTCCACCCCGACCGCGGCGGGCGAGACGGCCTGCCGCATCGCGATGACGGAGCCGACCGTGGCACCCTTGCCGAAGTGCACGTCCGGCATGACCGCGACGCCCTGCACCCAGGGCAGCGCGCCGATGTTGCGCAGTTGCTGCGCGGCCTGCGGCTCGATGCCGTACGGGTCGGTCCAGACCCGTACCGGCGCCTTCGTGCCCGGCAGCGGGGTGAATGCCATCGTCTTCTCCTGGTGTCGTGGGGTACCACCCCGGGGCGGGGCGGCGGAAGTCTCGTGGGCCGTACGGGGCTCGAACCCGTGACCTCCCGGCTGAGAACCGGGTGAGCTGCCAGCTTGCTCCAACGGCCCGTGCGGGTCGGTGTCGACCCGTGTCGTACCCCCGGCCGGCGCGCTTGCGGCGCCGGCCGGGATCGTGCTCATGCCATCCACTGTGGAGTTGAGAAGAAGCGACGCCACCGGCGGTGCCGGGACATGACGCAGGGGTGACAGGACTCGAACCTGCAATCGTCGGGTTTGGAATCCGGTGCTCTGCCAGTTGAGCTACACCCCTCGGGCGGGTGCCGGGTGACGAAAAAGCCGCCCGTGCCCCGGTGGGGTGGGCGGCTGCGCGTGTCGCGCTGGCGCTATCCGCGCCGCCACCCTCGTCGCCAGCCACACCGGCCCTGGAGCTGGCCCCGGGCTCGTTCGCCCGCGGGCCGCATGGCACCACCGCGCGGCATGGACCGCGTGGTCTCGGTGCTGTTGTGCTGCTGCACGGCGGGCTCCCCGGGATGATCGGTGTGACGTTGTGCGCTGACGCTAGGCGATGCGTCACGGGGCCGCAACGGATATTCGATCGTCGACGCCGGCGGGCAAGTCGGTGGCCCGTACGCCGTGCCGGTGGTTGACTCCGTGCGTGCCTGCCGAGAGGACGCTGCGGTCCTGCCTGGACGTTCGGTGGGGACTCACGGGCGCCCTGGTGGCGCCCCATCACGGCGGCATGAACTCGGGGACCTGGTTCGTCGAGCACGCCGGGGTGCGGCGGGTGGCGAAGACCGTGTCGCCCCGCGCCGGGGGCAGCTTCGCCGCCGGTCTGGCGGTGGCGGAGCTGCTGGAGCGTACGGGGGTGGCGGCGGGCGCGCCGGTGCCGACGGTCGACGGGCAGTTGACGGCCGAGGTCGAGGGCCGGCCGCTTGCGCTGCTCGCCTGGGTGCCGGGGGTGCCGCTCACCGGAACGGACCAGGCGGAGCAGCGGCTGATCGGGCGGATGCTGGCCCGGGTGCATGACGCGCTGCGGTCGGCGTCGGTCCCCGCCGCCGACCGGTTCCACTGGCTCGAGCCGGCGGCGGACCACCTGGGTGTCCGGAACTGGGTGCGGCCGGCGGTGATCGCGGCGGTCCGCGCCTACGAGGCACTGAAGCCCGAGCGTCTGTCCTGGGGCCTGCTGCACTCCGATCCGGCTCCGGAGGCCTTCCGGCTCGACCGGAGCACCGGCCGCTGCGGTGTCATCGACTGGAGCGTCGCGCTGGTGGGGCCGCTCCTCTACGACGTGGCCTCGGCGGTGATGTACGTCGGAGGACCGGACCGCGCGCGGGCGCTGGTCGAGGCGTACCTCGCGGGTGGGTTGCTGGGCCGCGCGGAGCTGGACCACGGTCTGGCGACGATGCTGCGGTTGCGTTGGGCGATCCAGGCGGACTATTTCGCGCGGCGACTCGTGGAGGACGACCGGACCGGCGTCGCCGGTCCGGTCGACAACGAGCGGGGGCTGGAGGACGCCCGGCGAGCGCTTCTCGCGCTGCGCTGACGCTTCGGCGCGCGGCGGGTTCAGCGGGGTGACCGCAGGACCTCGTCGCGGACGAGCCGGACCAGGCCGGGCTTGACCGCAGTGGTCACCACGCCCATCGCCCGGCGCAGGAAGCGCTGCTCCGCCAGCTCTCGGAGCATGGCGGCGGCGAGGTCGGCCCGGGCGGTGAAGACGCCGTCGGCGCTGCCGTCGGCGACGAGGTGGTCGGTGACCGTGGGGTGTTCGAAGAGGCCGGACGGGCGGACGATGGTCCAGTCCAGGTCGCTGGCCCGGACCAGCTCCTCCATCCGCCGCATGTCCTGGTGCACCTGCCGGATCAGCACCCGGTTGACGTACGGGTCGAGGACGTGGTTGAAGAAGAACGCGTTGCTGGGCCGCCAGCCGGGGTCCAGGACACTGGAGCTGACCACCATCAGCCGCCGTACGCCGTGGCGCCGCATGGCGGTGATGACGGCGGTCGTCGCCGCCGAGTAGGTGGTGACCGGTTTCCGGCTGGGCGTGACACCGAGCGTGGAGAGCACGGCGTCGGCGCCGGCGACCACCGGGTCGATCGCGGCGGGGTCGGTGGCGTCGGCGGCCACCACGGTGAGGTGGTCGTGCCGGGGCAGTCCCCGGGGGTGGCGGCTGATCGCCGTGACGTGGTGGCCCGTGCCGAGGGCCTGCGCGGTGAGCTGCCGGCCGGTGGGTCCGCTGGCGCCGATGACGATAATGCGCATGGGTCTGCTCCTCCTCCGTGACCCGGACGGTCCGGGTGCTCGGTATGCGTTGACATTGCGGCTTCCGGGCGGCATGTTCAACGGTGATGAATAAATCCCGGGGGCGTCCGCGCGGCAATCCACCCACCCGTGCGCGCATCGCCGAGGCGGCGCGGGCGCTGTTCCTGGAGCGGGGCTACCAGGGCACCACGCTGCGGGCGGTGGCTGCCTGGGCCGGCGTCGACCAGGCGCTGGTCAGCTACCACTTCGGCTCCAAGCAGGGCCTGTTCGGCGAGGTGATGCGGGTGCACTGCGCGCAGTCGCGGGCGTTGGCCGAGGCACTGCCGGGCGACCCGGCCACGCTGGCCGACCGGCTGCTGCAGGCCGTCGTCGCCCTCTGGGACGACGCCTCCGTCGAGGGCGAGCCGGCCCCGGACGATCAACTGCTCGGGCTGGTGCGCGAGTACCTGGACCGGGAAGTGCTGGTCCGGCTCGCTGAATTTCTCGGCGGCCCGGACGCGACCGAGCGGGCCACCGCGGCGGTCACCGTGATCGGCGGGTTGATCTACACGCGGTACCTGAACCCGCTGCCGGTCGCGTCCGGCCTGTCCGCCGCCGATGTCCGGCGGATCCTCGGTCCGGCGCTGCGCGCGGCGCTGGCGCCCCGGCACCGGCCCGGCCGGGTCCGCCCGCTCGGGCGCGGCCCGGCGGGGCCCGTGCTCAGCCGGGCGGGCCGCTCCCTGCCCGTGCGCTGAGCAGGCGGCGCATCGCCGGCGGGGGCAGCGGCGGGGGGGGGGGGCGCGCCCCCCCACCCCCCCCCCCCCCCCCCCACGGCCGGGCGCTGCGCAAGGTGTGGGGGGGGGGGAGCAACCCCCCCACCCTGTAGAAACGGGGGCCCCCAGG